>JBQTHC010000013.1:0-3682 GCA_052390255.1 Microthrixaceae bacterium
CTCGACGTGCGCCACGGCGCCCGCGAGGGTGCACGACTGGCCGCCGTCAACTACAAGACGACTGCGTCGCCCTCGCCGAGCGATCAGGCCACCCAGATCGTCAACGAGCTGTGCGCCCGCATGGACAGCGGCAGCAACGTGAGCGTCCAGCTCACTCGTTCCACCGGTGCGATCGGCGACGAGTTCACGGTCGCCGTCACCAAGCCGCTCGATCAGCTCACGGGCTTCCTCGGGTTCGCGCTCAACGGCAAGACGCTGTCCAGCAGCGTCGACAGCCGCTTCGAGCAGACAGCGACCTGGGGCTCCATGGGATCGGCACAGGCATGTCCATGAGGTCGCGCGCGTCGGGAGATGACGGGCTCGCGATCATCTTCACGGCACTGCTCCTGCTCGTCCTGCTCACCTTCGCCGCCTTCGCGGTCGACCTCGGCGGGGTGTACTCCGCGCGGCGGAACGACCAGAACGCTGCCGACACCGCCTCGCTGGGCGCAACGCAGAGCTTCTCGCTGAACGACTCCGGCCTTGCCTCGGTCGTGAAGGACCTCGCGCACGGCACGCTCGGTGTCACGCTCAGCGACGCGCAGTGGAACTCCTGCTCGGGGATCACCGATCCCGACAACGTCGACACGGCGCTGTCGGGCGCGAACTGCATCACGGTCAACGTCGGGCGATCCCGGATCCAGGTCCGGATCCCCACGCGGGACCACCCATCCGTGTTCGGGGGCGCGATCGGCATCTCGGGGTACGCGCACAACGCGTTCGCGATCGCGGGGCTCGTCCGGTCAGGGTTCGGCGCGGTGCTGCCCTTCGGCCTCGGCGCCGGCGCGGGCGGAGGCGACGGTCAGGTGTGCGTGAAGACGGGTCCAGGCGGTCACTCGGAACCCCCGTGCGACGGTCCGTCCTCGGGCAACTTCGGCTACCTCGACTTCGCCTACTTCGGCAGCGCCGACCTCAACACCACCCTCGACTGCGGCAGCGGCGGCCAGCGCCCGCGCAACGAGAACAACGCGGCCGTGGGCGTCGACCATGACCTGAGCACGTATGGGGGCTCTCCCCACGGTGCCGTCGACGTCGTCGACACCAACTCGCCGTGTGGCGGAACCGCTCGCCCGAACGCGGCCTACACGCTCACCGGCAACACCCCCCAGAACTTCGGCAACGCGATCTACTCGGGCTCCGGCTACTCCGACGGTCTCGGTGGCCGCCTGCAGCGGTCGGGGACCGGTGTCTTCTCCGGCGCTGGTGACTCGACCAACGTGGGCGGGCACATCCTCGACGACAACCCGCTGTGGGAGTTCCTCCCAACGTCCTTCCCCCCCGGCTCGAACGTCCCCAACTCGTGCGCGAAGTCCATCTTCACGCAGGTGCTCGCCAACAACTACTCCTCGCTCCCCACCGCGCCTGCCGACGTCCAGTCGTATGTGCAGAACCTCCCCACGAAGGCGGAGCAGATGCGGGCGCTCATCGGGCGCTGCATCAGCCACTACAACGGGGTCACCTGGGATGCCAACGGTGCGATCACCCCGGTCGGCGATCCCCCGTCCGGCTGCACCGGCGCCTGCTCCGACCCGATCTTCACTCGCAACAGCAGCACCACCGACGCTCCTGACCTCTACGACATCCAGTACACCGCGCGCTTCGGCTACGTGCCAGAGCTGAACGCGGCGTTCCCCAACGGCAACTCGATCACGCGGTTCGCTGGGTTCCGACCGATCTTCTTCCAGCGGCTCCTCGGGGGGAGCTGCTCCGGTGGGAGCTGCACGCACGACTTCGAGCCGGGCCTCGGGTACACCAACACCTCGGCGGAGAACAAGG
The DNA here is from genome assembly GCA_052390255.1 of Microthrixaceae bacterium. Classification (GTDB taxonomy): domain Bacteria; phylum Actinomycetota; class Acidimicrobiia; order Acidimicrobiales; family VFJN01; genus VFJN01. The sequence goes on from JBQTHC010000013.1 coordinate 1,816, forward strand.
CCGATGGCATCACGGCGTTCGTGCTGCCGCGCAACAGCCTTCCCAATGGCCTCGGCGCGGACACTGCGCCCTTCGACGTCAACAAGAACCGGTTCGTGCAGCTGATTCGATGAGGAGATGGTCATGAAGGAGCGCGACGCGGAGCGCGGGGCAACGGTGGTCGAGTACGCGATGGCCGTCGCCTTGGTGCTCGTCGTCTCGATCGGGGCGATCTCGCGCCTGCAGACATCGAGCAAGAGCGAGCTCGCGTCTGACGGCACCCGAGTGGGGAGCGCAGGCGACAACGCCTACTACCCTGGAGCGAGCACGACGTCCACGACGACCGCGACGACGACGACGACGACGACCCCGAGCGTGGCGGTGCATCCCAGCTCGCTCACGGCCACGCCCGCCGCGTCGAACAACGGGAGCAAGTGGATCGCGAACGCCACGGTGACCGTGGTGAACAGCGCGGGCGTGCCGGTCCCCGGTGCGCTCGTGCAGGGCACGTGGTCCTCGCCAACCCCCAGTGTCACCTCGTCCTGCACGACCACAGCGTCCGGGACCTGCACCCTGCAGCGCACCGACATCAACGACTCGAAGCCGACCGCGCAGTTCGACATCACTGCGATCACGGGCACCGGCCTCTCCTGGACGCCATCGGGCGGCGACGCGACCACGGTCACGGTGAGCTGCCCCGGCTCTCCCGCCACCTGCGACTGACGTCCGGCGGTTCTCTCCGTCAGGCCCGGCTCCCGTAGCCTCAACGGGTGTCCCAGTTCGTCGACGAGTGCGGGCTTCACGTCAAGGGCGGTGACGGTGGCGCGGGGTGCGTGTCGTTCCGGCGCGAGGCGCACACGCCGATGGGCGGGCCCGACGGGGGCGACGGCGGGCCTGGGGGCGACGTGTGGCTCGTGGTCGACCACAACGTCTCCTCGTTGATCGCGTACAAGGACCATCCGCACCGAGGCGCCAAGAGCGGCACGCACGGCAAGGGCAAAGGCAAGCACGGCCACGGCGGCGACGACGTGGTCGCGATGGTGCCCGAGGGCACGGTCGTGAAGGACCAAGACGGGCTGGTGCTCGCCGACCTCGTGCGTCCCGGTGACCGCTGGCTCGCCGCAGAGGGTGGTCGGGGTGGTCGCGGCAACGCTCGCTTCCTGTCGAACCGTCGACGGGCTCCGGCGTTCGCGGAGCAGGGCGAGGTGGGCGAGGAGCGTTGGCTGCGCCTCGAGCTCAAGCTGATGGCCGACGTCGCGCTCGTCGGCTTTCCGAGCGTCGGCAAGTCGACGCTCATCTCGGTGATCTCCGCGGCCAAGCCCAAGATCGCGGACTATCCCTTCACGACCCTCGAGCCGAACCTCGGCGTGGTTCACCTCGACGACGACACGCAGTTCGTCGTCGCCGACCTGCCGGGCCTGATCGAAGGCGCGAGCGACGGTCGCGGTCTCGGCCACCAGTTCCTACGCCACGTCGAGCGCGCCCGCGTGCTCGTGCTGCTCCTCGACCTCGCCCCCACGGCACCGCATCCGCCGACCGAGCAGGCGCGCATCCTCCTCGAGGAGCTGGGGCGCTACCAACCCGACCTGCTCGAGCGCCCTCGGATCGAGGTGGGATCGCGGGCCGACCTCGCCACCGACGAGGTCGCGTTTGACGGCCCGCGCATCGCGTCGGTGACCGGCTCCGGGATCCGTCCGCTTCTCGGCATGATGGCGCGTGCGGTGGCCGACGCTCGTGCCCAGCTCCCCGAGCCCGAGGCGTTCGTGGTGCACCGGCCCGTCGCGGAGGGGTACCGAGTGGAGCGCGACGACAGTGGCACCTGGTCGGTGATCGGTCGGCAGGCCGAGCGCGCCGTCGCGCTGTCGGACCTCACCCAGATCGAGGCGCT
>JBQTHC010000014.1:0-46735 GCA_052390255.1 Microthrixaceae bacterium
TGGCACCTCGATGTCGGCTCATCGCATCCTGGGGCTGAAGCAGGTCCCAAGGGTTGGGCTGTTCGCCCATTAAAGCGGTACGCGAGCTGGGTTTAGAACGTCGTGAGACAGTTCGGTCCCTATCCGCTGCAGCCGGAGGAAACTTGAGGAAGGCTATCCCTAGTACGAGAGGACCGGGATGGACGCAGCTCTCGTGTGCCAGTTGTCCTGCCAAGGGCACTGCTGGTTAGCGACCTGCGGAAGGGATAAGTGCTGAAAGCATCTAAGTACGAAGCCCGTTCCAAGATGAGGTTTCCCACTGGGTCAACCAGGTAAGGCCCGTGACAGACCATCACGTTGATAGGCCGGAGGTGTACGCACAGCAATGTGTTCAGCCGACCGGTACTAATCGGCCGAGGGCTTGGATCGACAAAATTGTTCGTGCTCGCTATGGAGTTCTCCAGGGAGCTGCGCCGTCCAACCGGCTGCGCTCGTTGGCAACAGGTTTCGGTGGCCATGGCGGAGGGGTCACACCCGTTCCCATTCCGAACACGGAAGTTAAGCCCTCCAGCGCCGATGGTACTTGGGTCGAGAGGCCCTGGGAGAGTAGGACGCCGCCGAGTTCTCACGTGCGAAAGGGCCCCCGTCAGCGGGGGTCCTTCGTCGTTTTTCGGCCCCGATAGGATCACTCCTCCATGCCCAAGCCCTCGCCCTCTGATCCTGGTAGCCGCGGTCGTCCCGACCGACCGGCGCGGACCGAGGGCGCGGGAGGCAAGCCGCGGGCCGGCGGGAAGCCGCCGCGAGCCGGCACGGGGCGACCGAGCGCGCCGGCTTCGGGCGAGGGCCCCGCGTGGAAGCGTCGAGCCGAGGCCCGCAGCGGCGACGACGCCCGCGCGAAGCAGGCCGGATGGGGCGGTGTCGCCCGCAAGGGGGCCGGCCGGATCCGGGACGAGGGTCAGCGCACCGGTGCCTCGGACGCGTTCCGCCAGGCGCGGGGTCCGGAGGCCTGGGAACCGGAGGTCTGGATCGACGAAGGCGTGGTTCGGGATGAAGCGGAGGGCGCGGTTGGGCGCGGGCGTGCGCCGCGCCGCGCCTCCGCCCGCAGTGATGAGGATCACAGCGCGTCCGATCCCAGTCTGCGAAGAGCGGTCGGTGGGGCGAAGGTCGACCGCCTCGAGGAGCGCCTGAAGGACGCGACCCGCGCGTTTCGCCGGGAGCGCTTCGATGAGGCCCGGCGCCTCCTGCGACCGCTTGCGGAGACAGCGCCCAGCGCAGAGTCCGTGCGCGAGCTCCTCGGCCTCACCTACTACCGGCTCGGGCGCTGGAAGCTCGCCGTGGCCGAGCTCGAGGCCTTTCGTGATCTCTCCGGGAGCACAGAGCAGCATCCAGTGCTCGCCGACTGCTATCGAGCGCTCGGTCGTCACGCGAAGGTCGTCGAGCTGTGGGAGGAGCTCCGGCGCGTCTCCCCGAGCGCCGCCCTCGTCGCCGAAGGCCGGATCGTGTTCGCCGGCTCGCTCGCGGACCAGGGCCAGCTCACCGATGCGATCGCCGCCCTCGAAGCCGCGAAGCCGCCGGCGCGCAAGCCTCAACCGCATCACCTCCGTGTCACCTATGCCCTCGCGGACCTGCACGAACGTGCGGGGAACGTCCCGCGGGCCCGTCAGCTCTTCGGCATCGTGGCCGCGGCCGACCCAGACCTCGGTGACGTAGACGCCCGTCTCCGCGCCTTGCGCTGACTATCCGGAGATGGCCCATCCGTGCCATTTCGCGCGTGAGATGGGTTGATCTCGGAAGAACCCGAGGGTCGGGGCCTCGGAGCGCTCCGGCTGACCTAAAGGGTCCTGATCGCCGACGTCGAATAGAGAACCGCTAGGACCGCCGCGGAGCCGCCGTGGTGGGCTGACCACGTTCCATCAGGGGGCGATGCAGTGCAGCGATCTCTCGGCCGCAGGTTCGTTCCGCTGGCAGCCTTCGTGGCTGCGCAGCTCCTGATCATCGCCGTTGCGCCTTCGAGGCCACCGGGGGCTGGCGACCTCGCCGCGGGAGGGTCAGGGAGCGGCAGCGACGGGTCGTATGCGGCAAGCGACGGCTCCACCGGTGGCTCCGGGGCGACCGGCACCGACGGCTCGAGCGCGACGGGTGGCTCGGGCGGAGGCTCGGGTGGTTCCGGCTCGGCCGGCAGCGGCTCGGCCGGCAGCGGCTCGGGAGGCACGGATGGCACCGGCGGCCCGCCGCCAGGCGACACCAGCCACTGCGTCGGTGGTCGCCAGTTCAATCCGGCGATCGACTTCTACGCGCCGCCGTGCACGCCGAGCTTCTCCGGTGACAACGGTGGGGCGACCTACCGAGGCGTCACCAAAGACAAGATCACGATCGTCCAGTACTACGGCAAGGGCAGCGATGCCGTCGACGCGATCCTGCGCGCGCAGGGCTCCTACGTGAGCATCGACCAGCACCGTGCGTTCCAGGCCGCCGCGCAGAAGTTCATCAACGCCAACTACGAGCTCTATGGGCGCAAGGTGGAGCTCAAGGTCTTCCAAGGGAACTGCGACACGATCCCGCCTGCCGTCGACTGCCTGCGTGCCGAGATGAAGCAGATGGTCGAGAGCCTCAACCCGTTCGCCGTGTACTGGAACACCTCGCTGTGCTCGCAGTGCTTCTCCGAGCTCTCGAAGCTCAAGGTCCTCAACGTGGGCGGCTGGCACTTCCGCGACGAGTACAACCAGCGCCTCCGGCCCTACCACTGGGACGTCCAGATGTCGGGCACCGCGCTGGCACAGAACGCCGGGCGATGGTGGTGCTCCAACCTGAAGGGCAAGGTCGCGAAGTACGCCGGGTCCGCGAACCCCTCACAGGACTTCCGCAACAACGTGCGAAAGCTCGGCGTCATCAGCACCAACGACCCCGAGAACCAGGCCACCGTCGAGATCGACCTCAAGGCAGAGCTGGCCAAGTGTGGCTCCGGCTACGGCGAGAACTGGTACTTCTACGAGCAGGACATCCGCACGGCCGACCAGCAGCGCCGGGCGGCCGTGCTGCGCATGAACCCCGTGGGCTCGGGCGAGAACGCCGCCACGTCGGTGATGTGCTTCTGCGACCTGGTGGCGCCGGCCTTCCTGTACTCCGAGGAGCAGAACCAGAACTACTACCCGGAGAACCTCGTCGTCGGGTCCGGCTACATGGACGCTGATGCCGCGTCGCAGGCGTACATGGGCACCCTCGGGTGCCCGAACACGCAGCGCCCCTGCAACTTCGAGGATGCCTTCGGCCTCTCGCAGATCAACGCCCAGGAGCCGAAGTTCAAGGACGCCGGCCAGCGGGTGTGGAACGCCGGGGGCGGACAGGGCAACGCCCCGTTCGACTCGGTGACCGCTGCCTGGGACTACATCAACCTCACCGCGAGCCTGATCCAGGCTGCAGGGCCCAACCTCACGCCCGAGGCGGTCGAGGCCGGCGCGTTCAGGATGGGCCCGCGAGGCGATGCCAACCACACGCTTCGGCAGTTCTCGCCGGGGCGCTACTCCTGGAACCAGGACGTCCGCCAGGTCTACTGGAGCACGACGAGGATCTCGTCCTTCAACGACAAGAAGGGCACGTACGTGCAGTGGAAGCCCGGCCGGGTCGGCGTGAACGGCTGGCGGAGCGGCGAGATCGTCCTGCCGCCCAAGCCGCGATGAGCGACACGACCCTCGTCACGCATGATCGTGGCGGCGAGCTGCCCGAACGGGCCGCCGCCACGGCCCGCAAGGTGGGTGGGGCCCTTCGCAGCCAGGCGCCCGCGGCCCGTGCCAGCAAGGCCGTCGCGGTCGGCATCGCCTATTGCATCGGCATCGCGGCGTTCTTCAGCCCTGATCTCGGATCGCTGGCCTCCGGTGTGGCCGCTGGCGCGCTCTACGGGCTGATTGCGGTCGGCCTCATCCTCATCTACCGCACCAACCGCATCATCAACTTCGCGGTGGCGGCGGTTGGGGCGTTCCCGGCGGTGCTGGCGGCCCTGCTGATCGCCGTGCGGGGTTGGAACTGGTGGGTGGTCATGCCGCTCGCGCTTCTCGGCGGCCCGCTCATCGGCGCGGCAGTCGAGGTGACGATCATCCGTCGCTTCGCGACCGCACCGCGGCTCATCGTGACCGTCGCCACGATCGGGATCAGCCAGATCCTCGCCTACATCACCCTGCTCACGCCGGGTTGGGTCGGCACCGAGGACGGCATCGCCATCCAGCGGGTACCGAGCCCGGTCAGTGGCTTCAAGGTGACCGACAAGTTCGGCGTCACGGTGTTCACGGGCGACTACGTGCTCGCGATCGCCGTCGTGGCCGCCATGGCCCTCGCGCTCGGGCTGTTCTTCCGCTTCACGCGCATGGGCATCGCTCTGCGCGCGTCCGCAGAGAACGCGGACCGGGCGTCGCTGCTCGGGATCCCGGTGAAGCGGGTCGGCACGGTCGCGTGGGCGCTCGCGGGTCTCTTCGGCTCGGTGACGATCTTCCTGCGAGCCTCGATCGTTGGGATCCCCGTCGACGGGTCGCTGGGCTACCAGGTCCTGCTCTTCGCGCTGGCTCCGGCCGTGGTCGCCCGCATGGAGAGCATCCCGATCGCGGTGGTCACCGGGATGGGGGTGGGCGTGCTCGAGTTCGCCGTGCTCTCGCGCTACGGCACGAACGACCTGGCCGCCGCCATCATGCTTGCGTTCATCCTCGTATCGCTGCTGGCGCAGCGCGGCAGCCTGTCGCGCGCCCAGGACACCGGGGTCTCCACCTGGCAGGCCCTCAAGGAGTACCGCCCGGTGCCGAGCGAGCTGGTGGGCGTCCGAGAGGTGCGGATCTTCCGTGGCGTGCTCGCGGCGCTGGCCGTCGCCCTTCTGCTCGGCGCCCCCTTCCTGATCTCCTCTCCGGAGATCCCGAAGCTGAGCCTGCTCCCGCCGTTCGCGATCGTCGCCGTGTCGCTCGTGATCCTCACCGGCTGGGCAGGGCAGATCAGCCTCGGTCAGTTCGCCATCGTGGGTGTGGGTGCGATGACCGCCGGCAAGCTCTACGCCGACTTCAACTTCGACTTCTGGGCCACCTTCCTGCTCGGCGCCCTGGCCGGAGCGATCGTGGCCGTGGTGATCGGCCTCCCGGCGCTGCGCGTCCAAGGCCTGTTCCTCGCCGTGTCCACCTTTGCCCTCGCGGGCGCGGCCGAGAAGTTCTTCTTCGTGCGCAAGTACAGCTTCGGACAGGCGGTGCTACCCAGCCAGGACGCCCTCTTCGAGTTCCGTCGCCCCGTTCTCTGGGAGCGGTACGACCTCGAACCCGAGCGCAACTTCTACTACTTCTCCGTGGCGATCCTTGCGCTCGTGATCGCCGCCGCCTGGTCGTTCCGTCGCCACCACAGCGGACGCATCCTCATCTCGACGCGCGACAACGTCCGCGGCGCCCAGGCCTACGGGATCAACATGATCCGCACGCGTCTCGCCGCCTTCGCCGTGTCCGGGGCGATCGCCGGGATCGCCGGGGTGCTGCTCGTGTATCACCAGCGCAACTTCGACGCCTCGCCCTACGGGGTGGGCCCATCCGTGGCCGTGTTCGTCGCCACGGTGATGGGCGGGCTCACCTCGCTGCCCGGCGCGGTGGGAGGCGCCCTCCTGATCCACGGGGTGAACCTCTTCGGTGACCAGCGCATCGACAACATCTCTCTGCTCGTCACCGGTCCCGGTCTGCTCCTGATCCTCCTCTTCCTTCCCGGTGGGTTTGCCCAGGGCGCCTACCAGATCCGTGACAGCTTCCTGCGGTGGGTCTCGGAGAGGCGCGGCATCCTCGTGCCGTCGCTGTTCGCGGACCGACGCGTCGAGACCGGCGAGGACCAGGCGGACGTGATCTCGAAGGCCGAGGAGCGGGTCGAGGCAGGGGCCTTCGACGTCCTGTCCGAGCCCGTCATCACCTGCCCGGTGTGCGACGTCTCGCTGCCGCTGTCCGCGGCGGCCGATCACCCGCACCTGCGACCGTCTGCGGACCGCGCACCGGAGGTGGCGCCGGCATGAGCACCCACACCGCGATCGAAGAGGCCGGCGAGGAGCTCGCCGCGAGCGGGTCGGTGCTGACCGGCCGCAAGGGCCTCGCCGGGATCACGCTCGGCGTCTCCGCTCTGCCGCTGGGCCTGCTCTTCGTCCTCAACTTCGTCGACGAGTTCGACCGCGTTGCGTTCGCCGCGCTCGCACCTGAGATCCGCGACGCGTTCGACCTGACCGACGCCAGCCTCTCCAGCCTGCGCGCGATCGCCGGCGTGCTCACCCTGTTCGCCGCGCTGCCACTGGGCATCCTCGCCGACCGCACCAAGCGCGTGCGCATCTCGGTGATCGCAGGGTTCCTCTGGGGCATCTGCGCCATGCTCACCGGCGTCGTCGGCGCAGTGTTCCTCCTGTTCCTCGTGCGCCTCGGCTCGGGACTTGGGCGCATCATCAACGAGGTCGTCCACCCGAGCCTGCTCGCCGACTACTACCCGAGAGAGGCACATCCGCGGGTCTTCGGCGCCCACCGCCTCGCCAACGCCGTCGCGCCGATCGCCGGCCCTGTCGCCGGCTACATCGGAGCCTCCTACTCGTGGCAGGCAGCGTTCTTCGTGCTGGCAGTGCCGACCGCGCTCGTGCTGCTGTTCGCGCTGCGCCTTCGTGAGCCCGCCCGGGGCGAGAGCATCGACCCCGAGCTCGCCGCTGCGCAGGAAGGCGAGGCGGCCGTGCCCTTCGCCGAGGCGCGCCGTCAGCTCTTCGCAGTGCCGACGCTGCGGCGCCTCTGGCTCGGTGCGTTCTTCTTCGGCCTTGGCACCTTCCAGCTCGACACCCTGCTCAGCCTCTACTTCGAGCGCGTCTACGGCTTCGACGCCAAGGGGCGGGGTTGGGTGCAGTTCCTGGGGGGCGCCGGCCTCGTGGCCGGCCTCGCGGTGGGAGCGCGGCTCGCTGCCACCGCTTCGGAGCGCGGCGACATCCGGCGCCTCCCGGTGATCATCGGCGGTGCCTTCATGCCCTTCGCCGTCGGCATGGTGCTCCTGTCCGTGTCACCCATGTCGGTCGTGGCGCTCGTCGGCGCGTTCCTCGTGTCCGCCGGCGTCGGCGGCTACCAGCCGGCCTACTTCACGGTGGTCGGAATGGTCGCGCCGCCTCGGGTGCGGTCGCAGTCCTACGCCTGGGCCATCCTCATCTACGGATCGGGCGGCCTCTCCTACGTGCTCTTCTTCAGCCTCTTCGGCGGTGAGGAGGGCAACTACCGGGGCCTCACCTTCGCCCTCGCGCTGGTCACCGCCGCAGCGGGCTTCATCGGTGCATCCGCGAGCCGCTCCGTGAAGCGCGACGCCGACCAGGCGGCGACCAGCCTCGCGGCGGCAGCCAGGATGCGCGAAGAGCTCGAGGCGGGAGGGGAGCGAGCGCTGTTGATCTGCAAGGGCGTCGACGTCGCCTACGGCACCGTGCAGATCCTCTTCGGCGTCGACATGGAGATCAAAGAAGGCGAGATCGTCGCGCTCCTCGGCACGAACGGCGCCGGCAAGTCCACGATCCTCAAGGCGATCTCCGGTCTTGTGGACCCGATCGGTGGGGCGATCTACTTCGACGGGCGCGACATCACGCATGCCGATGCCGTCCAAGCCGCCACGATGGGCATCGTCCAGGTGCCTGGCGGCAAGGCCGTGTTCCCCACGCTCACCGTCGCCGAGCACTTCAAGGCGGGTGCATGGCTCTTCGGTGATGAGGATCCCGCCGACGTCGAGCGCCGCACCGAGTACGTGCTCGACAAGTTCCCGCGCATCCGCGAGCGCTGGGGACAGATGGCCGGCAACCTCTCCGGCGGCGAGCAGCAGCAGCTCGCGCTCGGCATGGCCTTCGTCGCGAAGCCCAAGCTCCTCATCATCGACGAGCTGTCGCTCGGCCTCGCGCCCACGATCGTCGAGCTGCTCCTCAACATGGTGCGCGAGATCCACGCGCAGGGCTGCACGATCATCCTGGTCGAGCAGTCGGTGAACGTCGCGCTCACGGTGGCCGACCGGGCCTACTTCCTCGAGAAGGGCGAGGTTCGCTTCGAAGGCCGCACCGACGAGCTCCTCGAGCGTGGCGACATCCTGCGCTCGGTGTTCCTCGAGGGGGCCGGCAAGGCGACCGGCGCTCACTCCGGCGACGGAGCCAGCCTGCCCGATCCCGCGGCCGACGCCGAGACCTTCGCCCAGGTCGTGGCCGAGAAGGCGGGTGTCGCGCCTGGGGAGCCGGTCATGGCGGTGCAGGGGCTCACCAAGCGCTTCGGCGGCATCACCGCGGTCAACGACGTCACCTTCGACCTGATGCCCGGCGAGATCCTCGGCCTGATCGGCCCGAACGGCGCGGGCAAGACCACCATCTTCGACCTCATCTCGGGTCTGCTTCCGCTCGACTCGGGCCGCATCTGGTTCCGGGGGGTCGACGTGACGCGCTGGGGTGCGGACCGCCGAGCGACGCTCGGCCTCGGCCGCTCCTTCCAGGACGCGCGGATCTTCCCGTCGATGACCGTGGCGGAGAACATCGCGCTCGGCCTCGAGCGCCACATCGAGGTGCGCGATCACCTGTCGCCGCTGCTTGGTCTCCCGTCTGTCTTCGAGAGCGAAGAGGACGTCGCCTACACGGTCGATGACCTCATCGAGCTCATGAACCTCGGAGCGTTCCGCGACAAGTTCGTTGCGGAGCTGTCCACCGGCAGCCGTCGGATCGTCGACCTCGCGATGTCCATCGCGCACGATCCGACAGTCCTGATCCTCGACGAGCCCTCCTCGGGCATCGCGCAGCGGGAGACGGAGGCACTCGGGCCGCTCCTGAAGCGGATCCAGCGCGAAGCCGGCTGCGCCATGCTGATCATCGAGCACGACATGCCGCTGATCACCGCCGTGTCGGATCGGATGATCGCCCTCGAGCTCGGCGCCATCGTCACCGTCGGCACGCCCGACGAGGTGATCAGCGACCCGCAGGTGGTCTCGGCCTACCTCGGTGGCGACATCGACGTGATCAACCGGTCGGGGGCGAGCATGAAGAAGGCCGCGGAGTCAGCGGGCGCCAACGGATCGAACGGCGAGGCGGGCGAGGATGCGGCGCCGGTCCGCCGCCGCCGCAAGCCCCTCAAGGCCGGCACACCATGAGGCGCGTCGCCGGCCGTCTTCTCGCCGCCTGCTCGCTGATCGGCGCCGTGGCGCTGGTCTTCGTTCCGGCGGGCGGCGCGGAGGAGCCGGTCTTCGTCGGCTGGTGGTACCGAGACGTCCCGCTGTCCGACGAGAGCGCCATGCAGGCACAGGGCGCAGGCGTGGCCACGCCGGCGTCGATCGCGGGATCCCCCGCCTCTGGCGCGCAGGTCCCACCCCCGCCGACGCTCCCGCCCGCTCCCATCCCCACGGTCCCACCGGACGTCACCGTGCCCGATCCCGGTACGGGGGCACCCACGCCGAGCCCCGCACCCGATGGTGGTCTCCTCGTGGCAGCCGATCCCACGGGCATCCGCGCGATGTCAGCCCTGCGCTTCGACCCGGGCGACGCCGGGGGAGCGATCCTGAAGCTCACCCTTGCAGCCGGCTCCACCCCCTCGCCCGGGGTGAGGGCATGCCCGTCGTTGTCGGACTGGCTTCCGGGCCCTGACCAGGCCTGGTCGGCCCGCCCCGCACACGGCTGCGGCAACCTCGCGGTGAGGAGCACGCTCAGCACGGACGGCACCACGATGCAGTGGGACCTTCCGGACACGTTCAAGTCGCCCAACAGCGACTACTACGACGTGCTGCTCGTGCCCTACGGCGGGGACGGCACCCCGTTCCAGATCGCCTTCGAGGCGCCCGGCGCCGACGCGCTCACGGTCACATCGCCCGCGCCCGAGCCCCCACCTCCCTACGAGTCTCCGGACTTCGTGAATCCCCCGAGCGACTACTACGACTCCGGCGGCTACGACTTCGGCAACGTCGACGGATCCTTCACCGACCCGCCGCTGGACACCGTGGGCTTCGAGCCGACGGGGAACGGCCGGACCGTCGACCGCCCACCGCTCGAACGGCTGGCCGACGCCCTCGAGAACCCGACCACCCGGCGGATCGCGGCGCTCGCACTGATCCTTCTCGGTGCGTACGCCTATCGCGAGTCCGGTCGGACCCTCGCGCGGGCCCCGCAGCTCCTCGGCGCCCTCGGCGGCGGTCAGCGCGCGACGACGGGCGTGGCGGCACCTGTCCCCGCGGTGGCGCGGGGCATCGGGCGCTTCTCGCGCCAACGACACGGTCCCGCCGGCCGGCTGTAGGCCCAGCCAGGGCTGTCACACCGCCGCTCCTACGATGCGGCTCCTTCCCCCTCCGCGTACGTCCGCCGTCTTGCCGGAGGTCCCAGTGCAACGGTCATCCCTGCCCGAATCGGGCATCAACCTGTCCCTCGTCGTCGGTGTCCTCCGCCAGGCGCCTGTCGTCCGCACCGGAGCGGACGGTGAGGCGGTGCTCTCCTTCGATCTCGCCGTGCGGGTGCCCGATCTCCCGCTCGAGTCCGTACCCGTGGTGTGGAGCGCCGCCCCGAGCGCCGCTGCAACCTGGGCGAGCGGGCTGGAGGTGCTCGTGATCGGTCGTGTCCGTCGACGCTTCTTCCGAGCCGGCGGGTCCACCCAGAGCCGCACCGAGGTGCTGGCCACAAGCGTGATCCCCACGCGGCGGCGCGTCGCGGCGCGCCGTGCGCTCGAACAGGTCCGCCAGGCGATCGACCCGCTCGGGAGCCCGTAGCGCACCCGGGGGCCTGTGCGCTCGGGTTGTGACGCTCCCCGGGAGGTCCGCGATGATGGGGATCTCACGATCGGCACCCACAGGGGATCCTCCATGCACGAAGCACAGCTCGAGAAGGTCAAGGCCGGGAAGGGCTTCATCGCCGCCCTCGACCAGAGCGGCGGCAGCACGCCGAAGGCGCTGCAGCTCTACGGCGTCGGCGCTGACGCGTACAGCAACGACGACGAGATGTTCACCCGGATGCACGAGATGCGCAGCCGCATCATCACGAGCCCGAGCTTCACCGGCGAGCGGATCCTCGGCGCGATCCTCTTCGAGGGCACGATGGATCGCCAGATCGAGGGGAAGGACTCCGCCGACTACCTGTGGTCCGTCAAGGGCGTGGTGCCGTTCCTCAAGGTCGACAAGGGCCTCGCCGACGAGGCCGACGGCGCGCAGGTGATGAAGCCGATGCCTGAGCTCGACGCGCTGCTCGCGCGCGCGGTGGCCAAGGGCGTGTTCGGCACCAAGATGCGCTCGGTCATCAAGCTGGCCAATCAGGTCGGCGTGGCCGCGGTGGTCGACCAGCAGTTCGAGGTGGGCCGACAGATCCTCGCGGCTGGGCTCGTGCCGATCATCGAACCCGAGGTCGACATCCACAGCCCGCAGAAGGCCGAGGCCGAGGCGCTTCTCTTGGCGGCACTGACCGCCCAGCTCGACGCGCTCCCGGCCGGCCAGGCCGTCATGCTGAAGCTGACGCTCCCGGAGACCGACGGCTTCTACTCACCGCTCGTCGCGCATCCGAACGTGTTGCGGGTGGTCGCGCTCTCCGGCGGCTACACCCGCGAGGATGCGAACGACCGTCTCGCCCGCAACGCCGGCGTGGTCGCGAGCTTCTCGCGCGCGCTCACCGAGGGCCTCAGCGCGGCGCAGACCGACGAGGAGTTCGATGCGGTGCTCGACGCCTCCATCAAGAGCATCTTCGAGGCCTCCATCACGTAGGTCACGCGGCTCCGGGCGTCGCTGCGCTCCTGCCTCCGCCTGTCCGGCGAGTCCGCACTGCGGCTAGGCCTCGCCGGTGGGTCACGCGGCTCCGGGGGCGTGCACCTGAGGTGCGGCGGGCGGCGATAGGGTCGTCGGCAGTTGACGATTCGTCGCAACGGCGCGGCGAAGGGGAGGGTGGACAGCGTTGTCCGACACCGCTGAGCGCGCGAGCGCTCCGCCAGCACCTGAGCGACTCGACCGCGTCATCATCCGCTTCGCCGGCGACTCCGGCGACGGGATGCAGCTGACGGGTGACCGCTTCACGAGCGCCAGCGCGCTCTACGGCAACGACCTCGCGACGCTTCCCGACTTCCCTGCAGAGATCCGCGCGCCGGCCGGGACGCTCGCCGGAGTGTCTGCCTTTCAGGTGCACATCTCGGATCACGAGATCACCACACCGGGCGACGCTCCCAACGTGCTCGTCGCGATGAACCCTGCCGCGCTGCGCAACGAGCTCCCCCGGCTCGAGCAGAGCGGCACCATCATCCTCAACGAGGACGCGTTCGACGAGCGCAACCTCCACAAGGCCGGTTACACCGCGGATCCTCGCGGTGATGGGAGCCTCGACGGCTACACCGTGTTCGAGGTGCCGATGACGAGCCTCACGCAGGGCGCGGTGGAGCCCCTCGGCGTCAAGCCGCGAGACGCGGAGCGATCCAAGAACTTCTTCGCGCTCGGTCTCGTGTCGTGGATGTACACGCGACCCGTCAAGGACACGATCGCCTGGATCGAACAGCGCTTCAGCGCCAAGCCACAGGTGCGCGACGCCAACATCGCCGCGTTCAAGGCCGGGCACGCCTTCGGTGAGACAGCCGAGCTCTTCGACCACCCCTACGAGGTGGATCCCGCGCGGCTGCCGCCCGGCACGTACACGAACATCAACGGCAACACGGCGCTCGCCTGGGGTCTGATCGCGGCGAGTGAGCTGTCAGGGTTGCCGCTGTTCCTCGGTTCGTACCCGATCACGCCGGCGTCGGACATCCTCCACGAGCTGTCGAAGCACAAGAGCTTCGGCGTGCGCACGTTGCAGGCCGAAGACGAGATCGCGGGGATCGGTTCGGCGATCGGCGCGGCCTATGGCGGCCACCTCGCGGTCACCACCACGAGTGGCCCCGGCATGGCGCTGAAGGCGGAAGCGATGGGGCTGGCGGTGAGCCTCGAGCTGCCGGTGCTCATCATCGACATCCAGCGGGGCGGCCCGTCGACGGGTCTGCCCACCAAGACCGAGGCCGCCGACCTGCTGATGGCCTTCTATGGGCGTCACGGCGAGTCGCCGCTGCCGATCGTGGCGGCCCACAGCCCGAGCGACTGCTTCCACGTGGCGATCGAGGCCGCGCGGATCGCGCTGAAGTACCGCACGCCCGTGATCCTGCTGTCCGACGGCTACCTCGCGAACGGTACCGAGCCGTGGTTGCTGCCAGAGGTGGACGCGCTGCCCGACATCTCCACCACCTTCGCCACCGAACCGAACCACACCAACGACGACGGCAGCGAGGTCTTCTGGCCGTACCTGCGCGACGCCGACACGCTGGCTCGTGCCTGGGCGCTGCCGGGCACGCCAGGTCTGATGCACCGCATCGGTGGGCTCGAGAAGGAGGACGGGTCCGGCAACGTCAGCTACGACTCGGAGAACCACGAGCGCATGGTCCACCTCCGGGCGGCGAAGATCGCCGGGATCGCGTCGGACATCCCGCAGGTCACCGTCGAGGGCGACGTGGAGGACGCAGAGCTGCTGGTCGTCGGCTGGGGATCCACCTGGGGCGCGATCGATGGCGCGATGGGTCGCGTGCGCGCGGCAGGCCGTCGTGTCGCCAAGGTGCACCTCACGCACCTCAACCCGCTCCCGACCAACCTCGGCGACGTGCTGCGTCGCTACCCGAAGGTCCTCGTGCCGGAGATGAACCTCGGTCAGCTCTCGCGCCTCCTGCGCGCAGAGTTCCTCGTCGACGTTCGCTCGGTCACCAAGATCCAGGGCGTCCCCTTCACGGCGGGCGAGCTCGAACAGGCCATCCTCGACACCCTCGGAGGGCTGCGGTGACCGACGTCGCGATCCCCACCACGAAGCGCAAGGACTGGTCGAGCGACCAGGAGGTGCGGTGGTGTCCCGGCTGCGGGGACTACTCGATCCTCGCCGCCGTGCAGCTGCTCATGCCCGACCTTGCCGTACGCCGAGAGGACACGGTGTTCGTGTCCGGCATCGGATGCGCGGCGCGCTTCCCGTACTACATGAACACCTACGGCATGCACTCCATCCACGGGCGGGCGCCGGCCGTTGCGACGGGTCTCGCGATGGCGCGCCCGGACCTGCACGTGTGGGTCGTCACCGGCGACGGTGACTCGCTGTCGATCGGCGGCAACCACCTCATCCACGCGCTGCGGCGCAACATCAACATCACGATCTTGATGTTCAACAACCAGATCTACGGGCTCACCAAGGGTCAGTACTCGCCGACCAGCGAGGTGGGCAAGGTCACGAAGTCGACGCCCTTCGGGAGCCTCGATCATCCCTTCAACCCGCTGTCGGTCGCGATCGGGGCCGAGGCGAGCTTCGTGGCGCGAACACACGACATGGACCGCGCGCACATGCTGGAGACCTTCCAGCGTGCGCACGACCACCCGGGTGCCGCGTTCGTGGAGGTCTTCCAGAACTGCAACGTGTTCAACGACGCCGCCTTCGAAGGTGTCACGGCGAAGACGGTGCGCGACGACATGCTGATCCCGCTTCGCCACGGTGAGAAGATCCGCTTCGGTGCCAACGGCGAGCATGGCGTTGTGATCGACGCGCAGCACGGCGCGCGCATCGTCGAGGTCGCCGAGGTCGGGGAGGACGCGCTGCTCGTGCACGACGAGACGCGCACGGACCCGAGCGTCGCGTTCATGCTGTCGCGGCTCGCGCGCGGCCCGTACGAGCCGACGCCGATCGGGGTGTTCCGCGCGGTGAACCGCCTCGAGTACTCCGCGGAGGTCGAGCGCCAGCTGGACGCCGCGGTCGAGCAGAAGGGCCGCGGGAACCTCGAGAGCCTGCTTCGCTCGGGCGCGACCTGGGAGGTCGGCGAGCAGGCGTGATCTGTCAGACTCCGCCTCGTGCCTGACCACGTCGCGACCACCGTGATCATCGGCGGCGGCCACAGCGGTCTGGCGATGAGCAAGCGCCTGTCCGACCGTGGGATCGACCACGTCGTGCTGGAGCGGGGCGAGGTGGCCAGCTCCTGGCTGCGTCAGCGATGGGACTCCTTCACCCTGCTCACGCCGAACTGGCAGACCTGTCTGCCGGGTGTCGCCTACGACGGCGACGATCCCGACGGGTTCATGAGCGGCCCGGAGATCGCCCAGTTCATCCAGGGCTACGCAGCGATGGTCGATGCCCCTGTCCAGACCGGCACCACGGTCACGGCCGTGCGTGGCACCGACGGGGGCTACGAGGTGGTGACCGACCAGGGCACGTGGCGCTGTCGGAGCGTGGTCCTGGCCACAGGAGCCAGCGCACTGCCGAGCGTCCCCAACTGCGCCGCGGCCGTGCCCGCCGGGGTCCGAACGGTCAACCCGCTCGAGTATCGCAACCCTGACGAGCTCCCCGAGGGGGGCGTCTTGGTCGTCGGAGCGGCGGCCACCGGGATCCAGCTCGCGGACGAGATCCACGCCGCGGGACGTCCCGTCACCCTGGCAGTCGGCGAGCACGTTCGCATGCCGCGCACCTATCGCGGGCGCGACATCCAGCACTGGATGGATGCGATCGGACGCCTCGACGAGCGCTACGACGACGTCGAGGAGATCTTGAAGGCGCGCGCCATCGCCTCGCCACAGCTGATCGGCACACCAGAGCGACGCACGCTCGACCTCAACTGCCTCACCGACGCGGGCGTGTCGTTGCGCGGGCGGCTCGGCGGGATCCGTGACGGGGTGGCGCTGTTCTCCGGGGGGTTGGGCAACCACTGCGCCCTGGCCGACCAGAAGCTCGACCGGCTCCTCGACGAGATCGACGCCTGGATCACCTCCCAGGGCCTCGACGGCGACATCGCGGCCCCCGAGCGCTACGAGGCCACCCGGGTGGCGCCGGGCACGCCGCTCATGCTCGACCTGACGCGCGGCGACATCGGCGCAGTCGTGTGGGCCACTGGGTTCCGGCCCGACCTCTCGTGGGTGGAGCTACCGGTGTTCGATGCAGGCGGTCGGCTGCGTCACGACGGCGGCGTGGTCGACGCGCCCGGTGTGTACTTCCTCGGTGGCACGTTCCTGCGGCGCCGGAAGTCGAGCTTCATCCATGGGGCGGCCGACGACACCGATGACCTCGCGGACCACCTGGAACGTCACCTCGCGGCGAGCGGCTGATCAGGTCTTCGTGCCGATGTACCCGAACAGCTCGATCTCCCCCCGGAGGGGAAGCCCGTCGCGCACGTGGGTCTCCGCCAGCGCGGTTGCTCGCTCCACGAACGCGTCTTCGCCGACGTCCTGGATGGCTTCGTAGGCCGGACCCGTGGCGGCCACCGCCCGCGCGTAGGTGGCGGGGTCGGGGTACTCCCACGCGAAGGGGACCGCGAACCGCTCGTCGACCGCGAACCCGCGCTCGGCGAGGAACGCCTCGCCGACGCCCGGGCGCCCGAGGGTGTTCATATCGGCCTGGTGCTGCACCTTCTCCTGAGCGGCCCACAGGACCGGCGTCAGCATCCATGCTCCCGGCGACTTGCCGACGTTGCCCCAGACCGTGAGCGCGAGGCGCCCACCCGGAACGAGGACGCGCCGCGCCTCGTCCACGGCGGCCGGGGTGGTGCCCCAGATGCCGCGGAAGCTGGTGACGACGTCGACGGACTCGTCGTCCCAGGGAAGCGCGGCCATGTCGCCGACGCGGATGTCGCTGCCTGGGTTGCGGTCCTGGGCGACGGCCACCAGGCGCGTCGAGGCGTCGATGCCGAAGCAGGTGGTCCCTCGCGCTCGTGCGAGCTCGATGGCGAGCCCGGAGCCGCAGGCGAGGTCGAGGAGCCGATCGCCTGGCCCGATGCCGAGGCGGTGGTGCACCGCAACGTACTCCCTGCAGTTCGACGGTTCGTTGAGCGTCGCGAAGTCGACGGCACGCCGGCCCCAGCCCTCGTCCACCATCTCCCACGACATGGTCCGTCCTCCGTCTCAGATCCAGCGGCAGGCTAGCGGGCACTGTCCGGCCGCTCTCCGATGCGCGGAGTTGAGGCGATTGGTACCGTTGCCGCACTCGTCGACGATACGGAGGTCTGGTCATGGCTGATGCCGCCACAGGGGAGGTCAACGGGGTCCCGTGCGACAAGATGTTCGGGGCCATCGCGCGGTTCCGTGAGAACGGCGACCTCGCCCAGTTCAAGTTCTCCGCCAAGAACGAGTGGGTCGAGGGCACCGCCAGCCAGTCGTCCATCTACGAGTGGTATGGCGTCGGCGCCGACCAGAAGCACGTGCAGGAGTTCGCCTTCAAGGCCGACCATCCCACGCTGGGCCACGGCCACGGCCCCACGCCCCAGGAGTACGTGCTCCACGCACTCGCGGCCTGCGTCACTGCAGGCATCGCCACGGGTGCGGCGGCGCGCAACATCAAGCTGAACCGTGTCTCGTCCACCGTGGTGGCCGACATCGACGTGCGGGGCGTCCTCGGCATCGACCCCGACGTGCGCAAGGGCTTCAGCAACGTGAGCCTCGTGTTCGACGTCGACGCCGAGTGCGACGACGCCCAGAAGGACGCACTGGTCGCGGCTGGCGCCAAGTACTCGGCGGTGTTCGACATGCTTGCCAACCCCACCGAGGTCAGCATCACCCGCGGGAGCTGAGCCCCGATCCTCAGAGCTCGCGGAACACCAGTCCGGTCCGCGGCTTCGGGTGGAAGAACGTGGTCTTGGGCGGCATGCGCTCACCGCCGTGCGCGGTGGCCTCGATCTGCGCGACCGTCGCCGGCCGAAGCAGCACGCCCGCCTGGGCGCTTCCGTCGGCGACCGCCTCGCGGACGTTGCGGACGCCGTGCTGGTAGCGCAGCTCGTGCGCGGGAAGCGCCGCGAGAGCCACATCGAGACGACTGGAGTCGAGGTCCCGTGCATCCACGAGCGCCTCGGGCCGCGGGCGCAGCAGCACCTCGCGGTCGGGCAGCACCAGCGTGAGGCAGGCGGTCGCGACCATCTCAGCGCTCACGGGGGTGTCGCCACTCGGTGGGCCCATCGGCTCGAACCACGGCGTCAGCGCCGCTTCGAGGTCGAGGTCCGGCGGCAGCCCGTCGAGGAGTCGGTGGATGGCGTGCACGGTGAGCTCGTCCTCGACGAGCTCCACGACGTAGGCCATCGTGGATCCGGCCGCGCCGGCGTGGCCATCGGCCGCCTCGCGCTCGGCCCTGTACGCGAGCGAGGTCTCGTAGCGGTGGTGGCCGTCGGCGACGACCACCGGGTGCTCGGCCACCGCCGCGGCGATGGAAGCGCACGTCTGCGGGTCCTCGACGCGCCACACCGTGTGTCGCACGCCGTCGTCGTCGGTCGCCTCGGCGAGCGGCGGCTCGTCCACGGGCAGGAGCTCAGTGAGGCCCTTCGCCAGCGACAGGCCCCAGATGGCAGAGAGGTTTGCTCGGCAGGCGCGGAGCAGGTCGAGACGGTCGCTCTTCGCCTTCGGGGTGGTGTGCTCGTGCGGGAGGATGTCCGTGCCGGGCGGTCGCAGCTCGAGCGCGCCGATCACGCCCGTCGTCCGGCGCTCGATCCCGTCCTCATCGGTGGTCGTCATGCGATACACCGTGAACGACGGTCGAGCGTCGGTGACGAGGGTGCCGTCCGCACGCCACGCCTCGAGCAGCGCGTTGGCGTGCGCGTAGCGACCCTCTCCGTCGGCCTCCGCGGGCAGGTCGATGCGCACGGAGTTGTGGGGATCCCGCGCCGCGAGCGTCGCACGCTGGGGGGCGTCGATCACGTCGTAGGGCGGCGCGATCACCGAGGCGAGCGTGCAGCGGTCAAGGTCGTAGCGCAGAGCGGCGAAGGGCTCGAAGCGGGCCATGGGGTCGAGTCTGTCAGGCTGGCAAGGTGGGCTTCGCACTCGACCTCGACGGCGTGATCTGGCTGGCGGACCAGCCCATCCCGGGCGCCGCGGAGGCGGTCGCGCGGCTCCGGCAGGCGGGGGAGCAGGTGTTGTTCTGCACCAACAGCTCGATGGACCCGACGTGGGCGGTGGAGGAGAAGCTGGCGCGCCACGGCATCGCAGCACGCGGCGACGTCGTGACCTCGGCCGATGTTGCAGGGGGGCTGCTGTCGGCGGGGGAACGGGTGCTGGTCTGCGGGGGACAAGGCATCGTCGAGGCCGTCGAGGCGCGCGGTGCGCAGGTGATCACGAAGGGTCCTGCCGACGTCGTGCTGGTCGGACTCGACCGCTCCTTCACGTACGAACGCCTTCGGATCGCGGCGGACGCCGTCGCCGGCGGCGCGCGCTTGCTCGCGACGAACGACGACGCGACCTATCCGACGCCAACGGGAGCGGTGCCCGGCGGGGGAGCCATCCTTGCGGCAATCGAGCGAGCGTCCGGCGCCGTTGCCGAGGTGGCGGGCAAGCCGCACGCGCCGATGGTGACTGCGGTGCGCGCCCGGCTCGGCGACGCCGGTGTCGTCGTCGGCGATCGACCCGAGACCGACGGCGCGTTCGCTCGGGCGCTCGGCTACCGGTTCGCGCTCGTCCTGACGGGGGTGGTCGACTCCGGCGAGGGCGTCGACCCGCGCCCGGATGTCGTCGCACCGGACCTGGCCGCGGTGCTCGACCAGCTGCTCCGCTGAGCCCCGCCTCCGAGCGCCGCGCTCCCGGTGGCGCAAGACCTCGCCGGCCCTCCAGCCGAGTGCCCGTGCGGTGGAGGGTTCGTTCCCCTTGTCCAGATCTGGCGCGGCGCGCAAACTTTTGCAAGCGCGACGGTGCGCCAATAGGCTGCCCGGCCATGGCCCAGAACGACGTGCTCAAGCGATATCTCGATGCCGGCCTGGCGATCACGGCGCTCACGCAGTCGCGAGCCGAGGCACTCGTGAAGGACCTCGTGAAGGCCGGCGAGGTCCAGGCCGACCAGGCCCGCGGGGCGGTCACCGAGCTGATCGAGCGGAGTCGCAAGAACAGCGAGCAGCTCCTCGAGGCGGTGCGCAAGGAGGTCAAGGCCCAGATCGCGGGCCTCGGGCTCGCCAGCAAGGCAGATCTCGACCGCTTCGAGGCTCGCATCCTGAGCCTGTTCGGTGCGGCCGCGCCGAAGCCCCCGGCGAAGAAGGCCGCAGCCAAGAAGGCGCCTGCGAAGAAGGCGCCTGCGAGGAAGGCGGCGGCCAAGAAGGGTCCCGCCCGCAAGGCTCCCACCAAGAAGCGAGCCTGATCCGCTGGCTCGCCGTCGCCTCGACGCCGAGCTGGTTCGACGAGGCCTGGCGCCCAGCCGGGAGCAGGCCCAGGTCGACATCACCTCGGGTCGCGTGACCGTCGGTGGTGCGCCCGCCGACAAGGCGGCGCGGCTCGTCGCGCCCGATGAGCCGATCGTGGTGCTGGGACCGGCGCGGCGATTCGTCGGGCGCGGTGGGGAGAAGCTGGACGCGGCCCTCGACCGGTTTGGGCTCGACGTGGCGGGGCACCGCGCCTACGACATCGGTGCGTCCACCGGTGGCTTCACCGATTGCCTGCTGCAGCGGGGCGCGTCGGCCGTCGTCGCCGTCGATGTGGGATATGGGCAGCTGCACGAGCGGCTGCGCGCCGACCCACGGGTGGAGGTCCATGAGCGCACCAACGCGCGAGGGCTCGCGGCGGGCGATCTGGGCGCGCCTGCCCAGCTGCTCGTGGCCGACCTCTCGTTCATCTCGTTGCGCACGGTGCTGCCGGCGCTCGTGTCACTGCTCGGCGCCGGCACCGATCTCGTGCTGCTGGTGAAGCCACAGTTCGAAGCCGGACGGCAGGAGGCGGCCCGCGGCAAGGGCGTGATCACCGACCCCTCGGTGTGGCGACGGGTGCTCGCGGAGGTCGCTGGCGCACTCGAGGACCTCGGAACCGCCATCATGGGGGCGATGGCGTCCCCGATCTCCGGCGCCGACGGCAACGTCGAGTTCCTCTTGCATGCCCGGACGGCGCCGGCGCGCGGGCCGGCGCCCGTCGAAGCCCTGCTCGACGCAGCCCTCAGCGAGGTCGGGTTCGGGCCGTGAGCGTCGTCGGGCTGGTCGTGCACCACGAGCGCGGTCACGCGGCGGAGCTTGCGCGTGACCTCGCGGCCTGGCTGCTCGAGCGCGGCCACGAGGTGCGGTTGCCCCGTCCGGATGCAGAGCTGAGCGGTCTGGGGGCGCATGGGTGCCGGGAGGAGGATCTCGGTGCGGGCCTCGACCTCGCGCTCAGCCTCGGAGGCGACGGCACCATGTTGCGCACCGTCGACCTCGTCGCCGGCGACGGTGTGCCCATCCTGGGCGTGAACGTCGGGCAGCTCGGTTATCTGACCGACGTCGAGCCCCACGACGCGCTGCGCTCGCTCGAACGGTTCCTCGACGGTGAGGGAGGCATCGAGGAGCGGATGCTGCTCAACGTGCGGGTCGAGCCGGTCGAGGGCGCACCGGTCGATCACCTTGCGTTCAACGAGGCCGTCCTGGAGAAGACGCCCATGGGTCACACCGTGCGACTCGCGGTGGAGGTCGACGGGGAGTTCTTCACGACCTACGCCGCAGACGGCCTGATCGTGGCGACACCCACGGGCTCGACGGCGTACGCCTTCTCAGTGCGCGGGCCGATCGTCGCGCCGAGCCACCGGGCGCAGCTGCTGATCCCGGTGTCGCCGCACATGCTCTTCGATCGCACGCTCGTCCTCGAGCCCGAGGCGCTGCTTCGCATCACCGTGCACGCCCACCGGCGTGCCACCCTCAGCGTCGATGGTCGCAACCTCGGCGAGCTCGGGGAGGGTGATTCGATCGTGTGCACCGCCGCCGAACGTTCGGCCCGCCTCGTCACCTTCGGCCCGCGCGACTTCCTGCACATCCTCAAGACCAAGTTCGGTCTGAACGACCGGTAGGCGTGGCAGATGCTGGTGGAGCTCGCCGTGCGAGATCTCGGGGTGATCGAGGACCTGCACCTGCTGCTGGGGTCGGGGATGACCGTGCTCACGGGCGAGACCGGCGCGGGGAAGACCCTCGTGGTGGACGCCATCGAGCTGCTCGTCGGCGGTCGCGCCGATCCGACCGTCGTGCGTGCCGGAGCGACGGAGGCCTGGGTGGAGGGCCGCTTCGTGACCGGGGGCGCCGCGGAGAACGACGCGCGCGAGGTGGTCCTGGCCCGTGCCATCCCGGCGAAGGGCCGGAGTCGCGCCTACGTCGACGGGCGTCTGGCCACGCTCTCCACGCTCGCCGAATGGGGCGATCTGCTCGTCGACCTCCACGGTCAGCACGCCCATCAATCGCTTCTCTCGCCGGCGGTCCAGCGCGGCGCCCTCGACCGCTTCGCGGGCATCGACCTCGCGCCGCTGCGCGCGGCGCGCAGCGAGGTTCGCGAGCTCGAGGACAAGCTCGCCGCACTCGGTGGCGACGAGCGCACGCGAGCGCGCGAGGCCGACCTCCTGCGCTTCCAGGTCGACGAGCTGGGAGCGGCTGGCGTCTCCGACCCGGCCGAGGACGAACGCCTCGACGAGGAGGTGAGCGCGCTCGCCGATGCGGTCGCCCACCGGAGCGCGGCGGGAGCAGCGGCGGAGGCGCTCCGCGGCGACGCGGCCGCAGCCGACGCTGTGGGGGAGGCCATCAAGGCGATCGCCGGCCGCACCCCGTTCGCAGCCCAAGAGGCGCGGCTGCGCGCGCTTGCTGCTGAGCTGTCGGACATCGCGGTCGAGATCCGCGAGGTCGCCGAGGCGATCAGCGACGATCCCACGCGACTCGACGAGGTGCGCGCGCGACGTCAGCTCCTCCATGATCTTCGACGCAAGTACGGCGACACGCTCGACGCGGTCATGGCCTTCGAACAAGACGCGAGCGCGCGCCTCTCCGAGATCGAGCACCACGATGAGCGCGCTCGAGCGCTCGACGAGCAGCGGCGTTCCGCGCTCGGCCGGGTGGCACATGCCGCTGCGTCGGTCGCCGCGCAGCGACGCGGTGCGGCAGCGACGCTTGCCGAGCAGATCGAGTCCCACCTGGGCGCGCTGGCGATGCCACGCGCACGGGTGGAGATCGCCGTCGAGGGCGACGACCCTGCCGATGACGTGTCGATCCTGCTCGCCGCAAACCCCGGCGGTACACCTCTACCGCTCGCGAAGGTGGCCTCTGGTGGCGAGCTCGCTCGCGCGATGCTCGCCATGCGGCTGGTGCTCACAGCGGGGCCGCCCACACTCGTGTTCGACGAGGTCGACGCCGGGGTCGGCGGGGAGGCGGCGGTGGCGGTCGGGCGAGCGCTCGCCTTGCTCGGAGAAGATCACCAGGTGCTCGTCGTCACCCATCTGCCCCAGGTCGCGGCCTTCGCCACGGCGCATGTGCAGGTGACCAAGGAGAGCGGCGAGGATCGCACGGTGGCCCACGTCAGCGACCTCGATGACGAGGGACGGGTCGTCGAGCTGAGCCGGATGCTCTCCGGTCAGCCCGGCAGCCAGACTGCTCGCGATCACGCGGAGGAGCTCTTGGCGAGCGCAACCGCACAGCGAGGCGGTGGCCGCTGATGGCTCGTCCCCCCCGAACCCCCGACGGGCACACGGCGATCGCGCGCGTCGACACCCGCACCAAGCGGCTCGTGAAGCGCGTGCAACCCGGCGAGATCATGGTGATCGACCACGCCGACCTCGATCGCGTCGCGGCCGAGACGATCGTGGAAGCCCAGGCCGGAGGCGTCATCAACGCCAGCGCCTCGATGAGCGGGCGCTACCCGAACCTCGGCCC
This sequence comes from Microthrixaceae bacterium, assembly GCA_052390255.1. Taxonomy (GTDB): domain Bacteria; phylum Actinomycetota; class Acidimicrobiia; order Acidimicrobiales; family VFJN01; genus VFJN01. The sequence goes on from JBQTHC010000014.1 coordinate 23,547, forward strand.
GCTGCTCGTGTGCGCCGCTGGGATCCCCCTCGTCGACGACGTCGGGAGCGACGTCCTCGATTCGGTGGCAGAGGGTCAGCTGGTGAGCATCGTCGGTGGCGACGTGCTCGTCGAGGGCAAGGTGGTGGCCCACGGCGTGCGCCAGACGATGGAGCTGCTCGAGGACCGCATCGAGACCGCCCGCCAATCGATGGGTGCGGAGCTCGAGCGGTTCGCCGAGAACACGCTGTCCTATCTCAGCCAGGAGCGCCACCTCCTGCTCGACGAGCCCGACATCCCCGACATCGAGCTCGAGATGAAGGATCGCCACGTCCTGATCGTGGTGAGAGGGCCGGAGTACAAGGAGGATCTCGACGCGCTGCGGCGCAGTGGGTACCTCGCCGAGCTCCGGCCGCTGCTCATCGGCGTCGACGGCGGCGCCGACGCGCTGCTCGAGATCGGGCGCACGCCCGACATCATCATCGGCGACATGGACTCAGTGTCGGAGCGAGCGCTGCGCTGCGGCGCCCAGCTCGTCGTGCACGCGTACCAGGACGGTCGCGCGCCGGGCGCGAAGCGCCTCGACGATCTCGGGCTCGATCACGTCGTGTACGCCGCGGCGGGCACGAGCGAGGACATCGCGATGCTCCTCGCCTATGAGAAGGGCGCGGAGCTCATCGTTGCGGTCGGCACGCACAGCTCGATGGTGGAGTTCTTCGACAAGGGGCGCGCCGGGATGGCCTCGACGTTCCTCGTCCGCATGAAGGTCGGGCCGATCCTCGTCGACGCCAAGGGCGTGAGCCGCCTGTACCACCGCTCTGTCCGCAAGGGCGACCTCGCCCTGCTCGTCCTCTCGGCCATCTTCACGCTGACCGTGATCACCCTCATCAGTGAGCCCGTGCGCCTCGTGCTGCGCGGCTACTGGCTCACCCTCACCTCCTAGGGCCCCCACGTGATCAACCTCCGCTATCACATCGTGTCCATCACGGCCGTGTTCCTCGCCCTCGGGATCGGACTCACCCTCGGCTCGACCTTCCTCGATCGAGTCACCGTCGACACCCTCAAGCGCCAGCTCGAGACGGTGCAGGGTCGCGTCGACGACAGCAGGGCGCGCAACGGCGTGCTCACGGACCAGGTCAGCGCGCTCACCGAGCGCGACGTGGCACTGTCTGCCGAGCTGCCCGAGCGACTGCTCGCGGGGCACCTCGACGCGGTTCCGGTGCTGGTGATCGCGACGCGGGGGTCCGACGAGGACCTCGTGCGCTCCACCATGCAGGCGCTCGCCGGCGCAGGGGCGCGCGTGACCGGAACCTGGTGGCTCACGGATCGCTGGTTGCTCGATGATGCCGACCACGCGGACCAGCTCGCGTCGCTGCTCGAGCTGACCAGCACGCGAGACCCGGATCGGCTCCGCCGCGTGGCAGCGATCCGGCTGGCTGAGCTCCTGAACGGGGCCAGCGCTGCCCCCCCCGTCGACCCCACCGCGCAGCCGGTCTCCACGCCGCCTGACGGCGAGCCGGCGCTCGTCGCAGCGCTGAAGGCTGCTGGGTTCCTCGACTACGAAGCGGTGGCCGGCTCCGGGGAGCGGCGGGCCCTCCTGCCCGGCGCGTCCGCCCGCTACGTGGTCGTCTCCGGCGCCCTTCCTGACTCCGGTCCCCAGCTGATCGCGGGATCGCTGCTGGCGGAGATGGTCGCTGCCGGGACCGCCCCCGTCGTGGCCGCGCAGGGCGAGGTCGACCTCAAGGCGCAGGATGGGCGTCCAGCATCCACCGACGCACGCCGCACGACCTTCGTGGGCGCCCTGCGAGACGGGGAGCTGACTCGCCAGCGCCTGAGCACGGTCGACGACCTCGACACCGCGGCGGGCCTTGCCGCGGTCGTGCTCGCGCTCGAGGACCTCGGCGGTGGACGCGTGGGTCACTACGGGTCGGCGTCCTCCGCCGCCCGGCTGCTGCCAGCGGAGCCGGCGGGGTGAGCGACACGGCGGACGCCGCCGCGGTCCCGCTGGTGTCCGTCGACAAGCTGGCTCGCCACACGGCGCTCATCTCGTCGCTGAACCTCGTGTCGCGGCTCACGGGGTTCGTGCGGATCCTCGTGGTGGCCGCGGTGCTGGGCACAACGTTCCTCGGCAACACCTACCAGTCCGCCAACAGCGTCCCCAACCTCGTGTTCGAGCTGTTCGCCGCCGGGGCACTGCAAGCGATCCTCGTCCCCACGCTCGTCGAAGCGATCCAGCGACGGGGTCGCGCCGAGGCCGAGCGCATCGCCGGCCTCGTGCTCGGTTCCCTGCTTGCCGCGATGGCGGTGCTGCTCGTCGTGGGCATGGTGGCGGCGCCGCTCATCGCACGCCTGCTGTTCGGGGGTTCACCAGCGGGCGCTGCGCAGGTGCGCCTGGGCACGGTGTTCCTCTGGCTCTTCCTGCCTCAGGTGCTGTTCTACGCGGGAGGACTCGTCGCGACCGCGGTCCTCAACGCGGAGGATCACTTTGCGACGCCGGCCTTCGCGCCCGTGGTCAACAACGTGGTCGTCACCGCGGCCTATCTCGCGTTCTGGGCCCTGCGGCGTGGCGAGGATCCGTCGCTGCACCTCAGTCCGCTGGAGGTGGGCGTCCTCGCCGGCGGCACGACGCTCGGGGTGGTCGCGTTCACCTCCGTACCGATCGTCGCGCTCGCACGTCGTGGTGTCGCGCTGCGCCCACGATGGCACCGTGGGAGTGAGGAGCTCCGTCAGTTCTGGCGACAGGGCGCATGGGCAGCCGGCTTCCTGGCGCTCACCCAGGCACTGCTGGTCACCGTGCTCGTCCTCGCGAACCGTGTCGAGGGTGGGGTGGTGGCCTATCAGCTCGGGTTCACCTTCTTCCTGCTCCCGCACGCACTCGTGGCGATCCCGGTGTTCACCGCCGTGTTCCCTGGTCTCAGTCGAGCGTTCGTTCGCGGCGACGACGGTGCCTTCGCGCCGCTCGTGCGGCGCAGCGTCAGCACCATCAGCGTGCTGATCCTCCCGGCGGCGGCGGCGCTGTTCGCGCTCGCGGAGCCGATCGCGCGGCTCACGTTGTTCGGGAACGGCGAGGCGGGTGTCCATCAGGTCGCGCTCGCGACGCGTGCCTTCGCCCCGGGGCTCCTGCCGTACGGGCTCTTCCTCCTGCTCACCCGCGTGGCCTACGCACGCAACGACGCGCGGCTGCCGACCCACGTCAACCTCGTCGCGACGGTGGTGGGGGTCGGCATCATGTCGGGTGCCGCGGCGCTCTTGCACGGCGATGCGCGGATCGCCGGGCTCGCGGCGGCGCACAGCGCGACCTACCTCGTCGGTGCCGTGGTCCTCGCCTCACGCCTGCGACGCCGGTCCCTTGCGGCGACGCGCTATGTGCCGATTCGCACGGTCGTCGTCACGGGCTCAGCGGCGATCGTCGCTGCCGCGGTGATGGGCGGGATCGCGGCTGGCCTCGGTGGCACAAGTCGAGGCTCGGCTGCGCTCGAGGTGGTGGTGGCAGGCGTCGTGGGCTTGACGGTCTACCTCGTGCTCATCGCCGCCGGCGGGCTCGCCGGCTCCGCACGGCACCTCCTCCGAGGAGCCCGCAATGCCTGAGCGTGCAGTCCTCGAGCTCCTCGGTCCCTCCACCGGTGGGATCCGGCGTCACGTCGGGCAGCTCGCGACCTCGCTCCCCGCGCTCGGTTGGCGCGTCGCCGTGGCGGGCCCTGCTGCTCTCGAGGCGGGATCGGATCTACCCGCGCTCCTGCCCGTGCCGGTCCCTCTCGGCTCGAACCCGACTGCGGTGCCGCGCGCTGTCGCGGCCCTGCGACGCCACGCGCGTGATGTCGACCTCATCCACGCGCACGGCCTGAAGGCCGGTTGGGTCGCCGTGCTCGCCCGCACCGGCACCCCGATCGTCCTGACGGTGCACAACCTCGTGCTCGACGAGGCGGCCGGCCGCGCGGCGAGGCTGCTTCGCCGCATCGAGGGCCGGCTCCCTCGTCACGTGCAGGGCCTCATCGCGGTCTCCGAGGAGATCGGCGCCCGCTTCGGTGGACCGGCCGATGGGCTCTGGGTCGTCCCCCCCGCCGGACCGCTTCCGATCGCGAGGCGGCCGGCCGCCGAGGTTCGTCGAGCACTCGGAGTGGAGCGCGACGCTCCGCTGGTCGTGTCGGTGGCACGGCTGCACCCGCAGAAGGACCTGCGCACGCTCATCAGCGCCACCGAGGTGCTGCGGCGCTCGGTTCCCGACGTGCGCGTTGTGATCGTCGGTGAGGGCCCGCTCGAGCGCGAGCTGCAGCAGATGATGGACATCCACGGGCTCCGGGGTTGCGTGACCCTGGCAGGCCCGAGCGCCAACGCGGCGGACGAGATGGCAGCCGCCGACGTGATCGTGGTCTCGTCCTCCTGGGAGTCTGGTCCTCTGGTGGCCAGCGAGGCGCTGCTGCTCGAGCGTCCGCTCGTCTCGACGCCGGTCGGGTTCGTCCCGCGGCTCGCGTCGATGGTGGATGCGATCAAGCTCGTCGCGGTGGGAGATGCCGTCGAGATGGCGGGTGCGATCGAGAGGGCCCTCGTGGAGCGGAGCCGCTCGACGATGACGGCGGAGGCCACGCGTCAGCGAGTGCTGGAGCTCCTCGGACCCGACCGCCTGGTCGCAGAGGTCGCCGCGGTCTACGACGTCGTCCTGGCGCGCGCTGGAGCGTCCCGATGATGGTGGGCCGAGCGGGCCATGCTGGACGCTCGATGCGACGTCTGGTCGTGCTGCTCCTGCTCATCGTGGTCCCGGTCGCTGCGGCGCCGACGACGAGCGCGCGCGGCACGGACAAGGTGCCGGCACGGCGCATCGTCATCGTGTCGGTCCCGACACTCACGTGGGACACCGTGGAGCGCGAGCGCCCGCCGGCGATCCAGCGCCTGCTGTCGACCAGCGCGATCGCCGCCCTCAGCGTGCGGACCATCGGCCCTCGCTCCACGGTCGGGGAGGGGTACGTCACCATCGGTGCCGGCAACCGGGCGACCGTTCGGCCCGAGGCGGCCGGAGCCGCCTTCGCTCCGGACGAGCGGGTGGAGGGAGCTCGTGCCACCTCCGTCTTCACGATGCGCACGGGCGCGGAGGCCGCTGGCTCCGCGTTCCAGCTCGAGGTCGTCGACGTCCATCGAAGCGCCACCCGGCTCCGCTACGGCGCCGAACCTGGTGCGTTGGGGGAGGCCTTGCGCGTCGCGGGCCTGCGCACTGCGGTGATCGCGAACTCGGATGGTCCGGGGCTCCGCGGCCCCGAGGTGCACCGGGAGGCCGCGCTGTCGATGATGGACGCCGACGGTCGCGTGGCGGGTGGGTCTGTGGACCCGCGGCTCTCGACTCCGGATCCGGCATCTCCGTTCGGCCTGCGGGCGGACGAAGCGCGGGTCAACGCGGCCCTCGACGAGGCGCTCGTCGGTGACGACGTGGTGCTCGTGGAGGCGAGCGACTACGCCCGGCTGGATCGATATCGCACGTTCATGACCGACCAGGCGCAGTCGGCTGCCCAGGCCGCCGCACTCGCGAGCGCCGACGGCCTCGTCGCCCACGTGCTCGACCGCGTCGACCTCGAGCGAGACGTCGTCATGCTGCTCGCACCGGCTGCGCCACTGGCCGCTGAGCGACTCACCGTCTTCTCCGTCGCCGGACCCGGCTTCGAACCCGGGCGGGCGAGGAGTGCGACGACCCGCCGCGCCGGCTATGTGACGCTGCCGGACATCGCGCCCACGGTCCTGCACGCACTGGGGGTCGAGGCCCCCACGTCGATGTCGGGCACGCTCATCAGCAGCGACGGGAGCGGACCTCCTGACACCGCGGACATCGCCAGGCTGAACCGAGTGGACGAGATCGCCCGCTTCCGCGATCGGGTGGTCGGCCCGGTGAGCGTGACCTTCATCGTGCTGCAGGTCCTGGTGTACGCGCTCGCCGCGTTCGCGACCGGCCGTCGGATCCAGCGCCTCGGACCGTACGTGGCCGGCGGCGCGCTCCTCATCCTCGCGACGCCCCCGGTCGTGTTCCTCTCCGGTCTCGTGCGCTATGACGCGCTCGGCGTCGTGGGGTACACCGTCGCCGTCTTCGCGGCGGCAGGTGCACTCGGGGTCGTGGCCTGGGTGCTCGGTCGGCGAAGCCAGCTGCTGGCCCCCGGGCTGCTCATCGGGCTGACGCTCGGCGTGCTGCTGGTCGACGTCGTCACGGGCGCTCGCCTGCAGATCAACACTGCCTTCGGGTACTCGCCGATCGTGGCCGGTCGCTTCGCCGGGTACGGCAACCTTGCCTTCGCGCTCGTCGCGATGGCGGCGATCGTCGTCGGGACCATGCTCTGGGCAAGGGGCGCCGGCACCGCCTCGTTCGTCGCGCCCGCGATGCTGTTCGGGGCGGTGCTGCTCGTCGACGGGTACCCGAGCTTCGGCTCCGACGTCGGCGGCGTGCTCGCCACTCTTCCCGCCTTCGCGGTCGTGCTGCTCATGCTCAGGGGCACCAGGGTGAGCTGGCCTCGGATCGCGTCGATCGCTGTCGCCTCGGTCGGGCTGGTCAGCGTGCTCGCGGCGGTGGACCTGGCGAGGCCCGAGGAGCGACGTACGCATCTCGGGCGCTTCGCATCGCGCCTGCTCGACGGCGATGTCGGCACGATCCTGCAGCGCAAGGCCAGCGCGAACGTCAGCCTCCTCACCTCGTCTGTGTGGACCTACGTGATCCCGGTGGCGCTGGCGTTCCTGGTGTTCCTGACCTGGCGACCGACGGGGTTCCTCCGCGAGCTCCAGCGCTCGGTTCCTGGGCTGCGTCCCTGCCTCGTCGGCGCGCTCGTGGCAGGCGTGCTCGGGTTCGGTCTGAACGACTCAGGGGTGGCCGTTCCGGCGATGATGTTCGGGATCCTCCTGCCGTACCTCACCTGGCTGCTCGTGTGGTCGACGAGCCACGGCGAGGCGCGAGCGGAGCGATAGGGGCGCCTGGTGGTCTTCGCCTGGTTCGCGGTCGGCCTGGTCGCGGCGCCGGTCATGTGGGTCCTGCTCCGGGGGGCGTTCGCTGCTGACGTGTTCGCCCGCAGCAACGTCAACGGACGCACCGTTCCGACCGCGGTCGGAGTGGTGCTGGCCGTCGCCGCAGTCGTGGTCGAGGGCGCAGTGCGGCTCGCAGAGGCCGCCGGCCTCGACCTCACGGCACGGGCAAGCCAGGGTCGCCATCTCGCCCTGGTCCTGGCGGTGGGGATGGGGCTCCTCGGTCTCCTGGACGACCTCGGTGGCGCAGGGGAGAGCGGCGGCTTCCGTGGGCACCTGCTCGCGCTCGCCCGGGGCCGCCTCACCACGGGGGCGTTGAAGCTGTTCGGCGGTGCCGCACTCTCCCTGGCGGTGGTGAGCGCGATCGAGCCGCACTCGACCGGTCGCCTCCTGCTCGACGGCGCCCTCGTCGCTCTCACCGCGAACCTCGCCAACCTGCTCGATCGAGCGCCTGGTCGTGCGATCAAGGCGGGCCTCATCGGGTTCGTGTGCCTCCTGCTTGGCGCCGGCGCGTCCCCGGAGCTTGCGGGGGTGGCGTTCGTGGTCGGGGGCGCGGCCGGCCTGCTCTGGCCTGACGTGCGCGAGGAGCTGATGCTGGGGGACGCCGGAGCGAACGTGCTCGGGGCGCTCCTGGGTCTCGGCGTCGTCCTGACGGTCGCACCCCAGACCCGCTCGATCGTGCTCGGCGTGGTCGTCGCGCTCAACCTCCTCAGTGAGGTGGTGTCCTTCAGCGGCCTCATCGAGCGGATCGCCCCGCTGCGAGCGCTCGACCGCCTCGGCCGACGCGCGTGACGGCGCCCCGGGTTCGCGGCGACCGACCGCGCTCGCGGTAGGGTGTCCTCCCGTGACTGCGTCGCTCCATCCGCACACGGGAGGCCATCGTTGACCAAGCACGTCTTCGTCACCGGGGGTGTGGCGTCGTCCCTCGGGAAGGGGATCACCGCCTCCTCGCTCGGCCGCCTGCTGAAGTCTCGTGGCCTGCGCGTCACGATGCAGAAGCTCGATCCCTACATCAACGTCGACCCCGGCACGATGAACCCGTTCGAGCACGGCGAGGTCTTCGTCACCGACGATGGCGGTGAGACCGACCTCGACCTCGGTCACTACGAGCGCTTCATCGACGAGAACCTCACGCGCGACTCGAACGCCACGACCGGTTCCATCTACTCCTCCGTGCTCGCGGCGGAGCGGCGCGGCGACTACCTCGGCAAGACCGTTCAGGTGATCCCCCACATCACCGACGAGATCAAGCGTCGCATCACGCGGCTTGCCGGCGACTCGATCGACGTGGTGATCACCGAGGTGGGTGGAACCGTCGGCGACATCGAGATCCTCCCGTTCCTCGAAGCGATCCGGCAGTTCCGACTCGACGTCGGGCGCGACAACGTCTGCTACGTCCACGTGACGCTGGCACCGATGATCGTCGCCGAGCAGAAGACCAAGCCGACGCAGCACTCCGTGACCGAGCTGCGCGGGCGCGGGATCCAGCCTGACGCGATCGTCGTCCGCAGCGAGAAGCCACTGGCCGAGGGCTTGAAGCGCAAGATCTCCAACCTGTGCGACGTGCCGATCGACGCGGTCGTGAACGCGACCGACGCGCGCAACCTCTACGAGATCCCGCTCGTCCTCCACGAGGAGGGGCTCGATGACGTCGTGTGCAAGCTCCTGCAGCTCGGCGACGTCGATCCGGACCTCTCGGAGTGGGAGATCCTCGTCGACCGGATCGAGTCGGCGGAGCGCGCTGTCCGCGTCGGGATCATCGGGAAGTACGTGAGCCTGCAAGACGCCTACCTGTCCGTCGCGGAGGCGTTGAAGCACGGCGGATTCCACCACGCGGCCAAGGTCGACATCGATTGGATCCAGGCGGAGGACGTCGAGGGACTTCTCGCCGAGGGCCGGCTCCGCGATCTCGACGGCATCGTGATCCCCGGCGGCTTCGGTGAGCGCGGGACCGAAGGGAAGATCGCCGCGGCGGGCTACGCGCGCGAACACGGGATCCCATGCCTCGGGCTGTGCCTCGGCCTCCAGATGATGACGATCGAGTACGCGCGCAACGTGCTCGGCCTCACAGGCGCGAACTCGAGCGAGCTCGATCCCACGACCCCTCACCCGGTGATCGATCTCATGGACACGCAACGGGGCGTGACCGACATGGGCGGCACGATGCGCCTGGGCGCGTACGTCGCCCAGCTCGCTGAAGGCTCGCTCGTCGCGGACGCCTACGGCACGACCGTCGTCTCCGAGCGTCACCGCCACCGCTACGAATTCAACCCGCGATACAAGGCCCGCTTCGATGACAGCCCGTTCTGGTGCTCCGGCACGTCGCCGGATGGTCGCCTCGTGGAGTTCATCGAGCTGCGCGACCACCCCTTCTGGGTGGGGACCCAGGCGCACCCGGAGCTGAAGAGCCGCCCGACCCGCCCCGCGCCGCTGTTCCGCGAGTTCGTCGGGGCATCTCTCGCCCGAGCGGAGGGGCGCTCGCCGCACCTCTTCGACCTCGACGCCGAGAGGTCTGCCGCGGCGGCCTCCTAGGTGGCCGCGTTCACCAAGGTCGCCGAGACCGTGGTGCACGCTGGCAACCGCTTCGTCGTGAGCCAGGTGCGCTATCGCGCCGACGACGGGACCGAGTTCGACCGTGACGTCGTGCGTCACGTTGGAGCGGTGGCGGTGGTGCCGCTCCACGCCGATGGCTCGGTGACCCTCGTGCGACAGTTCCGCGCGGCGCTCGGGGCGGACCTCCTCGAGATCCCCGCCGGGTTGCGCGACGTCGAAGGCGAACCCGACGAGCGCACCGCCGAGCGCGAGCTCATGGAGGAGGCCGGCTTGGCCGCGGAGCGGATCGAGCTGCTCGTCAGCTTCCACAACTCACCCGGGTTCTGCGACGAGTCAGTGGCGGTGTTCCTCGCGACGGGGCTGCGCGAGGTCCCAGACGACCGGCAGGGAGTCGAGGAACAGCACATGACGCTCGAGCGGCTGCCACTCGACAGCGCACTCGCGATGATCGGTGACGGCCGGATCACGGACGCGAAGACGATCATCGGCCTGACGCTCACCGCCTCTCGGTCGCCCGCGTGATCCCGGTGGTGTCTGATCCGGTCACCACGGAGGAGCTGCCCCTCCCCCCCGAGGCCGAGGATCTCCTGCTGTGGCTGGCCGCGGAGCGCGGCAGGTCCATCAACACGCTCACGGCATACCGGCGCGACCTCCGTGCATATGCCGGGTGGCTCGCCGCGCGGCGCCGGTCCGTCAGCGAGGTCACCGAACGTGACGTCATCGACTACACCCAGGCGTTGCGCGCGCGTGGGCTGGCCCCAGCGTCCGTGGCGCGCGGACTGGTGCCGGTGCGCGCGCGGCACCGCGTCCTCGCCGCCGAAGGCAGAGCGGCCGTCGATCCCGCGAAGCACGTGGAGCGACCGCGCGTCCCGCGGAGCATCCCGAAGGCGCTCACCGAGGAGGAGGTCGATCGGCTGCTGGCCGCCCCGGTCGGGGACGGCCCGCTCGTGCTCCGCGATCGCGCGATGCTCGAGGTGCTCTACGGCACGGGTCTTCGCGTGTCGGAGCTCGTCGGACTCTCGCTCGGCGACGTCGACTTCGATGCAGCCCTGCTTCGCGCGTTCGGCAAGGGCAGCAAGGAGCGCTTGGTGCCCGTGGGAGCGCACGCCACGCGCGCGCTCGTGGCCTGGCTGGGGGAGGGCGGGAGGCCGGACCTCGCTCCTGCACAGTGGCGACGGCGAGGCGACGCAGAGGCGGTCTTCCTCGGGCCGAGGGGCGGACGCCTCACCCGGCAGGGCGCCTGGGACGTGCTGCGGCGCCACGGCGAGCGAGTCGGTCTCGCGGGCCGGCTGAGCCCGCATGTGCTGCGCCACTCGTGCGCCACCCACATGCTCGACCACGGCGCCGACATCCGAGTGGTGCAGGAGCTGCTCGGCCACGCCTCCATCAACACGACGCAGATCTACACGCTCGTGTCGACCGAGCGGCTCTGGGAGGTCTACCGAACGGCGCACCCACGTGCGGCGGCGGGCAGGTAGCCTCTGTGCGTGGCAGATCAGACCATCCCCTCATCGGTCCGTGGCGACCTCGTCGCCGAGCGCGACCACCTTGCCGCACAGATCAACGCGCTCGAGCCCGGCAGCTCGGGAACGCAGGTTGACGACAACTTCGCCGACTCCGGACAGGTTGCGGCGGAGCAAGGGGAGAACCAGGCGCTCGCCGCGCAGCTCCGCAACGAGCTCGAGGAGGTCGAGCGAGCGCTCGCGAAGCTCGACGACGGCACGTATGGCCGCTGTGAGACCTGTGGCGAGCCGATCGGCGCTGCGCGGCTCGAAGCGATGCCCGCAGCACGGTTCTGCATCGAACACGCGTAGGAGCGCACCCGTGGGTGGCTGGATGCACTTGGCTCGACGCTTCGTCGGGTCGCTCCGGCCTGGTGGCCCCTCCGCGACGGACCAGGCGTGGGTCGACGCGCAGCTGCTCCCGCGCGAGCGTGCCCTGTGGGCTCGGATGCCCGGCCCGGATCGCCGGCACGCTGCGGGCGTCGCCCGCAGCGTCGAGCGGGCGCTGGGGCACGAGGCGAGCCGGCCGGTGCTCGCGGCCGCTCTGCTCCACGACGTCGGCAAGGTCGAGTCGGGGCTGCGCACGCACGGCCGAGTCGTGGCAACGATGTGCAGCAAGGTGGCAGGACCCGCGATGGCGCACACCTGGCGCAAGCAGCGCGGCTACGCACGCAAGGTGGGTCTCTACCTCCTGCACGCGGAGCTCGGCGGCGACCTCCTCGAGCTCGCCGGGAGTCACCCGATCACCGTGGCCTGGGCGCGCGAGCACCACCTTCCGCGTGACGAGTGGACGGTGCCGACTGCAGTTGGCGACGCACTGAAGGCCGCGGACGACGACTGAGGGCGCTGCCCCGTGTCACGAGATCTGCGCTGTCGTCGCGGATCCCGTGACAGGTGTGGCTGACGTCTGCGGCGTGTCACGAGTTCGGCGCTGTCGTCGCGGATCCCGTGACAGGAGATCCGGTCAGTGGGGGAGGAGTCCCACCGCTTCGCAGGCGCGAGTCAGGGTGGCCTGGGCAACCGACCGGGCCTTGGTGGCGCCCGAGCTGGCGAGCGCGGCCAGGGCGGCGGGATCGGCCATGAGATCGCGGTAGCGGGCTTGGATCGGCTGGAGGGCCTCGATGACCGCGCTCGCGGCGTCGGTCTTCAGCGGGCCGTACTGCGCGTACCCCTCGGCGATGGTGGCGGGGTCACGATCGGTGACCGCCGCGAGGATCCCGAGCAGGTTCGACACCCCGGGCTTCGTCGCCGGATCGAAGCGCACCTCCGCGTCGTTGTCGGTGACGGCGCGCTTGAACTTCCGCTCGATGTCCTTCGGGTCGTCCAGCATGAGGACCGTCCCCTGGGGTGAGTCGACCGACTTCGACATCTTTCGGGTGGGCTCCTGGAGATCCATCACTCGGGCGGCGACCTTCGCGATGTCGGGCGCGGGCACCGTGAACGTGGGCCCGTAGCGGCTGTTGAAGCGCTCCGCCGCGTCGCGAGTGAGCTCGAGGTGCTGGCGCTGATCGTCGCCCACCGGGACGCGGTCGGTGTCGTGCAGCAGGATGTCCGCGGCCATCAGCGCGGGGTAGGTGAAGAGCCCGGCCGACACGAACTCCTGGCGGTCGGACTTCTCCTTGAACTGCGTCATCCTGCGCAGCTCACCCATCGAGATCGTGCACTCCATGAGCCACGCGAGCTGGGTGTGCTCTGCGACGTGGCTCTGCACGAACAGCGTGCAGGTTGCGGGATCGAGCCCGCTCGCGATGTACAGGGCGAGGGTCTCGAGCGTCCGCTGGCGCAGGGTCGCCGGGTCCTGGGGCACCGTGATGGCGTGCAGGTCGACGATGCAGAACGTGGAGGTGCTGGCCGACTGGTCGCCCACGAACCGGCGGAGCGCCCCCAGGTAGGTGCCGAGGGTGAGCTCACCCGATGGTTGGATGCCAGAGAAGACGCGGGGCACAGCGGGCGATCGTAGGCGTCCCGGGCCCCGGCCCCGAACGGCTTCCCCAAACGACACCGATGTGATTAGCATGGGGACCGATGTCCTACGAGGTCACGACCCCGGTGTTCGACGGTCCCTTCGACCTCCTCCTGCACCTGATCCTGCGCGAGCAGGTGGAGCTCTACGACATCTCGCTCACGAAGATCGTGGATGCCTACCTCGCCGAGCTCGACGCGATGGAGCGCTTCAGCCTCGACGTGGCCACGGAGTTCCTCCTCATCGCGGCCACGTTGATCGAGCTGAAGACGCGCCGGCTCCTCCCGGGCGACGACGACCTCGACCTCGACGACGAGCTGGCCCTGTGGTCGGAGCGGGACCTGCTGCTCACGCGGCTCGTCGAGTGCAAGACCTTCAAGGACGCCGCGGTCGCCCTGGAGCGGCTCGCCAACGACGCGGGTCGCTCCCATCCGCGCATCACCGGGCCCGACGATCGGTTCCTCGAGCTCACGCCGGATCTCCTCGCTGGTGTCACCGCAGATGACGTGCGTCGCGCCTTCCTGCGTGCCGTCACGCCGAAGCCGCAGGTGCGGATCGACCTCGAGCACGTCGCCCCGATCCGTGCCTCCGTGGCCGAAGCTGTCGCCGAGCTGCTCGACGAGCTGCCGTTGGTCGGGACGATCTCCTTCCGCGCGCTCACGGGAGCGCTTGTGGAGCGGCTGGAGGTGGTCGTGCGCTTCCTCGCCGTGCTGGAGCTCTTCAAGCAGGGCTTCGTCGACCTCGACCAGCCGCGCAGCTTCGGTGAAATCCAGATCATCTGGCTCGGCCGTGACCGATCCGAGCTCGAAGAGCTGGCAGGTGTCGACGCCTACGATGGCTGACCTGATGTCCGACGCCCATCTCCAAGAGGCTCGCCGAGCGATCGAGGCGGTGCTCATGGTCGCGGAGATGCCGGTGGAGCCGCAGATCCTGGCGCAGCTCCTCGAGCTGCCCGTCGCGCGCGTCCTCGAGCAGTGCGTGGCCCTGGCCGCTGAGTACGAGACCGAGGGCCGTGGGTTCTCGCTCGTGCAGGTGGCGGGCGGGTGGCGGTACCAGAGCCACGGCGACCTGGCGCCCTACGTCGAGCGGTTCGTGCTCGAAGGCCAATCGGCACGCCTCTCCGCGGCGGCGCTCGAGACGCTCGCCATCGTCGCCTACAAGCAGCCGGTGTCTCGAGCCCAGGTGGCTGCCATCCGTGGCGTCAACGTCGACGGCGTCATGCGCACGCTCGCCCTGCGGGGGTTCATCACCGAGGTCGGCAAAGACCCAGGTCCCGGCCAGGCGGTCCTGTTCGGGACCACGGCGCTCTTCCTCGAGCGGATCGGGGTCAACAGCCTCGACGACCTCCCGGCGCTTGCCGAGTTCGTTCCCGGCGCCGACATCGTGGAGCACCTCGAGGCGGGGCTGCGGCCACCGCCGGGACCGTCGCTCAGCGAGCGACTCGACGAGATCGAGGCCACGAACGCGGTGCGGCGCGACCGCCTCGACCTCGACCTCGAACCCGGCGACGAGGAGGACCTCTAGCCCGTGCCCCCGTCGGGGGACGAGGGCGTCCGCCTGCAGAAGGTGCTCGCCCAGGCCGGTCTGGGGAGTCGTCGCGTCTGCGAGGAGCTCATCGCCCGTCGCCGCGTGCGCGTCAATGGCGAGGTGGCCGAGCTGGGGTGCCGCGTCGACGTGGCGGTCGACGTCGTGGAGGTCGACGGCGCACAGATCGGGGTACGTCCGGGCCTCGTGCACTACCTGCTGAACAAGCCGCGCGGCGTCATCACCACGGCCGCCGACACCCACGGTCGCCCCACCGTGGTCGACCTGGTGCCGACCGAACCCCGCGTCTTCCCCGTCGGTCGGCTCGACGGTGACTCCGAGGGACTGCTGTTGCTCACCAACGACGGGGATCTGGCGCATCGCCTCACGCATCCGAGCTACGGGATCGAAAAGGAGTACCTCGTCGAGGTGGACGGCGAGCCGCATCGCGGGGCGATCCGCCGGCTGCGCGAGGGGGTCGACCTCGACGACGGACGCACCGCACCGGCAAAGGTCGCGGCCCTTGGGGAGCGGATGCTGCGGATCACCATCCACGAAGGTCGCAACCGGCAGGTTCGCCGGATGTGCGAGGCGGTCGGAACGCCCGTCGTCCGCCTCGTGCGGACGAGGATCGGCCCGCTCAGCGACCGCACGCTCGCGCCGGGCGCCTGGCGAGCGCTCACCCAGGACGAGGTGCGCGCGCTGGAACGGGCCACCGTTGCACCCAGGCGCCGCGGGTAGCCTGCTCCGCTGTGCCCGCTGCCCTTCGAGCCCTGCGTGGCGCGACCACCGTCGAGGTCGACGAAGCCGAGCACGTGCACGAGCGCGTCGCCCGCCTCCTCGAGACCATGTGCGCGCGCAACGATGTCCACCACGACGACGTGGTCAGCATCCTGTTCACCGCCACGGACGACATCCACTCGACCTTTCCGGCCACCGGAGCTCGTACGATCGGGTTCGGCGATGTGCCCCTGATCTGCGCCAGGGAGCTCGACATCGTGGGCGGCACCCCGCGCTGCATCCGCGTCCTGATGCACCTCACCACGGAACGCAGCCGCGCCGAGATGCACCACGTCTACCTCGAGGGCGCGGTCGGCCTCCGCGACGACCTCCCCGACTGACCGATGGCGTCGTCTCGCGCCGCGATCGTCGGCACCGGTCTCATCGGCGGTTCGATCGGCCTCGCCCTGCGCCGGCGAGGGTGGTACGTGACCGGTGCCGATCACGACCCGGCCCGGTCTGCGCGGGCTCTCGAGCTCGGCGCGCTCGATGTGATCGGGGCGGATCCGTCTGCGGAGATCACCTTCCTCGCCACGCCGGTGCGCGCGATCACCGAGGCTGCCCGTGCGGCGCTCGCCAGTGGCCCAGGCGTGGTCACGGACGTGGGCAGCGTCAAGGCATCCGTCGTGTCCTCGGTCGACGACCCGCGCTTTCTCGGCGGTCACCCGATGGCGGGCTCTGAGCAGGAGGGGGTCGACGGCGCGGACGCGGATCTGTTCGCGGGAGCGGTGTGGGTGCTCACACCGACACCGGCCACCAGCGATGCCACCTACGCCACCGTCCGCGCCGCGGTGACCGACCTGGGGGCGGAGGTCGTGGCGCTCACGCCCGAGCACCACGACGCGCTGGTCGCGGTCGTCTCGCACGTGCCGCACCTCACCGCAGCGACGTTGATGCAGCTTGCGGACGACCGGTCCACCGAGCATCGAGCGCTCCTGCGCTTGGCCGCGGGCGGCTTCCGCGACATGACCCGGATCGCGGCCGGTCACCCCGGGATCTGGCCGGACATCTGCGCCGAGAACCGTGACGCGATCAGCGAGGTGCTCGACACGCTCATCGCGTCGCTCCAACGAGTTCGAGACGTGGTGGCCGGTGACGACCGTGCCTCGCTGCTGGCGCTGCTCGAGCGGGCTCGCTCGGCCAGGGTGAACCTGCCCTCCAGGGTCGCTCGGGCCGGCGACCTCTGCGAGGTCCGAGTGCCGGTGCCGGATCGACCTGGCGTGCTCGCCGAGGTGACGACGCTGGCCGGTGCGCTCGACGTGAACATCGCCGACCTGGAGATCGCGCACTCGAGCGAGGGGGACCGCGGGGTCCTCATCCTCGTGGTCGAGGCCCTCGCGGCCGATCGCCTGCGCGCCGGACTCGTCGAGCACGGCTTCCGACCCGCAGTCCTGCCGTTGGAGTAGTGGTGCGGCGCTCAGATCCTCTGCTCATCGAGCCGATCGCCGGACCCATCGATGCGCGCGTGTCCCTTCCGGGCTCGAAGAGCCTCACGAACCGGGCACTCGTGTGCGCCGCGCTCGCCGAGGGGTCGAGCGTGATCTCCCACGCGCTCCGTGCCGACGACACCGAGGCCATGCTCGATGGTCTTGGCGCGCTCGGGATCGGTGTCGACACCGACTGGTCGCGCGATGCAGTGCACATCCGCGGTTGCGGCGGGCGACCGCGGGGGGACGTGGCCCTGATCGACGCTCGCCTCTCCGGCACCACCGCTCGGTTCCTGCTCCCCGTTGCGGCGCTCGGGGAAGGAGCGCGTCGCGTCGACGGCGCGAACCGGCTGCGCGCGCGGCCGATGGGTCCGCTCGTCCAGGCCGTGCGCGCCCTCGGGGCCGACGTGCGCGACATGGGCGCCCCAGGTCACCTTCCGGTCGACGTGGTCGGTGGCACCCTTCGCGGCGGTGATGTGTCCCTGTCCGGCGACGTGTCCAGCCAGTTCCTCTCCGCGCTCCTGCTGAGCGCCCCGGCGATGCCCGAGGGCCTTCGTGTGCACCTCACCACCGAGCTGGTGTCGCGGCCGTATGTCGACATGACCGTTGCGGTCATGTCCGCATTCGGTGCGGCGGTGGAGTCGCAGGGTGGCCATGGGTGGACGATCGTT
The DNA here is from genome assembly GCA_052390255.1 of Microthrixaceae bacterium. GTDB lineage: Bacteria > Actinomycetota > Acidimicrobiia > Acidimicrobiales > VFJN01 > VFJN01. The sequence goes on from JBQTHC010000014.1 coordinate 40,933, forward strand.
CCGCAGCCGTACCGTGACGTGACCTATGCGGTGGAACCGGACGCGAGCGCTGCCTCCTACGCGTTCGCGGCTGCGGCGATCGTGGGCGGCACCGTTCACGTCGACGGGCTGGGAGAGCGCTCGCTGCAGGGCGACCTCGCGTTCGTCGACCTCCTCGAGCGGATGGGCGCCCGAGTGCAGCGCACGAGCGACGCGACCGTGGTCCACCGGGACGGTCCCCTGCGTGGGATCGAGGCCGACCTGTCCCAGATCTCCGACACCGCGCAGACGCTGGCCGTGGTGGCGGCGTTCGCGGACAGCCCCACGAGGGTCACCGGCATCGGCTTCATCCGCGGCAAGGAGACCGACCGGGTGGGGGCGGTCGTCACCGAGCTGCGCCGTGCAGGGGTCGCGGCGACCGAGGAACCGGACGGCTTCGTGGTCGAGCCCGGGGCGCCGCGTCCCACGGTGATCGAGACCTATGAGGACCACCGGATGGCGATGGCGTTCGCGCTCCTCGGGCTGCGCGCGCACGGCATCCACATCGCCGATCCCGGATGCGTTGCGAAGACCTTCCCCGGGTACTGGGCCATGCTGGACAGCCTGCGTGGGCCAGGTAGGGTCGCAGGCTCGTGAGGACGCGTCGCGCATGAGGGTGATCGCGATCGACGGTCCCGCAGGTTCCGGCAAGTCCACCGTTGCGCGAGCGCTCGCCGCCCGGATCGGTCTCGCGTACCTCGACACGGGCGCGATGTACCGCTCGGTGACCTTCGCCGCCCTTCGTCGAGGCATCGACCCGGCCGATGCCGAGATCCTCGGCCGTGTCGCCCAGGACGTGTCGATCGAGCTCGGCGCCGATGTGGTGACCGTCGACGGGGTCGATGCCACGATCGAGATCCGCGGCCCGGAGGTGAGCCGGGCGGTGAGCATCGTCGCTGCGAACCCGTTGGTGCGGGCGGAGATGGTTCGTCGCCAGCGCGATTGGGTGGCCGCGCACGGCGGTGGGGTGCTCGAGGGACGCGACATCGGCACCGTGGTCTTCCCCGACGCCGAGCTGAAGGTGTATCTCACGGCTGATCCGGAGGTTCGCGCCCAGCGGCGCTCCAAGGAGGTCTCGGACCTCGACTACGAGACCGTTGCCGCCGATCTCGCTCGACGCGACGCGCTCGACCAGGGGCGTGACGTCTCCCCGCTCGCCGAGGCGGCCGACGCCTTCGTGGTCGACACGAGCGGGCTCACGGTGGAGGAGATCATCGAGGTCATCTCCGCGCGGATGAGCGCGCCACACGATGTCTGAGCCGCGCCCCGGAGACGACGTCGACATCTGGACGGGCCCTCCGGGTCGCGCCACCCGAGTGTCCTATGCCCTCGTCCGTGGGCTGCTGCTCGGCCTGTTCAAGGTCTTCGGTCGCGTGCGCGTGGTCGGTTCCGAGAAGGTTCCCGCCGCTGGAGCCTTCATCCTGGCGCCGGTCCACCGGAGCAACGTCGACTTCGCGCTGGCCGCGCTGGTCACCACGAGACCCCTGCGCTACATGGGCAAGGACTCGATCTGGAAGTCGAGGCTTCTCGGCCGCTTCGTCACGATGCTGGGCGCCTTTCCGGTTCACCGCGGGAGTGCGGACCGCGACGCGCTCAAGGCCTGCACGGACATCGTGAACGGCGGCAGCCCGCTCGTGATGTTCCCCGAGGGAACTCGCTGCACGGGCCCGGTCGTGCAGGAGCTGTTCGACGGGACGGCCTACGTGGCGGCGAAGGCGGGGGTGCCGATCGTTCCCGTGGGCATCGGCGGGAGCGAGGCGATGATGCCGAAGGGCGCGAAGGTGCCAAGACCGTCGAGGCTGGTGCTCGTCGTGGGCGATCCGATCCCCGCGCCCGCACGCACCGATGGCGGGCGGATGCCGCGCAGCGCGGTCGCGGCGTTCACGGAGGAGCTGCGCGGGGTGCTCCAGGAGCTCTTCGACGAGGCGCAGGTGCTCGCGGGTCGCCCCAACGATCGATAGCGAAGGTGTGGCGGCCGCGCTACCGGGCAGCGGTGGTGGCCGTGGGGAAGAGCTTGGCCGCGGCGAAGACCTGGCGGACCTTGGGCTCGAAGTGCTCGAGCGGGAACGTGTCGTAGTCGGGGTCGAACGCCTTCTGGTCCCACTCGTCCGCGAACTGCTCGGCGAGTCGCCACTCCTCCTCGGTGAGGGCCGCACGGTGCTGCTCGCGTGCGTCCGGGTCGCCGCCGAAGTGCGCGTAGTAGTGGCGGCCCTGGAAGTCCTGGTGGACCAGGATCATCGTGTGCACCTCGGCGCGCACGTACGGGCGCAGGATCGCAGCCGCGATCTCGGGGTGGTTCGGCACGCTCACGGCCTTGCCGATGTCGTGGCACAGGCTCGCGACGATGACCTCGTCGTCCGCGCCGGCGCGCTCGGCCATCGTGGCCGTCTGGAGGCAATGGGTCAGCTGATCCGTGGAGAACCCGTCGACGATGTCACTCAGGGAGCGGAGCATCCCCAGGACCCGGTCGGCGACGCGTCCCTGGTTCTTCGAGGTCTCACCACCGATCACCGCCCACTGCTCGGCGGTAGAGGTGTCCATGCTCGTGAAGCTCGTGGCCGTCATGGCGCGAATGCTACCGATTCACCCGATCTGTGGGCGCCTCGGCACGACATCCGTGCCCAGACGCCCACAGATGGGGTTACAACGCGGCCAGGACGTCGCTGGCGTGGAGTGCGCGATCGAGGAGGCCAGGCCGATCCGGCACGGACCCGCCGAGGCTGAACGTGGCGAGCACGTCCACCGCGGTGAGCAGGTCGCGGAGCTCGCGTGGCGGGGGGAAGTACTCGTCCTCGTCCGTGATGCGCACCTCCTCGACCCCGTGGAGCGGCGCGAGGTGGGCGACGACCGCCTGCACGACCTGTTCGGGTGCGGAGGCGCCCGCGGTGACGCCGACGACGCCGTGGAGGTCGAGGGGCAGCTCGTCGGGGCCGTTGACCCGATACACCTCGCGGGCTCCGGAGTCGCGCGCGAGCCGCTCGAGGGCCCGCGTGTTCGAGGAGTTCGCTGATCCGATGACGACGACCGCATCGCACCGCTCCGCGATCGCGCCCAGCGCGGACTGGCGGTTGGTCGTGGCGAAGCAGAGGTCGCTGCGACCTGGCTTCCACACGTCGGGGAACCGCTCGCTCGTGCGATCGGCCACGGCCGCCCAGTCGCGGTGCGACAGCGTCGTCTGCGCGAGCAGTGCGATCGGTTGGTCGAAGGCGGGGAGCGCGTCCACCTCCGCCACGGTCTCGACTCGATGGATCGACGCCGGTGCGACGGCCATGGTGCCCACCGCCTCCTCGTGCCCTTCGTGGCCCACGTAGACGATCTGGTACCCCTTGCCGGCGCGGGTCTTCACCTCGTGGTGCACCTTCGTCACGAGCGGGCACACGGCGTTCACCACGTAGCCGCCGCTCGCCCTGGCTGCAGCAACGACCTCGGGAGCCGAACCGTGCGCCGACAGCATGATCGGGCGACCCGGCGGCACCTCCGCGATGTCGTCGACGAACACAACGCCGCGGTCCCGGAAGCGGTCGACGACGAGCTGGTTGTGGACGATCTCGTGGTAGCAGTACACGGGCGGCTCGAAGGCGCGGACCATCCAGGCGAGCGCCTTGATCGCCATCTCCACGCCCGCGCAGAAGCCGCGCGGCGCGGCGATGAGCACCTTGTCGACGGGCATCGGTGCCACGCTACCGGTCGTCTCGACGGCCCCGGACTGCGGGGGGTGCGGTCCTGCGCCGTAGCCTGGCTCGATGCCTGCTCCTCGTGTCCTCGCGGTCGCGCCTGCGTCGCCCGCGGCGCGCGCCGGGGTCCAAGTGGGAGACGACGTGCTCTCGATCGAGGGCCAGGTGCCCCGAGACATCATCGAGTGGCGCTTGCTCGTGGACGAGGCCGACCCGTCGATCGACGTGCGGCGCGGTGGGCTCGATCTCACGCTCGAGGTCCACAAGCGCGCGGGGGAGCCCCTCGGGGTGGAGGTCCAGTCGGCCTTGTTCGATCAGGTGCGCACCTGCGACAACCACTGCGAGTTCTGCTTCATCTACCAGCTCCCACCTGGGTTGCGGAGCAGCCTCTACCTCAAGGACGACGACTATCGGCTCAGCTTCCTCTACGGGAACTTCACGACCCTCACGCGGTTCACCGAAGCCGACCTCGAGCGCGTCGTCACCGAGCGGCTCGGCCCGCTCCACGTCTCGATCCACGCCACCGATCCCGACGTGCGCAGCGAGATGCTCCGGAACCGGCGTGGCGCCACGAGCCTGCGTTGGCTGCGGGCGCTCCTCGACCACGGCATCGAGATCCACGGGCAGGTGGTGGTCTGTCCGGGCATCAACGACGGTCGGATCCTCGAGGACACCCTCGCCGGGGTTCTCGACCGGTACCCGGAGCTCGCGTCGATGTGCGTGGTGCCGCTCGGGGTGTCGCGCTTCAACACCGAGGCCAGGATGCGCCCTCACACCCGCGCCGAGGCCGAGGGTGTGGTGGACACGGTGGAGGACTGGCAGGACGTGTTCCGCTCGGTGCTCGGTCACCGGCTCGTGTTCGCAGCCGACGAGTACTACCTCCTGGCCTCGCGTCCCTTTCCATCGGCGGAGTCCTACGAGGGCTTCCCGATGCACGAGGACGGGATCGGTATGGCTCGCACGCTCGAGCTCGAGCTGTTCGGCGACAAGCAGGACGCCACCAGGCCGCGCGACGGCTTCTTCGCATGGGCCGACGGCGGCGACGCCGGTGTGGTCGACGGCGCGGGATCCCTCAACGTGGACTACGAGCCGTACCGCGGCGCCCGCGCGACACCCGATCAGCTGGTGCAGATCCGTCCGTCGGCGTCGGCGCCGGTCGGCATCCTCACCGCACCCTACGGCGCACAGGTGCTCGCCCCGCTCGTCGAACGCCTCGGCCGTGACGACGTGCGCATCGTGACGGTCGACAACCACTTCTTCGGGGGCACCACCGCGGTGACAGGACTGATGGTGGGGGAGGATCTCCGCCGGACGCTCGCCGCTGAGCCCGAGGGGCACCGCTACCTGCTGCCGGACGTCTGCCTGTCGAACGGCGCGTTCCTCGACGGCTCCGCGCCTGCGGATCTGCCCCGCGCTGTCGAGGTGGTCCCCACCGACGGCCACGCGCTGCGCCGTGCCCTCGAGCAGGGCGCACGTGCGCGCCAGAGCCTCCGATGACGGCAGCTGCTCTGCCGGTCGTTGCGATCGTCGGTCGGCCGAACGTGGGGAAGTCGACGCTCGTGAACCGCATCGTCGGCAAGCGCGTCGCGATCGTGGAGGAGAAGCCGGGCGTCACTCGCGATCGCAAGGAGGTCGACGCGGACTGGGGAGGGGTCGCATTCCGGCTCGTCGACACCGGTGGTTGGATGCCCGGAGGATCCGACCTCGACGCCAAGGTGAGCCGGCAGAGCGAGCAGGCGATCCGCGACGCCGACGTCGTCCTCCTCGTGCTCGACGCGGTGACGGGTGTGACCGACGAGGATGCGCGCGTGGGGGAGGTCATCCGCCGTCTTGCGGGCGGCACGGTGCTCGTGGTGGTGAACAAGGTGGACGACGCGGGACGTGAGGGCTTGATCTGGGAGGCGATGTCGCTCGGCCTCGGGGAACCGATGCCTCTCAGCGCCCTCCACGGCCGTGGCTCGGGTGAGGTGCTCGATCGGCTCATCGAGCTCCTGCCGGATCCGGAGCCTCGCTCGGAGCTCGAGGACATCGACGATGAGGATGCCCCGGAGGAGCGCGTGTTCTCGGTGGCCGTCGTCGGGCGACCCAACGTGGGCAAGTCGACCCTCTTC
>JBQTHC010000015.1:0-7426 GCA_052390255.1 Microthrixaceae bacterium
GGTTCAACCCGGTTTTGGGTCATGGGCGATATTGTACGGGCCTCTCGCTTCAGGACCGCGGACCCTTACGCTACGTTGCCCCGGGGGCGGCGGGGTCATCGTCAGGGAGGCGTTCTGTCAGAAGGGAGCGGAGCCCGATCCGCCGCCCGACGGCGGCGCGCTGTCGCCTTCCTGGAACTTGAGGAAGCCGCCGACGGCCAGGCCGATTGCTGCGAGCGCTGCAAGGAAGAGCCCGAAGGCTCGGTCGATGATCGAGGACGGGTCCTCACCGATGAGGAGCTTGAGGACGACGAGGATCGCGGCGATCGCACCGGCTCCGAGGAATGCTTGGCCCCACGGGATCGGGAGGGTCGGGAGGGTCACGTCGAACAGCTTGTTCGCGATGACGGCTGCTGCCGCGAGGACCCCGAGGAGCATCGGAAGCGTCGCCCAGAAGAAGCCGACGTCGCTGCCGCTCGCCGACGCCGAGCCGCCGAGCGGGCCGAAGTCGACCTTGAACCAAGGCATGAAGTACGCGATGAACAAGACGATGCCGGAGCCGGCGATGATCTTGTCGCTGGTGGTGAGCTTGTTGAGGTCCACGGTCCGCCTCCAATAGGTGGATTGACGTCGTGCCGCGACGGTAACGCACCGCAATCCGCCCACGACGGACCTTCCACGAGCCCGGAAGGAGGCCTCCGAGGGGCTGGTACGTTCGCACCGTGCGCATCGCCGTCCTCGCCTCGGGCAGCGGGACCCTCCTCGAGGCCATCCTCGCTGACGGCATCCCCGTGTCTCTCGTGGTGGTCGACCGCCCCTCGCGTGCGCTCGAGGTGGCCGCCAGGCACGGCGTGGAGGCGAGGCTCGTCGAGCGGGCCAGCTTCGGCGCCGACTTCGATCGCGTCGCCTACACGCGTGAGGTGGTCGACGTGCTCCTTGCCGCCGACATCGATCTCGTGGTCATGGCGGGCTTCGGGACCGTGTTCGCAGAGCCGATCCACGAAGCCTTCGAGCACCGGATCTTGAACACGCACCCCGCACTCCTCCCTGCGTTCAAGGGGTGGCACGCGGTGCGCGAGGCGCTCGCGGCGGGCGCGAAGGTGACGGGCTGCACGATCCACGTCGCCACCCTGGAGGTCGACGCCGGACCGATCCTCGCCCAGGAAGAGGTCCCCATCCTCGACGGCGACGACGAGGCGACGCTGCACGAGCGCATCAAGGCAGTGGAGCGACGCCTCTACCCCGACACCATCCGGGCGGTCATGGCCGACCCGACGATCCTCAAGAAGGAGCCCACGCACTGATGCGGGCGCTGCTCTCCGTGTACGACAAGTCCGGCATCGTCGACCTCGCCCGCGAGCTGCGCGGCATGGGGTGGGACCTCATCAGCAGCGGCGGCACCGCGAAGGCGCTGCGCGACGCCAACCTCGCGGTGACCGACATCGCGGATCTCACGGGCTTCCCGGCGATCCTCGGACACCGCGTGGTGACCCTGCACCCCAAGGTGCACGGCGGGATCCTCGCCGATCGACGCAACCCCGATCACCAGGCCGACATGAGCACCTACGGGATCGACCCGATCGACCTCGTCGTGTCGAACCTGTACCCGTTCGGTGCCGACACCGCGAGCTTCGAGCACGGCGCGACCCGCGCCGAGGAGCTGATCGACATCGGCGGACCCGCGATGATCCGAGCGGCCGCCAAGAACTTCAAGGACGTCGGCATCCTCACCCACCCGTCCGACTACCAGACCGTGGTCGACGAGCTGAAGGCGGGTGGCGTGCTCTCCGACGCCACGAAACGTGCGCTCGCGCGCAAGGCCTTCGCGCACACGGCCGCGTACGACGCGTCGATCGTGTCCTGGTTCGATTCGTCGTCTGACGACGTCCTCCCGCTCACGCTGCACCTCGCGCTCGAGCGCGTCCAGGACCTCCGCTACGGCGAGAACCCGCACCAGACCGGCGCTCGCTACCGCGCGATCGGCAGCTCGTCGTGGTGGGATTCGGTGGAGCAGCACGGCGGGATGGCGCTCAGCTATCTCAACCTCTTCGACGCCGACGCGGCATGGGGTCTCGCGAACGACCTCGCGTCCACCTTCGGAAAGCCGGCCGCGGCCATCATCAAGCACGCGAACCCGTGCGGAGCGGCCGTTGCTGACACGTTGGCCGAGGCGTACCAGCGCGCCTTCGAGTGCGACGAGCGATCCGCGTTCGGAGGGATCGTGGCGCTGTCGCACGAGGTCGACGACGCCACGGTGGAGCGCATGGTCGCCGCGGCGATGGCCGACGTGGTGATCGCCCCTGGCTATGCCGGCGGCGTGGTCGACGCCCTCACGAAGAAGCGCAAGAACACGCGGCTGCTCACCGCCGGACCCCCATCGCCCGATGCACTGCAGATCCGGCAGCTCACGGGCGCGTGGCTCGTGCAGGACGCGCACCACTTCGCGGCGCCGCGCGCTGACTGGCGGGTGGTCACGAAGCGCGAACCGACTGCAGCCGAGTGGGGAGACGCCGAGCTCGCATGGCGGCTCGTCGGCTGGGTGAAGAGCAACTCGATCGTGCTGGTGAAGGACGGCACCGCCTGGGGCATCGGGGCCGGCCAGCAGAACCGCGTCGAGGCGGGCCAGATCGCCGCGTCGAAGGCGGCGGGCCGTGCAGCCGGTGGCGCGTGCGCGAGCGACGCGTTCTACCCGTTCCCCGACGGCATCGAGGCCGCGGCTGAGGCTGGTGTAGCCGTGGTGATCCAGCCCGGCGGCTCGGTGAAGGACGACGAGAACATCGCGCGGGCCGACGAGCTCGGGCTCGCGATGGTGTTCACCGGCGAGAGGCACTTCCTCCATTGAGCGCTGTGATGATGCCGGGCGCTCCCGTCGCCGACGCCGTGTTCGAGCGCCTCGTGCCACGCGTCGAGGCACTGCGGGCCCGCGGCCACACTCCCGGCCTCGCCACGGTCCTCATCGGCGACGACGAACCATCGGCGCGATACGTGGCGATGAAGATGCGCAAGGCCGAGGAGCTCGGGTGTCACAGCCCGCACGTGCACCTTCCCCAAGACGCCACCACCGCCGATGTCATCGCAGCAGTGCAACGCCTCAACGCCGATCCCGATGTCGACGCGATGCTCGTGCAGCACCCCGCGCCAGGGCAGGTCGACTTCGACGCGGTGCTGATGGCCGTCGACCCCGACAAGGACGTCGACGGGATGCACCCCACCAACGTCGGCCGCCTCGCGCTCGGCATCCCCGGGCCCGTGTCGTGCACCCCCGCGGGCATCGAGGCCATCCTCGCCCACTACGGGATCGAGGTCGCCGGGCGTGACGTCGTGATCGTAGGGCGCGGAGTCACGATCGGCCGACCGCTGAGCATCCTCCTGTCGCAGAAGCGGCCGACCGCCAACGCGGCGGTGACCGTCGTGCACACCGGCGTACCGAGCTGGGCGGACTACGCGCGCCGTGCCGACATCCTCATCGCTGCCGCCGGGGTCCCTGGGATGATCCAGCCCGAGCACATCCGGCCAGGCGGCGTCGTGGTGGGAGCAGGGGTTCGGTACGAGGGCCGCACGCTCCTGCCGGATGTGGACGAGTCCTGCGAAGCGGTCGCGGGCTGGATCACACCGAGGGTCGGGGGTGTCGGACCGACCACGATCGCGATGCTGTTCGCCAACCTCGTGGCCGCCGCGGAGCGTCGAGCCCACACCCCCTGAGGCGCATGACCATGGCGGGCACCATCACCGAGCTCCCCGGCATCGAGATCGCGGGCCACCGCTCCTCTGGCCTCGGGTCCGATCAGCATCCGATGCGGATCATGACGCGCCGAGCTGCGGGCCTCCACCCAGGCGGGTGGGACGACGAGGCCCGAGCAACCGTGGCTGCCTTCTTCGATGGGCTCGCGCCCGAGTGGCACACGCGCACGTCGCCCCAGCGCGACGCGGTGGTCGCCGACGCGCTCGCCCGCGGGTTGCCTGACGACCTCGGGTCGGCCGACGTGTGCGTCGAGCTCGGGAGCGGCATCGGTGCGTACACGGCGATGCTCGCGCAGCACTGGCGGCGCGTGCTCGCGGTCGAGGTGGCACTCGAGATGCTCCGGCTTGCGCCCGCGGCGCCCGGTCACCGGGTGCTGGCCGACGGCGCGCGCCTTCCGATGGTCGACGGACGCGCCGATGCGGTCGTCCTCGTCAACTGCTTCCTCTTCCCGGACGAGGTCGACCGGGTGCTCGGCAGAGACGGTGTGGTGGTGTGGGTGAACAGCAGCGGCGATGAGACACCGATCCACCTCCCCGTGGGCGACGTGGTCGCCGCGCTCCCGGGCGCCTGGACCGGGGTGCACAGCACCGCCGGCAACGGGATCTGGGCGGTGCTCAGCCGGAGCCCGGCATGAGGCGCTCGGCAGCTGGTTCGACGCCGCCCTTCCGGCGATGGACCACTAGCGTGGCTTCTCCATGACGCGGATCGCCGACCTCCTCGACGCCGGCCCGACGCTGTCGTTCGAGCTCTTCCCTCCCAAGACCGATGAGGCGGAGCGAGCGCTCGAGAAGTGCGTCGTGGAGCTGGCCGAGATGCGCCCGTCGTTCGTGTCGGTCACGTACGGCGCGCTCGGAAGCACCCGTGAGCGCACGCGCGACGTCGTGACGCGCATCAACGCGGAGCAGGCCTTCCCCGCGATGCCGCACCTCACCTGCGTCGGGCACTCCCGCGCCGACATCGCGGCGCTGCTCGACCACTACGCCGACAACGGCGTCGAGAACATCCTGGCGCTCGGCGGAGATCCGCCTGCTGACGGATCAGAGGCAGGCGGCGACTTCGAGCATGCGATCGAGCTCGTCGAGGTGGTGCGCGCACATCGCGCCGGGTTCTCGGTCGGCGTCGCAGCGCACCCAGAGGTGCATCCGCGGTCGCCGGATCGCGCCAGTGACCGTCGTCGTCTCGCGGAGAAGCTCGCGCTTGCCGACTTCGGCATGACGCAGTTCTTCTTCGTGGTCGACGACTACCTGCGGCTCGTCGACGAGCTCGCCGACCTGGGTTGCGACAAGCCGATGCTGCCCGGCGTCATGCCCATCGCCAGCGTGGCCGGCGTGCGACGCATGGCCGGCATGAACGGATCGGTGATCCCGGACCGGCTGCTCGAGCGGCTCGTCGGTGTGGAGGATCAGGCTGAGGAGGTGGCCAAGATCGGCATCGAAGTCGCCACTGAGATCGGCGCAGCGCTGCTTGCCGAAGACGCACCCGGCCTGCACCTCTACGCGCTCAACCGCTCGGCGGCGGTCCGCCAGATCCACGCCAACCTCGGCCTGGGCTGAACCCCACCAACCAACGTCTGTGAACCCTGACGACCGCCATGCGGACGTGGCAGTTCACAGACGTTGGTTGTTCAGAGGCGGCGGGGGCGATAGATCGAGGTGTGGCATGTGCTCGCGACCGGTCGGCCGTCCGCGAGATGGAGCACGTCGAGCTCGACGAAGCAATGGCCCTTGTGCTCCCACTCCTTCGTGACGAGCGCGCGCGCCGACACGAGCTCGCCGTCGTGGACGACGTCGTGATGCTGCACGATGGACTCCACGTGGATCCACGGTCCGAGCCGGACATTGGTCGACAGCACATAGTTGGCATCGCGGAGGATCCACGCCGGGTGGGCGATGCGCTCGGTGCGGTAGACGGAGAGCTCCTCGCGCACCTCCGCGAGGTACTGCTCCGCCATGTCGGCGTGGAAGCGATGGGGCGCGAGCCCGAACGCCGTCCCGGGCACCAGGACCTCGGGTGCCGCAGCGGGCGGATCCGTGGCCTGAGCGACATCGGGCCAGTCGGCGGGCTCGGGTGCCGCGGCCGCGGCGTCCGGCCGCGACGCGGTGGCCGCGGCGCATCGGACACCCTCGTCGTCGGTGAGCGTCAGGTCGTACGCCTGTGCCGAGATCTCGACGCGGTGCCCGTCATACACGGGCTTGTGGAACCGGGCGCGCATCGTCCCTCGCCGGAGCCAGTCGAGACCCCAGGCGGCGACCGGTGGGTGACAGAGGTACGCGTACACGTCGACACCCGGCACCAAGCCCCCGCGGAACCCGAAGCGCAGCGCCACCTCGTCGTCATGGATCTTGTTGGTCGACGCGGTGGCCGTGTTGAAGGCGACAACCGAGTAGTCCCGCATCCCCAAGACTCTAAGGAGATCCTCCAGGGCGGTCGCTCAGGCGTAGGTGATGGCAGAATCCTTCGTCATGGGGGTGCCTGATACCCGGTATGCCACCAGCGATGGGTTGAAGCTCGCCTACCAGGCCTTCGGCGATGGACCACCGATGATCCTGGTGCCGCCCCTGGTGTCGCACGTGGAGATCGTGTGGGAGCACGAGCTCAACCGGCGCATCCTCGAGTTCGAGGCCCAGTATCTCCGCATCATCCAGTTCGACAAGCGCGGGATCGGGGGATCCGACGCATTCGACGAGTTCCCCACGCTCGAGCAGCGGATCGCCGACATCACCGCCGTGATGGACGCCGAGGGCCTCGAGCGCGCGCACCTCATGGGATTGTCGGAAGGCGGGCTCATGGCCCAGCACTTCGCGATCCGGTACCCCGAGCGCGTTGATCGCCTGGTACTGGTCAACACCATGCGCTCGGTCGAGCCCGACGAGCTCGCCCCGTTCGGTGAGGTCCCAGACGTCGCGCGGACCGTCCGCAGCTTCGGCCGCCTCGTCGAAACCTGGGGGGTCGACCCCTCGTTCATGGTCGAGTGGATGATGCCGAGCCAACGAGACAACGCGGGCTTCATCCGCTGGGCGGGTCGGTACCAGCGGCTCTCCGCCAGCCCTGCTGGCATCGAGCGCCAGATCGCCAGCGTGCTCCCGCTGTTCGGGTCGACCACGAATGGAGCCATCACGGCGCCGACCTTGGTGATGCACGCCACCGGAGACCGTGTGATACCGGTGAGCGGAGGGCGTCAGCTCGCGGCGTCGATCCCCGGGGCTCAGCTCGTCGAGTTCGACATGGATGACCATTTCATCTGGGTCAACGACGGGTGGCGCGACCTCGCGGCAGTGCTCATCCCGTTTCTCACCGACGCACACGCCGGAGCCACGGCCGAACGGCGCTTCGGCGCCCTGCTCTTCACTGACCTCGTTGATTCCACCGCCCGCGCGTCTGCGATGGGAGACGATCGTTGGCGGGATGCGATCGCCAGTCACGATCGCATCACTGAAGCGGTCGTGGCTGGGATCGGTGGCCGTGTCGTGAAGCGGATGGGCGACGGCTTGGTTGCACTGTTCGACACCCCGTCGATGGCCCTCGACGCAGCCGCCAGTGCGCGGTCGGAGCTGGCGGCGGTGGGGCTGACCATCCGTGGTGGAGTGCACGCGGGCGAGTTCGAGGTTCTGGACGACGGTGATGTGCGAGGACTCGCCGTGCACCTGGCGGCGTGCGTCCAGGCGGTCGCCTCCCCCGGCGAGGTGCTCGTCACCTCCACCGTGC
>JBQTHC010000016.1:0-3802 GCA_052390255.1 Microthrixaceae bacterium
CGCGTCGTCCCGTGGCGTCGAGGACGATGTCGCGCACGAACGCGTCGGGTCGAAGCTCGCAGCGGCCCGTGCGCAGCGCGTGCTGCAGCGCTGCGATGGGGTCGCCCTTCGCGTGGACCGGGCATCCGTACCCGCCGCAGAACCCGCAGTCGACGCACGCCGGCCGACCGTCGTACTCGACGCTGTTCGTACCGGTCGGTGCGCGGTACGGGTGCAGCCCGGCGCGCTCCGCGGCCGCCGATGACACGACCGCCATCGGCATGTCGTCGCCCGGTGGCATCGGGAACGGCGTGCTCCGCCACGCGGCAAACGGGTTCGCGTGGTCTTCCCCCGCGACGCCGAACGACTGCTCGACCGCCGCGTAGTGACCCTCGAGCTCGTCGTAGGTGACGGGCCAGTCCTCGACCGACGCATCGTGGATCGGCCCTCGCTCCGTCCGGAGCCTGAAGTCCTCCTCGCGAAAGCGCGGCAGCTTCGCGTCGGCGTGCACGCCACCCCCGCCGACTGTCGAGGGGAGGTTGTTGACCTCGCCCGTCAGGATGCGATCTCCGTCGTCGGTCGTCCGGCGATACGTGCGCGGCTCGAGCAGCGGGTCGGGTCCGAGCAGGTGGCGGCGGGTGAGCGCGATCTCGTCGTTGGCGAAGTGCGCGAGCGGCTCGTGCGGCGGTGCGAGGTCGAGGAGATGGTTGCGTCCCTTCTCGAGCACGATCACCGACCAGCCCGCAGCCGTGAGCACCTCGGCCACGGTCGCGCCGCCGGGACCCGACCCGATGACGATCGCGTCGCAGTCCCTCATCCGGTTGATTCCCGTGCCGGCGGGAACAGCGGCTCCGGAAACGCGATGCGCTGCCATCCGGCGCTGCCGCGGTTGCCGCCATACGCGGGATCGCCGTAGGTCGCCTCGCACGCGTGCGCGTGCACGAGGCGCCGATCAGCCTCGCTCGCCTCGTCGTCGAGCACACGTCGGTACGACGCACGCATGTCAGTGATGCGCTGGGACCAGGCGTGCCGCTCCCACGGGCCGAGCTCGATCCAGCCCGAGTCGGTGCTCGCCGACCATGCGCCTGGGGACGCCCAGATGCGCGGGGGATCATGATCGAGCGCGGTGAGGAGTCGTTCCACGTAGTCGACGGCACCGAGCGCGGCCGATCCCGGTACCGCAGCGTCGAGCACGGCCCCCAGCCGAGCGCGCTCGTCGTCGTCGAAGCACGCACCCACGGCCCCTTTGTTAGCCCATCGTGAGCAGGATGCCGCCACGCGGACGTGGAACTGATCCCTAGTAGTCAGAGGGGGACGGTCCATGGGTCCAGATCTGCGACGAGGAGCACGGCGTGCGTGTCTCGTCGCGGCTGGGATCTGTGCGCTCTTCGCCGTGGCCATGCCCTCGTCGCCGGCCGAGGAGTCCGACACCGTCCCGCCGCCCGAGGTGTTCCGCGGGTCAGCGAGCGCGGTGGGCGTGTCGGTGCAGGTGGATCGCGAGGCGCTGCTGCCCATCCCCGAGCTCCTGCGCTTCATCGCCCTCGACGGCGCGAGCACCTACGAATCGAGCACCCGGCAAGCGCGTGCGTCTCTGCTCTTTCCTGGCAACGGGCTCATCCTCGGTCCGGGCCTCGCCTGCGGCACCTTCGGCGGGCAGTTCCCCGCGGAGTTCAAGCCGATCCTCGACACCTGCCTGCAGTACAAGTACCCCCTCACTGTGTTCGCCGACGACTTCGAGCCCGACGGCGCCACGAGCGGCTCGCTCGCGCTCGGCGCGCCGAACGATCCCGTGTCCGGCAACGCGATCCGCGCGAAGGCGCACGCGGCAGAGGATGCCGCCACCACCGACGCGGTGATCCAGGACCTCCGCGTGCTCGGCGTGCCCCCGTTTGGTCCGGTGACACCGCAGCTCCCGGGCTTCGAGATGGACACCTCGCTCCTCACGGTCGACAGCGCCACCAGCCGCACCGACCAGCGCATCGTCAGGGGCGGACTCGTGGTCGACGCGGAGTCGACCTTGTCGGACATCCGACTCTTCGGCGGCCTGATCCGGATCGAGTCGCTGCACTCGGTCTCCCGCGTCACCGATGACGCGAACGGGAAGCGCACCGCAGTGCCGTCCCTGACGGTGGGCGGCATCACCGTGGGTGGCCAGCCGGCCAAGCTCACTCAGGACGGTCTCGTCGTCGGTTCGAGCGGCAGCGGCCCGCTCGATCAGCAAGCGCAGGCCGCGGTGAACGAGGCGCTGCGCGCGATGGGCATCACGTTCACGATCCTCGACTCCACGCAGAGCCTCCAGCAGGACGGCGCGGCGGTCGCGAACGTTGGTGGCCTCCTGATCGAGTTCAGGCACGACGTGCAGGGGCTCCCCACCACCCCACGGTTCCCGGACCCCCGGTTCCCCAACACCGAGGCCGACCCGAACGGCGTGTACAAGGGATCGATCCAGCTCGGTGCCACCGGAGCGCTCGGCTCGGCGGTGAACTTCCCGACCGAGGTCATCGGCGGCGACGGAGACACCACCTTCGACAACGGCGGCGCGGGCTTCGACCCTGGGACGACCGGCTTCGACGGCGGCGACTCCTTCGACGGTGGTCTTCCCGGCGAGGTGGACTCCGGTACAGCACCGCCGCCTACGACGCGTCGACCTGCCACCGGCACCGAAGGGACCCAGCTCGCCCGGTCGATCGGCGGCATCTTCGGCGACCGGCTCGGGCTGCTCTACCTCTCGCTCGCGTTCGCTGTTCTCGGGTGCTGCGTCGCTCCGGCCTTCACCCTCCCCGCCCGGTTCCCCGGGCGTTCCTCGTGACCCAAGGAGCCACCTATGTCGGCTGACGAGCCGCGCGACGATCGCTACGACGACGAGGAGCCCGATCCGCGGCTGCTCTGGCGCTGGGTCGGTGCCGCCATCCGGCCGTACGCCGGATGGATCCTGATCGGCGCGGGCGCGCTCGTGATGCTCCTCGGCTACCTGGGCGTGTCGCGCGAGGCCATCCCGGCCAAGCAGATCCCATACCTCGTCTCGGGCGGGATCGGTGGCGTGTTCCTCGCGGTGATCGGCGCCTACTTCCTCGGGACGCAGGAGATCCGCAACGACAGCGGTCGGCTCGATCGCCTCGAGCGGATGGTCGAGGACCTGCACGACGTGCTGCTGCGGCGCCCCGACGCTCCGGTGGTCGGCATCAACGGGAACGGCGCCGAGACTGCCGACGACGCAGCCTCCAACGGCGCGGCCGCACCGGCGCGGCGAGTGCTCGTCGTGGCCGATGGCGAGCTCTTCCACCGCGCGAGCTGCGCGCTTGTCGAGGGCAAGGAAGCCGAGGAGCTCACGCCCGCGACCGCCCGGCGGCGGGGCCTGCGACCGTGCCCCGCGTGCGCCCCGGTGCGCGCCGCCGCGGCTTCCTGACGTCGCGATGTTCTACGTCCAGATCGCGCTGCTCGGGATCATCTTCGGGTGCCTCTACGCGCTGTCTGCGACGGGCATCGTGCTCACCTACACGGCCACGGGCGTCTTCAACATCGCCCACTTCGCGGTGGCGCTCCTGGCGGGCTACCTCGGCTGGCAGCTGAGCGGCGTGTGGGGTCTTCCGCTGATCGTCGTCGTCCCCGTTGTGCTGCTCGTGTGCGGTCCGGGCCTCGGCCTCCTGCTCGAGCGCGTCGTGTTCCGACCACTGCAGCAGCGGCGCGCGTCCAGCTCCGAGAAGCTCGTCGCGGCGCTCGGCGTCACGGTGCTGCTGCTCGGGCTCATCGACCTGATCTGGGGGCCCGGGGTGCAGGGCACCACCACCGAGCCGGTCCCGCGCATGTTCGGGTTCACTCCCTT
>JBQTHC010000017.1:0-4614 GCA_052390255.1 Microthrixaceae bacterium
GGCCAAAGGGAACTGGCTGTAAACCAGTCGGCATTGCCTACGGAGGTTCAAATCCTTCCGGGCCCACCACGACGCCCCGCCCCGGCGGGGCGTCGTCGCGCTGGGAGATGTGCGGGAGAGGTGGGTCCGCCGGACTTCTTCGCGCCCGAGCGGCGGCACGGTGTCATCGGTCGCCTCGCCTACCGGCTCGGCTCCTCTCGTCGAGTGCGGTGCGGAGGAAGTCGAGCTGGAGGAGCAGGAGGTTCTCGGCGACGTCTTCCTGCGATGCCATGTGGGTCACCCCGGTCAGCGGCAGGACCTGATGTGGGCGACCGTGTGCGAGGAGCGCAGCGGAGAGCCGCAGGGTGTGCGCGCTCACCACGTTGTCGTCCGCGAGCCCGTGCACGAGGAGCAGCGGTCGCTCGAGCCGGTGGGCGTCGCCGAGGACCGAGCTGCGCTCGTACGCCGCGGCGCCTGCCGGACCGTGCGGGAGGCCGAGATAGCGCTCCGTGTAGGCCGTGTCGTAGAGGCGCCAGTCGGTCACCGGGGCGCCGGCGATCGCGGCGTGGACCACGTCGGGCCGGCGCAACACCGCGAGCGCGGCGAGGTAGCCGCCGAAGCTCCACCCCCTGATCGCGACGCGCGTGCAATCGAGGCGCGGTTCGCTCGCCGCCAGCGCCTCCAGTGCGTCGAGCTGGTCCTCGAGCACGGGTCCTGCGAGGTCGAGGTGGACGGCCCGCTCCCAGGAGGACCCTCGGCCCGGCGTGCCCCGACCGTCGACGACGACCACGGCGAAGCCCTGGTCGGCGAACCACTGCGAGGTGAGGTAGGCGGAGCGGGTTCGCAGGACGCGTTGCGCGTGGGGTCCGCCGTAGGGGTCGAGCAGCACCGGCAGTGGACCTTCGGGCGAGGGCTCCGACGGGAAGAGCAGCGCGGTCGCGAGGCCGCGCGCGCCGACACGACGGATCGACACGTTCGGCTCCACGAGCGGCGCCGCCGCAAGGTTGACCAGGGCCGGCCCCCCGAGCACCTCGGTGCGTGCGCCGTGCGCGTCGAGCGTCGCACTTCGGAGGACGACGACGTCACCCCCAGCGACCGCCGTGTGCACGCCCTCGTCGCGAGTCACTGCCTCCACGTCGCCCCTTGTCCACCGCCACACGTGGAGGACCGTCGCGTCGTCGATCGGGTTGGCAGTGAACAGGACGGTGTCGCCTGCGATGTGCGGCACCGTCCGCACCTGCAGGTCTGCGGCCGTGACCGGGGCGCCGTCGATCACCAGGCGTCGCGACCCGTCGCGGTCGGCCGTGATCACCACGCGGCCATCGTCGAGGCGCCCGGGCGTCCCGGTGGCGCGCTCCACCCACGCGTCGTCAGTGTCGGTCCACAGCGGTGTTGTGTGCCCCTCCGCGTCGACGGCGAGCACCACGAGGCGCCGTTGGTCGCGGGTGAGCACGGTGATCATCGGACCGTGGTCGTCCCAGATCGCGTGTGCGAGGTACGGGAGCTCCTCACGATCCCACTGCACCTCGGTCCGCGCGCCGTCGAGGTCGACGAGCCACGCCGACACGTCAGCGTTGGGCGTGCCTGCGGCCGGGTAGGCGACCTCGGAGGGAGGCTGGTCGGGGCTGGCCGGATCGGCGATCCACCAGCGCTCGACTGGCGAGTCGTCGACTCGAGTCACGAGCAGTCGCTCGCCGTCGGGCGCCCACCAGTACCCGCGGTACCGGTCGAGCTCCTCGGCAGCGATGAACTCCGCCACGCCGTAGCGCACGTCGTCGCCCTCACCGGTCCGGTCTGCCAGCGCGCGTGCCGACGCCGGGTCGCTGAGGTCCGCGACCCAGAGCGAGCCGTCGAGCACCCACGCGACCCGTGCCCCGGTCGGGTCGGGCCGAGGGTCCACCACCGGTCCGGGGACCTCCACCAGGCGAGCGATCCCCGCACGGAGCTCGGCGACCATGAGCCGCCCGGCGAGCGCCGCCACCGCCACGCGGTGGCCGTCGTCGGTCGCGTAGCCGGTGATGCCCGCGGCGCTCTCCCGTGCTCGCTCGCGACGTGCTCGCTCGGCGTCGGGGAGGTCCGCGTGGTCCTCCGGAGCGAGCAGGGCTCGTGGGTCGGCCACGCAGCGCTCGTCACCACCGGGAAGGTCGAGGGCCCAGAGCGCCGTGACGGGGTCCTCAGGACCCGACGATCGCAGGAAGGCGACGAGCGTGCCGTCCGCGGCGACCGACGCGTCGCGTGGTGCGCCGAGCGTTAAGCGCTGGGTCCGTGCGCTCTGCCGCGGGAAGGTGTCACCGGTGGCGGTCATGTGAGCATCCGTTCCATCAGCACGACGTCGAGCCACCGGTTGAACTTGCGGCCGACCTCGCGCTCGGTCCCGACCTGCTCGAAGCCGCAGGAGCGGTGCAGCGCGATGGAGGCCTCGTGACCCCCGACGATCCGCGCCATGCATGCGTGGAACCCGTGCGCGGTCGCAGTTGACACGAGCTCGGCGAGGAGCGCCTTGCCGACGCCCTTGCCGTGATGATCGCGGTGCACGTACACGGAGTCCTCGACCGTCGTCGAGTATGCGGGACGGTCGCGCCACGGGGACAGCGACCCGAACGCGACGACTGCGCCGTTGATCTCCGCGACGACGACCGCGTGCACGCCCGAGCGGGCGGACTGCCACACGCGCTGCTCGTCGAGGCTGCGAGGAACGAGGTCGAAGGTCACGGTCGAGGTCGTGACCTCGAGGTTGTAGATCTCGCGGATGGCGGCGGCGTCGTCGAGCGTGGCGAGCCGCAGGTCCATCCTGCGAAGTTAGAGGGTGATCGACCTGAGCTCGATCTCCTCGTGCTCGGCGGCGGGCTCGATCAGGGCGAGCTCGCCGGTGAGCGCCTCGATCCGCGCCCAGGACGCCACGGTCTCGTCCTCGGTGAGCAGGACGATCTGAGGGTCGCCAGCGGAGCGACCGAGGAGCTCGAGGAGCCTGAGCTTCACGTCGTCGTCGAGGTGCTCGAAGGGCTCGTCGAGGAGCAGCGGGAGGCCTTCACCCGCGATCGACTGCGCCTCAGCGAGTCGTGTGACGATCCCGTGTGCGAAGCCGTCGGTCGAGGCGTGCGCCTCATCAGCAGGCAAGAGCGTCGAGAGCGCCGCGAGGCCCTCGACCTCTCGTCGAAGGCGTGCTGCCGTCTCGATCTCACCGCGGTTCTCGAGGGCCCAGTCCACTGGGATGTCCCCAGCGAGCTGCTGCCAGTCGGCGAGTGCGCTCCGCCGGTGTCCGGCGGCGCCCATCAGCGCACGGCGTCCTCGGTCGTCACCGATCAGGCTGTTGACGCGCTGGAGCTGGAACCCGAGGTACGACTGCGCGCCTGCCTGTGCGAGCGCCCGGTCCTCGGCGGCGGTCGCGTTCAGGAGGCGGGTGCGGGCGAGCCACGAGGCGAGGACCGAGACCGCGGCGATGCCGATCAAGCCGAGCCCGGCCACCCCTGCGAACCAGGTCGCGGGAAGCGTGCCCGCGGTGCTGAGCCCGCTGATCACGAAGGTCCGCTTGCGGGTCGCCTCGACGAGCTCGGCGGCGCGCTCCACGGCGACGTGGCGCTCCTCCACGTCGTCGATCAGCGCTGCGTCCTCCGGCGCTGACCCGAGTGCGAGGGCTTCGGTCGCGAGGTCGCCTTCGGCAGACTGCAACGCCTCGGCCGCCGCCCAGACGCGCCGCTGGTCGAGCCCCGCGAGCACCTCGACCGATCGGCCCCGGTCGCTGCTCGTCGCGAGGTCGCCCGCCGTCACGCGCATCGCGCGACGAGCCGCCGCCGGCGTGAGCCCGAGGTGCTCGAGGAGATCGCAGCGGCCTGCTTCGTTGCAGAGCGACGCGGTCACGTCGAGCGCGCGGTCGACGTCGATCACGCGATGGCGACCGGTGGACGGTCGGAACACGGCGAGGTGGCGGCCGCCACGCTCCGCGAGCTCGGCGTGCACGCCGCTGCGGCTGCCACCCAGCGCACCGATGATCTCGCCGATCAGGCTCTCCCGCTCCGCCTTGCCCATGTGCGCCACCACGGTCAGCCGCGGGTGCAGGTCCAGCGTGAAGCTGTCGTCCCCGGCTTCGATCACCAGTCGTTCCAGTCGCATCTTGCTGGGATCGGCGTGGATCGCCCGCTTCTGTAGGGGTTTCCTAGGCCGTTCGACCCCCCCCACCGAGGTCGCTCGCCGACCGCGCAGCCGGTTCGCCGCTGGCGCGAGCCTCGCCCTATGCTCGCGGGTCGCTCCGTCGCCAGACGGGCACAGCGGTGCGCCCTCTTAGCTCAGTGGTAGAGCACTTCCATGGTAAGGAAGGGGTCGTGGGTTCAATCCCCACAGAGGGCTCGGTCGGGTCACGGAACCACCGAGGCCCCCCACGCGCACCCCGAGGCGGCGTAGCTCAGTTGGTTAGAGCACTCGGCTCATAATCGAGTTGTCCCCGGTTCGAGTCCGGGCGCCGCCACCAGCGCACCGCCAACCAGCACGTCAGACAGAGAGCACAGGAGCCCATCATGGCCAAGGAGAAGTTTGAGCGGACGAAGCCTCATTTGAATGTGGGGACGATGGGTCATATTGATCATGGGAAGACGACGTTGACGGCGGCGATCACGCGGGTGTTGGCGGCGGCGAACCCGA
>JBQTHC010000018.1:0-15820 GCA_052390255.1 Microthrixaceae bacterium
GGATCGTGGTCGCGTTCGGCGGCGGCCCGGCAGCGGCCGGGACGGCCAGCGACTGGGAGCAGGTGCTTGCCGAGCACACCGGCCTCGTCGATCAGATCCGTGCCGATGCCGGATGGGCCCGCGCCGCGGCGGACCACGCCGCTGGCGCCGATCACCCGGTTCGCCTGGTGACGCTGACGGACGCGACGACTGCCGGTGGACGCAGCCGCGCGCAAGCGTCGGCACAGCTCAGTCGCGCCGCGCTCGGGGCGACCGGCGACCGCGTCGCCGCGTACGCGGTCAGCGTCGAGGCCCCGTGGGAATCGAGCGCGCAACCCATCAGCGAGCTGGTGGCGCATCTGCTGTGCAGCGCCGATGCCGCGGCGCTGTCCGGCGCGGAGCTCGTGGCCGGTGAGGGCTGGTTCGGGCTCCGTAGCCACCCACGCCCGGGTGCGAGCGTCACCTTCGGCGGCCCCGCCGTGCCTGACTGGCTCGACGACACGCTGCGGAGCATCGTCTTATGACCGCGCGACCGCTCCGCATCGTTGATGCCCACGTGCACCTGTGGGATCCGGCGCGCGCCGACTGGTACCCGTACCTGTCGGGCCGCCAGCAGCTGAACATGGGTGACGTCTCGGGCATGGCTCGCCGCTTTGACGTGGCGACGCACCTGACCGAGTCCGCCGGGTGGAACGTCGAGAAGATCGTGAACGTGGCCGCCGCGACAGGCCGCCACTCCATCGACGAGACGATCGAGCTCGACGAGCGCGCTGCCGACGATGCCGGCGGGCGTCCCGACGCCATCATCGGCGGCATCGTGCCGACGGACTCGCTCGCTGAGGCCGTGACGCTGATCGACCGGCAGATGGCCGCCTCTCGCTTCCGCGGCGTCCGCCCGATGGGCGCGTTCGACGGGCCGCTCCCGAGTGGCGATGTGCTCCGCGCTCTACAGGAGCGGGACCTCGTGTTCGAGCTGATGTGCCACCCCGATCAGCTGCAGACGGCCGCGGCCGGGCTCGCCGCGTTCGATGACCTGGTCGTCGTCGTCGAGCACACCGGATGGCCCCGGTCGAGCTCCGATGAGGAGCACGCGCTGTGGAAGGTGGGCATCGACGCGCTCGCTTGTCTCGGCGACAACGTCGTCTGCAAGCTGTCGGGACTCGCGATGCCCCTCGGGACGATGAGCGTCGATGCGTTCCGTCCGTGGCTCGAGCACGCGATCGAGATCTTTGGTGTCGACCGCTGCATGTTCGCCAGCAACTTCCCGGTCGACGGGATGCACGGCACGTTCGACGAGCTCTACACCACGTTCGCCGCCATCACCGCCGACCTCGACGACGAGTCCCGGGCCAAGCTCTTCGCCGCGAACGCCGAGCGCATCTACCGCTGCTGATTGTCCCCACTCCCGTTCTCGGGCGATGTGTCCGTGAGGAAGACGGATTTTTCGCCCGAGAACGCCAGTCGACGACCTCAGAGCAGGCCGGGCAGCTTCGCGCGGATGACCTTGCCCATGGCGTTGCGCGGGAGCGCGTCGACCACGACGAATCGCTCGGGCAGCTTGTACTTGGCCAGGTTGGCCGAGCAGTGCGAGCGCACGGCGGCGGCGTCGAGCGCTGCGACGCCAGGCGCGAGCTCCACCACGCACACCACACGCTCGCCGAGCCGCTCGTCGGGCACGCCGAACACGGCGCACGCCGCCACGCCGGGCGCCTCGAGCAGCACCCGCTCCACCTCGGCGGGGTACACGTTGGCGCCGCCACGGATGATGACGAGGCTCCTCCGGTCGCGGACGTGCAGGTTGCCGTCGACGTCGAGGAACCCGAGGTCGCCGGTGTGCAGCTCGCCGCCGGCGAGGGTCTCGGCGGTCGCGTCGGGTCGCTGCCAGTAGCCGAGCATCGGGCGGTAGCGGTCATCGGCGGGGGCGACACAGATCTCGCCCGTCTCGCCTGCGCGAAGCGCTGCGCCGTCGCCGCCACGGATGCGCACGGCGAGGTGCGGCAGCGGCCGACCGGAGGAGCCAGCCACGTGCGGACCATCGCGCGGGTCGATCGCGACCACCGTGGGTGCCTCGGTGAGCCCGTAGGTCGCCAGCACCGGGAGCCCGAACTTCTCCTCGAACATCGACCGGATCGTCTCGGGACAGTCGGCGCCGCCAGTCCACACCTCGTCGAGCGAAGCCAGGTCAGACGGAGCCACCCCGTCGTTCGTGGCCAGGCTGTGCAGCAGCGCGGGCGGTCCGTTCCACGTGGTGACCCGCTCGGTGCGGATCCACTCGGCCACGCCTTCGGCGTCGATGCGGTCCATCACGATCGAGCAGCCTCCCGCCTGCGACACGAGCAGCGTGGTGAGCACGGCCATGTTGAGGACGGTGAACGGGAAGCAGTCGCCCTTGCGCAGCGTCTCGTCGTAGCCGCGGGTCTCGACCAGAACCGCGCCGGGCAGTAGCAGGTTGTGCTGGCTCTGCACCGCGCCCTTGGGATGACCCGTGGTGCCACTCGTGTAGGCGATGCCAGCGGGCGCGTGCGGGTCGATCGCGAGCCCGAGCGAGGCCGGCGAAGCGGCCGCGACGGCCTCAACCCACTGTGCGGACGAGACGAGCGGAGCTCCGGCGCCGGGCACGTCGTCGTCGGTGAGCAGCAGCGACGCCCCCGAGTCTTCGAGCAGGTAGCGCTTCTCCGGCGGTGCCAGCGCTCGGTTCACGCCCACCCACACCGCGCCCAGTCGCATCGCCCCATGGAACGCCACCACCACCTCGGCATCGTTGGGCAACGACGCGGCGACGCGATCCCCGGGCCCGACGCCGAGTGAGCGAAGCGCGTGCGCGGCGCGGTTCGCCTCCGTGTCGAGCTCGGCGTAGGTGAGCCGACGGGTGCGGGTGACGAGCGCCTCTCGATCAGGGCCGTTCGCGAGCGCGCGGTCGAGCACCTGGGCCACGGAGGCGGGCTGCATCCCCTCGACACTAGGTGACTAACATCGGCGTCAGGTTTGGAAGGGGAGGCTGGTGGACTTCGATCTCGGCGAGCAGGCGGCCACCCTGCGCAGCCGCCTGCGAGCACTGATCTCCACGCACATCGCCGAGGACTACCTCGGCGCCTTCACCGACGATCCAGCCGATCTCGACGTCGCACAGCGGTTCTGCAAGACCCTCGCCGACGAGGGCCTGCTCACGATCGCCTGGCCGCAGGAGTACGGCGGTGGGGGCGGTTCGGTGTGGGACCAGACCGTGGTGCGCGAGGAGATGTGGGCGCACCACGAGCCCCGAGGCGCGCAGTACATGGGGCTCAACTGGGTGGGCCCGGCGATCATGGCGTTCGGGAGCGACGCACAGAAGCGCCAACACCTCTCGGCCATCGCGGCGGGCGAGGTGATCTGGTGCCAGGGGTTCAGCGAACCCGAGGCCGGGTCCGACCTCGCTGCGCTTCGCACGAAGGCGACACCCGACGGCGACGGCTGGCGCATCACCGGCCAGAAGATCTGGACCTCCTACGCCGGCATGGCCCAGTGGTGCGTGCTCGCGGCGCGGGTGGGCGCCGGCGAGCGCCACGAGGGCATCACGATGTTCCTCGTCCCGATGGACACGCCGGGCATCACGGTTCGCCCGATTCGGAGCATGCTCGGCCCGCACCACCTCAACGAGGTGTTCTTCGAGGACGTGACCGCCGGACCCGACGCCGTGCTCGGCGAGGTCGGACAGGGGTGGGACGTCATCCGTCGGGCCCTCGCGCACGAGCGGGTGGGCATCGCTCGCTACGCGCGGTGCGAGCGCCTGCTCTCTGCGCTCGGCCGCGAGCTTGCGCCCGTGTGGGAGCAGCTTCCCGCCGCAGTGCACAGCGCGTGGGCGCGCGCGCTCATCCAGGTGCGGGTCGCGCGCCTCCTCGCGTACCGCACCGTGCGCGCACAGGAGACGGGTGAGCCGCCCGACGTTATGGCGAGCGCCGCGCGCATCGCGGTGACCCAGTGCGACCAGCAGACCGCAGAGCTGCTGTTCCAGATGATCGAGGACGAGAGCCTGGAGTCTGGTGTGAGCGCTCCGCTGCACGGCGCGATCGAGGACCACTGGCGCTACGCGCAGGCCGCCACCGTCGCATCGGGCACCATCGAGGTGCAGCGCATGATCGTGTCGAAGGCACTCCTGGGCGGTCGCACGTGAACCCGGTCCTGCCCGACGAAGCGATCGAGTTCCGGGCGACTGCCATGCGTGCGTTCGGCGCGCTCGGCGGGGTGGATGCCGCGCGACGCGCCGAGGCCGCGCCAGAGCTCCGCGTCGGCGAGGTCGCCGGCGCGCTCGCCGCGCTCGGGGTCGGCGACCTCGACCCGCGAGCCGACGCCGACACGCTCGCCGCCGCGGCCGGACTCTGCGAAGCAGCGGGACGAGTGGCGCTCCCCTACCCCCTTCCTGCCGCGCTGCTGCAGGACCCTGACGGCCTCCCGTTCGCAGTGGTTCCCGACGAGCGCTGTCGCGTCGACCACGGCGACCTCTTCGAGCGTTGGCGCGTCGCAACGCTCGACGGGGCGGCCAGCGTCGCCACACCGAAGGGTGTCGCGCTCGGCTCCCGGCTCGGACCGTTCGTGACCGACCTCGTGGCTGACGATGCGATGGGCGACGTCGAGCGGCGCGAGGTCGGCATCCACCTCGCGCTCACCGCGTGGCAGGTGCTCGGCACGACCGACCGTGCCGTCGAGCTGGCAGTCGACCACGTCACCGGTCGCGTGCAGTTCGGCAAGCCGATCGCCGCGTTCCAGTCGGTCCAGTTCCAGCTCGCCGATGCTGCGGTCGCCGTCGCCGGTCTGCGCGAGCTGGCGCAGTTCACGCTGTGGCGGCTCGCCACCGTGGGAGACGCCGCGTTCGGCGATGCCCTGGCGCTCCGGGTGCACGCCCTCGACGTCGCGCGCGCCGTCCTGCGCACCTGCCAGCAGCTCCACGGTGCCGCGGGCGTGTGCGACGAGTACGACATCTCGGTGCTCACACGGCATGTGCAGCCCGCGCTGCGGTTGCCGTGCGGTGCCGAGCGGACCGCGGAGGCGCTGGCGCGCACGATCGAGCGTGATGGCTTCGACGGCCTGTTCCCGCACGGAGCCTCGCTCCGATGACCACGCTGCACGGACCGCCGCTCGAGGAGGTGCGCGGCATCGGCGCGCTCACGATGGGCGGATTCCTCGAGGAGGTCGCGGCGCGCTTCGGTCCGAACGAGGCGCTGGTGTTCGATGAGCCCCTCCGCTCCGGCGCCACGCACCGCTGCAGCTATCGCGATCTTCGGGACGAGGCGCGGCGCATCGCGAAGGGACTCGTCGCGCGGGGCGTCGAGCGCGGCGAGCGCGTCGCCATCCTCATGGGAAACCGTCCGGAGGCGGTGGCGGCGCTGTTCGGCGCGGCGATGGCCGGCGCGGTGGTGGTTCCGCTGTCCACCTTCTCGCCGCCCAGCGAGCTGGCATTCCTGCTGGCCGATTCCGAGGCGGTCGTCGTCCTCACACAGACGCGGATGCTGGCACGACGCTTCGCCGACGACCTCGAGGGCCTCCGCGCCGAGCTCCCGGCGCTGCGCGACGTCGTCGTGGTGGGTGACCCCACGTGGGACCGGTTCCTCGTCGGCGGCAACGCGGTGGACGACGCCACGATCGACGAGCGGATCGCGCGCACGCAGCCGACCGACCCGGGCCTCGTCATCTACAGCTCCGGCACCACGAGCACACCGAAGGGCATGCTCCACAACCACCGCGCCCCGACGCTGCAGTTCTGGGTGCAGGCGCAGATCTTCCGGCGCGACGACGCCACGCGCATGTGGACGTCGCTGCCGTTGTTCTGGACCGCGGGGCTCAACACCGCGATGGGCTCCACGCTCGCCGCCGGCGCCTGCTGGGTGATGCAGGAGTCCTTCGAGCCCGGTCACGCGCTCGAGCTGATGGAGCGCGAGCGCGTCACCGAGCCCTACGCCCTGCCGCACCAGATCGGCGCGCTCGAGGAGCACCCGCGCTGGGAAACCGCCGACCTGTCGTCGTTCCGGTACGTGTTCGGCAAGTCGGCGCTGGCCCGGCATCCAACCGTGTCCGGCGACACCACCTGGAACATGCCCGTCGGCTACGGCCTCTCCGAGACCTGTGCGTTCTTCGCGTCGCACTGGTCCGACACACCACGCGAGCTGCTCAAGCAGAGCATGGGCAAGCTGCTCCCCGGCAACGAGCTGCGCGTCGTGGATCCGGACACCGGTCGCATCCTCGGCGCGAACGAGGACGGCGAGCTCGCCATCAAGGGACCGACGCTGATGCTGCACTACCTCGGTGTGGCCCCGGAAGACTGCTTCGACGCCGACGGCTTCTTCCACACCGGCGACGCGGGCTTCTTCGACGAGGATGGCTTCGTGCACTGGACCGGTCGGCGCACGGAGATGATCAAGACCGGTGGCGCGAACGTGTCGCCGGCAGAGCTCGAGGTGGCGCTGCGCGCCTGCCCGCCGGTGAAGCTGGCGCGCATCGTGGGCATGCCCGACCCGCGCCTCGACGAGATCGTGGTGGCGTGCCTCACGCTGAAGGACGGCGCCGAGGCCACTGAGGCCGACATCCAGGCCTTCCTCCGCGAGCGGGTCGCCGCGTACAAGGTGCCCAAGCGCGTCCTGTTCTTCGACGAGGGCGCGATCCCCATGACGGCCAGCGACACGAAGGTGCGTGACGAGGATCTCGTCGCCCTCGTCTCGGCGCGCCTCGCCGCCGCCGACCCCGTCACATCTACGAGTGGAGACCGATGAGCACCTTGCAGCCAGATGGCTTCGATGCATCCGACCTCGACCAGTACATGGGCGTCCCCATGGAGCCCGGCGAGCTGAAGGAGCCGGTGGCCACCAACGACATCCGGCGCGGGGTGCAGGGCATGCACGACCCCAACCCGCTCCACGACGACGAGCGGTGGGCGGCGGAGAGCCGCTTCGGCACGATCATCGCCCCGCAGTCCTTCACGGTGGCCGTCGACACGAGTCACGGCTGCTCGCCGGCGCAGGTCGGCAGGATCCCGAGCTCACACCTCATCTTCGGTGGCGACGACTGGTGGTTCTTCGGACCGCGCATCCTGCCGGGGGACCACTTCGTGTGTCACCGCATGCCGTACGACTACAAGGTCACCGACACGAAGTTCGCCGGCCCCACGTGCTTCCAACGGGGCGACACGCTCTACATCAACCAGCGCGGCGAGCGCGTCGCGCTGCAGCGCTCCACCGCGATCCGCTATCAGGTGCGCGAGGCGAAGGAGAAGAAGCTGTTCTCCGAGCCCGTCGAGCCGGAGTGGACCGACGAGCAGCTCGATGAGCTCGAAGCGCGCAAGCTCGAGTTCATCGATCAGATCCAGACGCTGCGACACGACAAGCGGCTATTCGACAGCGTGAACGTCGGCGACACGCTCGCGGGCAACGTCCTCGGCCCCCACAGCCTCGCCAGCTTCACCACTGAGTGGCGTGCTTACCCGATGACCACCTGGGGCGCGATGGCGAAGGGTCCCACAACGGTGCGCGCCGAGGCGCTCGGCTACACGAAGGAGATGGCGGGCTTCGAGGGTGACCGGCGCATGGAGCGCGTGAACCCGGAGCTGACCGATGGTGCGTACTACGGCCCATCACGCGGGCACCTGCAGCCACGGTGGGCCAAGCATGTCGGGATGCCCCGCGGCTACGGCTACGGCGCGTCGATGGGCGCGTGGATCCTCGACTACGTGGCCGCGTGGGCCGGCGAGTGGGGCTTCCTCACGCACTCCACCGCGCAGTACCGCAACCCTGCCTTCACCGGCGACGCCACGTTCCTCAGCGGCGAGGTGATCGACAAGCGCGTCGAGCGCAAGCGCCGCCACCTCGTCAGGGTGAAGGTGGAGCTCCGCAACCAGGACGACGCGATCATGGCGAAGGCAGAGGTCGAGGCGGAGCTTCCCAACGAGTGATGCCCGACCGCCGATGACCGACCAGCTGGGGAGCACGAGGACCTCGACCGCGGTGCGCTATGGCGCCTTCCCGGTCGTCGCGCTCGCGGCGACCTTGATGCTCGAGCAAGGTGAGCGCCTCTCGCTGGCGCAGGCCCTCGACGGCATACGCGCCGAGTTCGACGTCGGCAGAGGCGCAGTCGGTGCACTCGCATCGGCCATGGTGCTCGTCGGGGTCGCCGGCGGCATCCCGTTCGGTGTGCTGGCCGACAGATGGCGGCGATCGGCCCTCCTCATCATCGCGATGGTCATCTGGACCGCGTGCATGGGGTTGGGCGCCATCGCGCCTGGGTTCGTGTTCCTCTTCATCGGGCGCCTCGGCGTCGGGGTGGTGGAGGCGAACGGGCCAGCGGCGGTGTCCTTGATGTCGGACTACTACCCGGTCGCGACGCGGGCCCGGATGATGGGTCGCTACCAGATGGGCGGGATCGTCGGCGGACTGCTCGGTGTCGCGCTGTCCGGCGTGCTCGTCGACACCTACGGCTGGCGAGCCGCGTTCTGGATGTGGATCCCCATCGGCGCGATCGTGGTGCTGGTGCTCACCCGGCTCCCAGAGCCCGAGCGGGGGGCCCAGGACCTCGCGTTCCACCTCGAGGAGACAGAGCACATCGAGGCCGACAACGTCCCCGGCCTCCTTCCTGATCTGCACCTCCCCACACCGCGCCAGTCGACGCTCGACTACGACAACGCCACGTGGCGCGAGGTGTTCGCTGAGCTGCGCCACATCCGCTCCATGTGGTTCGCCGTGATGTCGCTCACGATCTCGGCGTTCCTGTCGGGTGCGCTCCAGGTGTGGGGGATCGACTTCTTCAAGACCGCCTTCGACCTCTCGGCGACCAAGGCCGGAGCGTTCGTTCCGGTCATCGGGGCTGGAGCGGCGATCGGGCTGATGACCGGCGGTGAGGTCGCCGACCGGTTGCTGCGGCGCGGCATCGTCAACGCGCGGGTGTACGTCACCGCGATCTCCTCGGTGCTCGCGACGATCTTCTTCCTCCCAGGCTTCCTCACGTCGTCACTGCCGCTCGCGGCCACCCTCCTGTTCTTCGGGAGCCTCTTCCTGACCGCGCCGATCGCGCCGAGCGAGGCACTGATGTCCGACGTGGTGCCGGCCGCACTACGTGGCCGAGCGGCAGCCATCCGCTCCATCGTGCGAGCCCTCGCCGCCCTCGCCCCGTGGGTGGTCGGCCAGCTTGCCGACGCCACCGACCTGCCGACCGCCCTGGCGATCGTGACGCCGCTCTACGCGATCGGCGGCCTCGTGATGCTCCTGGCCGCGCGCTCCTACCCCCGCGATCTCGCGTCCGCGGCAGCAGAGACCGCTCGCAGAGGCACACCCATCGCATCCATGGTCGAATGACCGGCCACCAGACACTCGAGCAGCAGGAGCCATGACCGACCGACCCATCATCTTCTCGACCGCGCCGCTCCGAGGGCCGGGGCTCGACGCGCTGCGCGAGCTCGGCGAGGTCATCGTCGACCCGTGGATCGACCATCAGCCGCTGCGCCTGTACAACGAGGAGGCGCTCGCCGCCCGCGCCGCCGAGCTCGGCGCGACGGTGCTCATCTGCGAGGCCGACAAGTGCGCGGGTCCAGTCCTCGATCTCCCACTCATCGCCATCGGCTCCACACGGGGGGACCCCACCAACGTCGACCTCGCCGGGGCCACCGCGAAGAGCATTCCCGTGCTGCGAGCGCCCGGCCGCAACGCCGACGGCGTCGCCGAGATCACGGTGGGGCTCCTCCTCGCCGTCACGCGCCACCTGCTCCAGGCCGACCGCGACGTGCGCGACGGACAGGTGTACCGCGACGGGTCGATCCCCTACCAGCGCTTCCGGGGCTGGCAGCTCGCGGGGCGCACCGCTGGCCTCGTGGGCCTCGGCGCGGTCGGTCGTGCCACTCGGTGGCGGCTGGAAGGGCTCGGCATGCACGTGATCGCGAGCGACCCGTACGCGACCGATGCCACCCACGAGCTCGACGAGCTCCTCGAAGAGGCCGACGTCGTGTCGATGCACGCCGCGGTCACGCCGGACACCCTCGGGCTCATGTCTGCCGACCGCTTCGCTCGCATGCGCGACGGCGCGGTGTACGTCAACTCCGCGCGTGCGGGCCTCCACGACCTCGACGCGCTCACGGCAGCGCTCGCGTCGGGCCATCTCGGTGCCGCCGCGCTCGATCACTTCGAGGGCGAGAACATCGCCACCGACCACCCGCTCGTCGCGATGTCGAACGTGGTGCTCACCCCACACATCGGCGGCGCCACCTACGACACCGAGACGAACCACACGAGCCTCATGGCAGACGGCCTCGCCGCGCTGCTCCGAGGTGAGCGTCCCGGCAACCTTGCCAACCCGGAGGTCCTCAGCCATGGCTGACGAGACGACGTCACCCACCACCACGCGCGAAGCGGTCCTTGCCGCAGCGAAGAAGATGCTCGCCGAGGGACTCGTCGAGGGCACGTCGGGGAACATCTCCGGCCGGCTCCCCGACGGCCTCGTGTGCCTGTCACCGTCGTCGGTCGCATACGACACGATGACCCTCGAGGACCTCGTCGTCGTCGACCTCGACGGCAAGGTCGTTGAGGGCTCGCGCTCGCCGACCACTGAAAAGGACCTGCACCTCGCGGCGCTGCGCGCGTACCCGGAGCTGGGCGCGGTGATCCACACGCACGCCGTGTACGCCACGATGTTCGCCCTCGCCCATGAGCCGATCCCGGCGGTGATCGAGGAGGTCGTGGTCTACGTGGGCGGCGACGTGCCGTGCTGCGAGTACAAGGGCACCGGCAGCGCCGAGCTCGGTGACGAGGTGGCCCGCCACCTGGCCGACCGGGGCGCCGCGCTGCTCGCCAACCACGGTCTCGTGACGTGCGGCTCGTCCCCCGAGAAGGCGCTCCACAACGCGGCACTCGTGGAGCGCACCGCGAAGATCGTGTGGGGCGCGCGGGCGATGGGCGCGACCATCCACCCGCTCCCCGCGAAGGTCAACACCGACATGGCGGGGGTGTACCGCTACCTGCGCGAGAACCCCTGACGGCAGGACTCCAGCCGCCTCGCGGCGAACTGCTCATACGGGATTTTCTCGTGAGGGGAGCACGTGCACGATGAGGACACGGACCGCCGCGCTGCTGCTGGTCGCCCTGCTGGTGAGCGCCTGCGGCACCCGGCTCCCTGACTCCGCGTTCGTCGAGAGCCAGGGGTCCTCGAAGGGTCAGAAGTTCGACGACGGTGGGTCCGGCCTCGTGGTGATCGATCCGGGATCGGACAGTGGCGACGCGGGCGGAACCGGCGGTTCGGGCACCGGCGGCGGCGGCGGAAGCGGGACCACCGGGTCGGGCACCGGCAGCGGCACCGGCTCCACCGGCACCGGCAGCGGCACCGGGGGTGTCGCGACCGGGCCCAACCAGGCATCGGACGTCGGCATCACCGCCACCTCGATCACGCTCGGCACGATCGTGGCCGAGAACGGCGTGCTGGGCGACGCGTTCGCGCCGGCAGCGCGCGGACTGCGCGCCTGGACCGCCGCCACGAACGCGAAGGGCGGCATCAACGGGCGACGGGTGATCCTGAAGACCTGCGACGACCGCGAGGACCGCAGCCGCGCCCTCGAGTGCGCACGGCGGCTCATCGAGCAGGACAAGGTCTTCGCGATGGTCGCCACGAACACGCGGGCCTTCGGTGGCGCTGCGCAGTACATCAACGACAAGGGCGTCCCCGTGATCGGCATCCCGATCACCAACAGCTTCTACCGCTACCAACACCTCTGGAGCGGCTACCCGAGCGGCTACGTGAAGGACAACAAGACCGTCGGGTACAAGGGAAAGCTCATGAGCCTGTCCGGCGGCTATCGCTGGTACAAGCGCACGCTCGGCATCTCCAAGGCCGCGGTGTTCGCCTACGACATCGACGAGTCGAAGCAGGCCGGCGACTTCATCGCGAAGGGCCTGGAGCTCGAAGGCTTCCAGGTGACCTCGTACGCTGTGTCCTTCGCGGCGCCGAGCTTCGACCAAGCCGTCGCCGACATGCAGAACAAGGGCACCCAGATCATCTTCGATGCGATGGACGACGGCGCGAACCGCAAGCTGTGCGACTCGATGGCGCGCCGCAAGTTCTCCGTCAAGGCCAAGGTCTCCACGATCGTGTCGATGGGCGACTCGGTCGGCAACGACTACAACGACACCTGCCGCAACTCGGTGTACATCACCGGCGAGTCGATGCCGTACAGCGCCACGTCGATCCCGGCGATCGCCGAGTTCCGCACGGCGTTCGCGAAGTACCAGCCGGGCCAGGAGGTCCACCAGTGGGCGCTCGAGGCGTGGGCCCAGGCCGGGCTCGTGGCCGACGCCGTGCGCGCCATGGGTCCTGCGCCCACACGCAAGGGCCTCGAGGACTACTTCCGCGGGCTGCGCAACTACACGGGCGGCGGGATCATGGCCGGTCTCGAGTACGTCCCGATCGACTACTCGAAGCCGACGAACGAGGACTGCTTCGGCATCAGTCGCTGGCTCGACTCGAAGGGCGGCTGGGTGCAGGCGACGAACAAGTTCCCGTTCTGCTATCCCGACGCACACCAGTACGGCACGCCCGCCCTCGAGCAAGGCAACTGACGCTGAGGGTCACGCGGTGAGGTAGCTGGCCGCACTGGCGCTGTTGCGCAGCTCGGCCGGCTCACCCGCCCACACCACCTGGCCCTTGGCGAGCACGTAGCAGAGGTCGGCAAGCTCGAGCGCGTAGGTGAGGTACTGCTCGACGAGCACGATCGTGCGTCCGGCATCTCGCAGAGCCGCCACCCGGTCGAACAGCTCGGCCACGACCAGCGGCGCGAGGCCCATCGAGAGCTCGTCGAAGAGCACCACCCGCGGGCTGCCGACAAGAGCGCGGCACACCGACAGCATCTGCTGCTCGCCACCCGACAGCGAGCCAGCAGCCTGTTCGAGACGCTCACCGAGGCGCGGGAAGGTCCCGACGATCTCCTCGAGCCACCCCTCCCAGGGGCCAGCCGCCTCGGCAGGCGCACTCCGGTGCGCGACGCGCAGGTTCTCGCGCACGCTGAGGGCGGGGAACACGCCGCGTCCCTCGGGCACCAGCACCAGACCCCGGGAGGCGATCACGCTCGCTCGACGGTTGTCGATGCGACGACCGTCGAGCCGGATCGATCCCGAGGTGACGGGGAGCGTGCCCGAGATGGCGCGCAGCGTCGTGGTCTTGCCCACGCCGTTCGGACCGAGCAGCGCGACAACCGCGCCCGCGGGCACCTTGAGAGTGACCCCGTGCAGGATCTCGATGCGGCCGTAGCCTGCATGCACGTCGTCGAGCTCGAGCGCCATCGTCATCCCGCGAGCTCCTCCTCGGAAGGCACGCCGAGGTACGCCTCCCGCACAGCCGGATCCTGCGTGACCTCATCCGGTGCACCGACCGCGATGACCTCGCCGAAGTCGAGGACGTACACCCGCTCCGAGATCGCCATCACGAGCTCGACGTCGTGCTCGACGAGCAACACGCCGACTCCCGCGGCGCTCACCTCGCGGAGCACGCGCTGGAACTCCTCCGTCTCGGCGGTGTCGAGCCCGCTGCTCGGTTCGTCGAGCAGGAGCACCGATGGCTGCATGCACAGCGCGCGCCCGAGCTCGACCTGACGAAGGGAGCCGGTGCTGAGCGAGCCGGCGATGCGGCTGCGCACCGGCCGAAGGCCGACAAGGTCGATGACCGCCTCCACCCGAGCCGTGATGTCAGGCTCCTCCGGCGGTCGCCAGCGCAGCAGGCCGCCGAAGGTACGCCCGGGCGTGGCCGCCTCGGCGGCGACCTGCAGGTTCTCGAACACGGTCATGCCGCTGAAGATCTCGAGGCGCTGGAACGTGCGGGCCATCCCGAGCCGGGCTCGAGCGTCGGTCGGGAGGTCGGTCACATCGCGCCCGCCGAGGATCACGCGCCCCTCGGCCGGTCGGAGCATGCCGGTCAGCGCGTTGAACAGCGTCGTCTTGCCGGCGCCGTTGGGGCCGATGAGCGAGGTGATCGATGCAGGCGCAACGTCGAGCGAGACCTGATCGACCGCCACGAGCCCACCGAAGCGAACCGTGATCCCCTGCGCCTCGAGCGCGCGATCACTCACTGGTGCACCCTTCGGGATGCACACAGTGACCGATCGGCACTTGAGGGTTGCGCGGATGGGGGCGCCGCCGGACTCCTTCGTGCCCGAGCCGTGGCACTGTGCTGCCGGTCGCCTCGCCTATCGGCTCGGCTCTCTAGTGCCGGGTAGAGCACTGTGCTCATGGTTCGCTCGCTGGGCTCGCTCACGGGCCGGTGCGCTCCGCGAGGATGCGCTCAGCGAACGCAGTTGGGATCGGTCGGGGCGGGGCGGCGGGTGCCGGGCGGCGCGCCACGCGGTACTGCTCGGCGAGCAGGCCACGGAACCGCTGGCCGAGCACGCCGGTCTGCGCCACGAGCCCACCGGGCATGCGCCCGAGGAACACGGCCGCCAACCCGAACAACCCGATCGCGCTCTGGATGTCGAGGTCGAGCACCCGCGGGATGAGGACGTACAGGATCGACGCGAGGATCGCGCCGCGCACGCTCGTCACCCCGCACACGATCACCGCGGTGAACCAGAACAGCCCGAGCACGGGGTTGAACGTGGCGGTGTCCCAGTTCTGGTTGGCCTGGGTGAGCATGGCGCCACCGATGCCGGCCATCGCAGCGGAGACGCCGAACACGAACAGCTTGGCGCGCCGCAGGCCGATGCCGACCGACCGTGCGGCGGTCTCGGAGTCACGCATCGCGGCCAGCACGCGCCCGAGGCGACCGCCCCGCAGGTTGTGCGCGAGCACGAGCACGATGCCCACCATCACGAGCTCGTAGAAGTAGAACGCTCGGTCACCGGCGAGGTCGATGCCGAAGAGGTTCGGACGCTCGACCGTGAGCCCGCCCGGGCCACCCTTGAACAGCCGAGCGTTGAACACGAAGCGGTCGATGATCAGCGCCAACCCGAGCGTGGTGAGACCGAGGAACAGCCCCTTGCGACGAAGGGCCGGGTATCCGGCCAGCATGCCGGCGAGCACGGCCACGAGGGCGCCGATGAGCATCGCGACGAGAACCGGGACGTGGAGCGCGTTCGCCGCTCGCGCCGAGGCGAACGCACCCACGCCCGCGATCGACGCCTGCCCGAGCGTGAGGTGTCCGGAGAAGCCGGTGATGCACACGATCGACACGAAGATGACCATCAGCGCCAGCACGACGTGCGCTTGGCGCAGGTCCGGCCCGCTCAGCACGAACGGCGACACCAGCGCGGCGATGAACAGCACCACGGCGACCACGGACCCGCTGCGAGTGGCACGCGGCTGGCCGAAGGAACCCGTCACCAAG
This sequence comes from Microthrixaceae bacterium, assembly GCA_052390255.1. Lineage (GTDB taxonomy): Bacteria > Actinomycetota > Acidimicrobiia > Acidimicrobiales > VFJN01 > VFJN01. The sequence goes on from JBQTHC010000018.1 coordinate 15,286, forward strand.
CCCGAGCCGCTGGCGCTGGTGTCGCCGACCTCGTCGAGGCGACGGAACGCCACCAGCGCGAGGAACAGCACGATGCTCGAGAGGTTCGTCACCACCGCCTGGTAGGTCTCCGCCCAGCCGCTCGTCGAGCCGAACGGCTCGAACACGTCGAGCAGGCTTCGGGCCAGGCCCATGCCGAAGAAGCCGAACAGGATCGCCTTGGGCACGCTCGTGAGCCGGGCGACCACGGCGACCGAGAACGTCTCGATGCCGAAGAAGATGATCTTCGTGGGTTCGAGCGTGCCCTGGGCGATGATCAGACCGGTCAGCGCCGCAAGGGTGCAGCCGAGCGACCAGGCCACCTGCGAGACGCGGTTCGCGTCGATGGCGGCCAGCTCGGCCAGCTCGCGACGATCGACGACCGCACGGATCGAGGTGCCGAGGAACGTCCTGCGGAAGAGCAGGTAGAGCAGCCCCGCAACGACGAGGACCGTCACGAGCAGACCGACCTGCTCGGTGTCGAACCGCAGGGTGCCCACCTTGAAGGGAGTGAACC
>JBQTHC010000019.1:0-43129 GCA_052390255.1 Microthrixaceae bacterium
ACCTCGGCATGTCGGCCGACCAGCTCGACGCCTTCGCCCCGATCGTGGCCCGCCTCGCGGGGACGTGAGGCCTCAGCACGTGGCGTCGAGAGCGAACGCGATCAGTCCGCCATCGCCGGCCTGGGCGCCGGGGGCGCTGGCGAGCCCGCTCGCGCTCAACCCGCCAGCCCGCGTGCGCACCAGCGCGATGACGGCCTTCGGGTCGCGCAGGTCGGTGACCTGACCGTTCACCTCCACGCGCTGCGCCTGCAGGATGCGGGCGACGTCGGAGTACGTCACCGTGTCGGTGTAGGTGACCACGCTCGTCCCGGTGGCGAACCGCTGGAGCTCGACCGTGAACGCGACACCCGATCCCGTGGTGCCGGATCCCTCGAGTGACAGCAACGCTCGTGCCGCGACCGGCTCGGCGGGATCCGGTTCGAGCCGGCAGGACTGCACGGCGAAGGAGCTGGTGGCGCCGCCGATGACGATCACGCCGGTCCCGGCCGGCGACGGCGATGGGATCGATGGGATCGATGGGGTCTCGATCGTGGATGCGGTCCCCGCGCCGCCGCTCGCGGAGGGCGGCGCGGCGTCGCCTCCACCCGAGCAGGCGGCGACCAGCGCGACGAGCGCGGACGCGAGCGCGGTGTACCGCAACCGTGCGGTCATCGACTGCGACGGCGCGCCGCTTGCTTCGCCGCCCAGCGCTCCGCGCGCGCAAGGTACTGCCGGTGCAGGACACGACCTTCCTGCCAGAGGAACCAGCGGAGCGCGGCGTAGCTCACCGCGTAGAAGAAGACGAGCGCGATGTGGACGTCGAAGAGCAGCAGCGCAGACCCCGCGAGCAGGCCGACGACGAGGTTGTAGGTGAAGGGTCGCTTCGCTTGCAGGTCGTCGAGCTTCTCGAGGTTGCTCCGCAGATCGTCCGCAGCCACGGGCGCCGTCACTCCCACTCGATCGTGCCCGGCGGCTTCGACGTGACGTCGAGCACCACTCGGTTCACGTCGCGCACCTCGTTGGTGATGCGCGTGGAGATCGCCGCCAGCACGTCATAGGGCAGGCGGGTCCAGTCGGCGGTCATCGCATCCTCGCTCGAGACCGGTCGCAGCACGACGGGGTGGCCGTAGGTGCGACCGTCGCCCTGCACGCCGACCGAGCGCACGTCGGCGAGCAGCACCACGGGGCACTGCCAGATGTCGCGGTCGAGCCCGGCCGCGGAGAGCTCGTCACGGGCGATCGCGTCGGCGGAGCGCAGCACGTCGAGACGGGCTCGAGTGACCTCGCCGACGATGCGGATGCCGAGACCTGGCCCGGGGAAGGGTTGGCGCCACACGATCGCCTCGGGGAGGCCGAGCTCGAGGCCCACCTTGCGCACCTCGTCCTTGAACAGCGTGCGCAGCGGTTCCACCAAGGCGAACTCGAGGTCGTCCGGGAGGCCGCCCACGTTGTGGTGGCTCTTGATGTTGGCCGTGCCGGTGCCGCCCCCGGACTCGACCACGTCGGGATAGAGCGTGCCCTGCACGAGGAAGTCGACGGTCTCGCCATGGGCGCCCGCCTCACCGATCACGTCGCGAGCGGCCTCCTCGAAGACCCTGATGAACTCACGCCCGATGACCTTGCGCTTCTCCTCGGGATCCGAGATGCCCGCGAGCGCCGCGAGGAAGCGATCCTGTGCGTTGACGACCTTGAGGTCGACGCCCGTGGCGGCGACGAAGTCTCGCTCGACCTGCTCGGGCTCACCGGCCCGCAGCAACCCGTGGTCGACGAAGACGCACGTGAGCCGATCGCCAACGGCGCGCTGCACGAGCGCGGCGGCCACCGCTGAGTCGACGCCGCCGGACAGCCCGCAGAGCACTCGCTTGTCGCCGACCGTCGCTCGGATCGCGGCGACCTGCTCGTCGATCACGTTGGTCATCGTCCAGGTGGGCGATGCGCCCGCGATCTCGTAGAGGAAGTGCTCGAGCACGGCCTGGCCATGCTCGGTGTGGAGCACCTCGGGGTGGAACTGCACGCCCGCGTGCCGCGACGTGGGGTGCTCGAACGCAGCGACCTTCGCGCCCGCGGAGCGGGCGGTCACGGCGAAGCCGGCGGGTGCAGCGGACACCGAGTCGCCGTGGCTCATCCACACCGACTGCTCGTCGGGAAGACCGTGGAAGAGCGTCGAGTCGGGCGCGGTGATCGTGAGCGTGGTGCGACCGAACTCCGCCAAACCCGTGCGCTCGACCTCACCGCCGAGGGCCAGCGCTTGGGCCTGGAAGCCGTAGCAGATCCCGAACGTGGGGATGCCGGCGTCGAAGAGCGCCGGGTCCACGCTCGGCGCACCGTCCGCGTAGACCGACGACGGCCCACCAGAGAGGATGATCGCGACTGGCTCCCTGGCGACCATCTCCGCCACGGACATCGTGTGCGGGACGATCTCGCTGTAGACGCGCGCCTCACGGACCCGGCGGGCGATCAGCTGCGCGTACTGCGCCCCGAAGTCGACCACCAGAACCGGGGCGTCGGCGCGGTGCGTCATCGGAGGGCGACCACCTCGGCCTTCTGGAAGTCCTTCAGGGTCTCGTACCCGCAGATCGCCATCGCTCGGCGGACGGCCCCGAAGAGGTTGCGATGTCCGTCGGCCTCGTGCGCGGGGCCGACGAGGATCTCCTCGAGCGTCCCGCGCGACTCGACGGGGACCCGGTTGCCTCGCGGGAGGCTGGCGTGTGCCGCGGTGGTGCCCCAGTGGAAGCCCCGACCCGGCGCATCGTCCGCCGCGGCGAGCGGCGTGCCCACCATCACCGCGTCGGCGCCGCACACCACCGCCTTCGCGATGTCGCCACCCGTGGTCATGCCGCCGTCCGCGATCACGTGCACGTACACGCCGGTCTCGTCGAGGTGACGCATGCGCGCTGCCCGCGCGTCGGCGATCGCGGTGGCCATCGGGATGCCGACCCCCAGGACCCGGCGCGTCGTGCCCGCGGCTCCCGAACCGGCCCCCACGAGCACCCCCGCTGCCCCGGTGCGCATGAGGTGCAGCGCCGCCTGGTACGAGGTGCAGCCGCCGACGATCACGGGGATCTCGTAGTGGCGGATGAAGTCCTTGAGGTTGAGGGGTTCGGTGCCTCGGGACACGTGCTCAGCAGACACGACGGTCCCCTGGATCACCAAGAGGTCGGGTTCGGCGCGCAGGATGTGCGGGGCGAGCCCGAGCGTGCGTTGCGGCGTGCACGCCACCGCGGTGGTGAACCCCAGCGCCTTCAGCTCACGGATGCGCTGCTCGACGAGGTCGGGCTGCACGGCCTCCGCGTAGATCTCCTGCATGCGCCCGGTGGCCTTCTCGGCCGGCAGCGACGCGATCTCGTCGAGGACCGGCTCGGGGTCCGCGTATCGGGTCCAGAGGCCTTCCAGGTGCAGCACCCCAAGGCCCCCGAGGCGCCCGAGGTCGGCCGCGACGGCTGGCGACACCACGCTGTCGGTCGGTGACGCCAGGACGGGCAGATCGAACCGGAAGGCATCGATCTCCCAGGAGATGTCGACCTCCTCGGGATCGCGGGTTCGGCGGCTCGGCACGATGGCGATCTCGTCGAAGCCGTAGGCGCGGCGCCCGGACTTGCCGATGCCGATCTCGACGTCAGCCATGGGTGCGGACCCTCCATCCCAAAATGAGGAAGGCGTCATGGTAGCCCGCCCGCGATCGCACCCAGGAACCACAACTCGGACGCAACGGCCACCTACGATCGGCGGGAGGCAGCGACAGCGGGGGCCGGGGGCCATGGCCAGCGTGGTGATCTGTGATGACGATCGCGTGACCCGTGGCGCCGTGAGCGCGCTCTGCGAGGACCTCGGGATCGACGTCGTGGCCGAGACCGACCAGTGGATCGGCGCGCTCGAGCTGTCCCGACGCTTCCACGTCGACATCCTCGTCCTCGACCTGATGCTCGCCGACGGCTCGGCCGAGCAGACGCTCGAGAACCTGATGCTCGACGAGAGCGGACCGCGCGTGGTCGTGTTCTCGTCGTATGCGGATGATCCGGAGCGCCTGATCCGCCTCGGCGCGACCGAGGTCGTCCAGAAGCCGGACTTCCAGGCGCTCTCCGTTGCGCTCGGGCGAATCGCGTCTGGCACGGCACCGCTGCTGCCGGCGCACGAGCGCACGAACCGCCGGCTGCGGAGCCGGGAGCCCGATCCGCTGCCCGAGGTGCGGCGCTCGTCGACAGGTGTGGCCGCGGCGACGGACCTGCGCGTCTCGCTCATCCGGCTCATCGAGGGCGATTCCGTGCTCGTGGTCTCAGTGGTCGACGACGCGCCGGGGGTCGCACCGGACCCAGTCGTATCGGTCCAGGCGCGCGCCACCGTCGGTGAGCTGCTCGCCAGGACCGTGCGAGCACAGGACGTCGTGCACGAGTCGCCCGAGGTCGACGGGCACGTGGCGCTGCTGCGTGGCGGCGACGAGCGCTCCGGCGCGGCGACGTTCCGCCGACTCGTCGACCTCGCGAACGAGGCCCACGTCCCCGGACGCCTCCTCGCCGTCGACCGTCGGGTCGACGCGATGGGCGGCGCCGACGCCGTGGCCCGCGCGATCGGCGCGCTCCTCTCCCGCGAGGGTCTGCTGTCAGCGCTGTAGCCCCGACACCGCCACTAGACTCCCTCCATGGCGAACCCTCCCAGCCCCTTCGCAGGTGATCCCGAAGGCGCGGCGGCGAGCGGAGACCCACACGACGGCATCGGCTACCCGCCGAAGTTCGCCATGGAAGGCCTCACGTTCGACGACGTCCTGTTGCTTCCGGCCGAGTCGAACGTGCTCCCCACCGAGGTCAGCACCGGCACGCGCCTCACGCCACAGATCGAGCTCGCGATCCCCATCGTGTCCGCCGCGATGGACACGGTCACCGAGGCGCCGCTGGCGATCGCGATGGCCCGGCTCGGTGGCATCGGCATCGTGCACCGGAACCTGTCCGTGGAGGACCAGGTCACCGAGGTCGACCGCGTGAAGCGCAGCCAGAGCGGGATGATCACCGACCCGGTCACCTTGCCACCCGACGCTCCAGTGCGCGCCGCACTCGACCTCATGGCTCGCTACAAGATCTCCGGCGTCCCGATCACCGACGCCGCCGGCACGCTGGTCGGGATCCTCACGAACCGCGACCTCCGCTTCGTCGAGGACCACGACCAGCCGATCGAGCGGGTGATGAAGCGGGCACCGCTCGTCACCGCGCCGCTCGGCACCACGCTCGAGCAGGCCAAGGACCTCCTCTGGCAGCACCGCATCGAGAAGCTCCCGATCGTCGACGACGCCGGCCTGCTCCGCGGGCTGATCACGGTGAAGGACATCAAGAAGCAGACCGAGTACCCGCACGCCACCCAAGACGAGCAGGGCCGCCTGCGCGTGGGTGCCGCGGTCGGCGTCGGCCCCGACGCCGTGCTGCGCGCGGAGGCGCTGGTGGCCGCCGGAGTCGATCTGCTCGTCGTCGACACCGGCCACGGGCACCACCAGGGCGTCCTCGATGTGGTGAAGACGATCAAGGGCGGCTTCGACGTCGAGGTGATCGGCGGCAACATCGTCACCGCCGACGCAGTCGACGCGATGGTCGCCGCTGGCGTCGATGGCGTGAAGGTGGGTGTCGGTCCTGGTTGCTTCGCAGCGGGCACTCGGGTGCTCATGGCCGACGCCACCTACAAGTCGATCGAGGAGGTCGTCGCCGGCGACCGAGTGATCAACATGAACGGCGAGCCCGTCACCGTCGTGAAGGCGTGGTGCACGGGTGTGCGTGAGGTCATGGCGGTCCGTCACAACGCGTCGGCCAACGAGATGGTGATGACGCCCGACCACCAGTTCTTCGTGGGAGACCTCTCCACCACGAGCCCGTCGTCCGTCGCCGCTCGCGGCTACGTAGGCCTGCTCGACCGGCCCACCAGACGCTCCACGAGCAAGCTCCTCTGGAAGCAGATCGGCGACGCCGACCGCGCGACCCTTCTCGCCCCGCGGTCGATCGCCTTCGAGATGCCCGACCAGCTCGACATCGACCTTCGGGCGTTCGCTGTCCGACAGGGGCCCCTCGCCCGCTACCGCACGAAGATCCACGAGTCCTACGACCTGGGGCTCCTCTTCGGCACCTTCCTCGGTGATGGCCACGCCTTCCTCAACACCAACGGCCGTTCCGAGATCGGTCGGGTCTCGTGGTACTTCGGGCGCGACGAAGGGGGCCTCGCGCTCAAGGTCGCCAACGCCGTCGAACGCGTCACCGGCGTTCGCCCCACCACCGTCGTCAGCGAGAACGCGGTGACGCTCCACCTGTACTCGCTGCCTTGGGCCCGGCTGCTCGCCCAGTTCGGCAAGCGCACCGCCAAGCATCTGCCCACGAAGTACCTGTGCTCCCACCCTGGCTACCTCCAGGGCCTCTACGACGGCCTCGTCATCAGTGATGGTCATGTCGGTGCCGACGGCAGGCACGGCTTCCGGAACACCTCGAGGCACCTCTCTGAGCTGTTCGGCATCCTGTGCTTCTGGCTCAACGGAACGTTCCCGGAGGTGCGGCTCGAGGCGGGTTCCGCCGGGGGCCTGCACGGCACCGACGACTCACGGTGCAAGCCCAGCTACCGCTCACGTCTGAACCTTCGGCATGAGCGGCGCCATCTCGAGGCGCATCAGGTGGTGAAGCAGCTCGACCGTCGAGACCTCGGCGTGACCGTTCCGGTGTACGACATCGAGGTCGACTGTCCGACGCACTCGTTCATCGCCGAGAACGTCATCGTGCACAACTCGATCTGCACCACGAGGGTCGTGGCTGGGGTCGGGGTTCCGCAGGTCACCGCGATCTACGACTGTGCCGTCGCCGCGAAGCGACACGGGGTCACGCTGGTGGCCGATGGCGGCATCCAGCTCTCCGGCGACATCCCCAAGGCGATCGCGGCGGGGGCCGACGTCGTCATGCTCGGATCTCTGCTCGCCGGCGTCGACGAATCACCAGGCGAGGTCGTGCTCCACCAGGGCGAGCGGTTCAAGGAGTACCGGGGCATGGGGTCGCTCGGCGCGATGAAGGCCCGTTCGTACTCGAAGGACCGCTACTTCCAGGGTGATGTCGTCGATACCGACAAGCTCGTGCCGGAGGGGATCGAGGGCCGAGTCGCCTACAAGGGTCCGCTGGCGAACGTCGTGTACCAGCTGGTCGGCGGCCTCCGCCAAGCCATGGGCTACTGCGGCACCGGCACCGTCGCGGACCTCAAGGACCGGGGTCGATTCGTCCGGATCACCGGCGCAGGTCTGCGCGAGAGCCACCCCCACGACATCACGATCACGAAGGAAGCGCCCAACTACTGGTGATGTCACGGCAGTGCGCCGGGATTTGTGTTCTTCGCATCCCGGGCTGACGGTGCAGACTCACCGACCGTGACGATGCTCCTCGAGGCGACCGCGCTCCACAAGAGCTTCGACGACCTGTGCGCCGTCGACGGGGTGACCCTGCACGTGCACGCGAGCGAGCGCGTCGCGATCGTCGGGCCGAACGGCGCGGGCAAGACCACCACCCTGCTCATGATCCTCGGAGCCATCGACCCCGACGCCGGGTCCGTGCACATCGCCGGTCACCCACTGCCGGCGCAACGTCATCAAGCCATGCGATCGGTCGGGTTCGCCGCCGGCTACCTGCCGCTTCCCGACCGCCTCAAGGTCACCGAGGCGCTGCGCTTCTTCGCAGATCTCTCAGAGGTCGCGGCACCGGCGGCCGCGGTGGACACCGTGATCGAGGAGCTCGACATCGACCACCTGCGAAACAAGCTGTGCATGCACCTGTCGTCGGGACAGCGAACGCTCGTGGGCATCGCGAAGGCGACGCTGCACCGCCCGCGCCTGATCATCCTCGACGAACCGACCGCGTCGCTCGATCCCGACATCGCCTTCCGGGTGCGCGACCGGCTCGCTCGGATCAACGAGGAGCATCACACGGCGCTGCTCCTCACGAGCCACGACATGCGTGAGGTGGAGACCCTCACGGACCGCGTGGTGTTCCTGCGCGCCGGCCGAGTGATCGCCGACGGGCCACCCGCGGAGATCGCCGCGACCGGCGGTCACGACTCCCTCGAGGGGCTGTTCCTCGCGGAGGCCGCCCGACATCGGACGGAGCAGCTGTGAGCATCACCGTCGCGGCGTCGTTCAGCTGGCGCCGGGTGTGGGCGATCGTGCGCCGTCAGGCGCTCGTGCAGTACCGCAACCCGGGCATGTGGTTCCTGCTGCTCGCGCTCCCCGTCGTCGACGCCGTGCTGTTCACGTCGATCGGCGTCGCCTACAGCAACGGCGCTGGGCCGGTGCGCGTGCTGTTCACGGGCATCCTGCTCTTCCACCTCGTGTGGCAGCTCACGCTCGCCGGATCGTTGGGCTTCCTCGAGGAGGTGTGGTCGCGCAACGTGCTCAACCTGATCACCACCCCGGTGCGAGAGATCGAGTACGCCGTCGCGCTCCTCGTCGTCGGGCTGGCGCGCACGGTCATCGCGGTGGGCCTGATCGGCCTCGTCGGCGGAGGCCTGTACGCCATCGACCCTGGCTCGGCCGGCTGGGTGCTCGCGCCGGCCGCGGCAGTGCTCCTGCTGTTCGGGTGGGCCGTCGCGCTGCTCGTCGTCGGACTGACGCTTCAGTACGGCGACAGCGCCGAGGTGTTCTCCTGGGGCACGCTCGTGCTCCTCATGCCGCTCTCCGGCGTCTTCTACCCGGTCGAGGCGCTTCCCGGCGGTCTCCAGGGCCTCGCGCGCGGCATCCCGCTCACGCGCGCGTTCGACGCCGTGCGGATCGGCATCCAGGGTGGCGGCGTCGCCGAAGGCGACCTCCTCATCGCGGCGATCGGCTCCGTGGTCGCCATGGGGCTCGCCTTCTGGTTCGTGCTGCGACAGCTCCGTCGCTTCCGCCAGCAGGGCTGGGTGACGCGCTTCACCTGAGCGACGAGAGGTCCCGGGCCGATCTGTGGCGAAATGGTCCGATATGTCCCTTCGAGCGCGCCTCCGCGCCCCGCTGGCGGGCCTCGCGCTTGCCGCCGTCACCACCGCGCTGATCACGCCGATCGCGCGCGCTGACGATCCGGTCGACACCCCCACCCCCGTGTACATCGCGCTGGGCGACTCGTACACAGCCGCACCCCTGAGCTCGAAGCCGGTCGGGAAGTGGGGAGGGGACGGTCCCGGCTACTCCAACCCGAACGACCCCTACACCTGCGGGAGGAGCGACCGGAACTACCCGCATCTGATCGCTCAGCACCTGGGGCTGTACGACCCGAACGACCTGACCCAGGAGATCGGCGAGCACCCGGTCCACCCTGGGTTCATCGACATCTCGTGCGGCAGCGCGAGGACAAGGCACATGACCGAGCCACAGGGCGGGCTGCCCGGCGGTGGCGAGGCGCCCCCGCAGTTCGATGCCTTCGACCGGGTCGGCGACGACGAGATCGTCAAGCTCGTGTCGATCGGCATCGGTGGCAACGACCTCGGCTTCGGCGAGCTCACCGACAAGTGCGTCCAGGCGCCGCACATGCCGGGTGGCACACCGTGCCACGTCTACTACGAGAACGACGGCGACGACCTCCTCCGCGCTCGACTCGTCACGCTGCGCACACGGCTCGACGACGTGCTCGCCGAGATCCACCGCCTCGCGCCGCAGGCCGAGGTGCTCGTGTACGGCTACCCGGCCCTCCTCCCGGAGCACCGGGATGCACCGGTCCCCGAGCTGCAGGACGGCTGCTACCCGTACATCCCGATCCTCCCAGCAGACGCTGCATACCTCCGCGAGGTCGAGAAGGACCTGAACCGGACGATCGAGCAGGCCGCGACCGCGAACGACGCGCACTACGTCGACTGGTACACGCCGAGCATGGGCCACGACATGTGCCAACCGCCAGGGCTCGCGTGGGTGAACGGTGTGGTGCTCGCGCCGCCGTCGTACCCAGTACACCCGAACGTGCTCGGCAGCATGGGCGCAGCCGAGGCTGGCATCGACGTTCTCGCGGGCATCGACGGCTTCAGCTTCGTCACCCCCTAGCTCGAACGACGCACCGCCGGCGGATCTGGGCTACCCGTCCGTCGGGTAGCGCTTCGCCAGGTCAGCGAGCACCTGCAGGCAATCGCGAGCACAGTCGCTGATGATGTCGGCGACGGGCCGCACCTCGTCGATCCGACCCGCGACCTGACCGCTGAGCGCGACCGCTGCCTCCATGTCACCACCGAAGTAGAGATCCATCGCGTTCGCGAACAGGCCCATCGCGTTCGTCTCGGTGTCGAACTCGAGCGCGTTGGTGCGCTCGGTGCGCAGCGCACGCAGCGCGGGGCTCGTGTGCTGGTTGAGGAAGACCGTGTCGGTCTCCTTGGCGTCGAGCACGGCCTGCTTCCAGTTGTCGTGGATCGGACTCTCGGCCGACGACACCATCCGCGTGCCGAGCTGCACCCCCTCTGCGCCGAGGGCGAGCGCCGCGGCCATCGTCGGTCCGTCGACGAAGCCGCCCGCAGCGACCACGGGGACATCGACCTTCGACACCACGAGCGGGAGCAGCACCATCGTCGAGACCGGCCGGGGGCTCTTGAAGCCACCGCCCTCGCCACCTTCCACGATCAGGCCGTCGACCCCCGCGTCGACCGCCTTCAGGGCGCCCGCAAGGTTCGGCACCACGTGGAACACGGTGAGGCCTGCCTCCTTCAGCGGCGCGGTGTACTTCGTGGGACTTCCCGCCGAGGTGGTCACGAACTTCACGCCCTGGTCCACCACGAACTCGGCGATCGACGGGTCCCGCACGAACGCCTGGGCGATGTTCACGCCGAAGGGCTTGTCGGTGAGGTCGCGCATCTTGCGGATCTCGTCACGGATGACGTCGAGCTCGCCCGACGAGGTCTCGATGATCCCCATCGCTCCCGCGTTCGAGACGGCGCTCGCGAGCTGCGATCGAGCGATCCAGCCCATCGGGGCCTGCACGATCGGGATGTCGACACCGAGCATCTCGGTGACTCGGTTCGAGAAGATGGCGCCGGTCGTCGTCTGGGTCACGCCGTCATCCTGCCCCATCGGCGTTCTCGGGCGAACTTTGTACCTATGCAGTACACGGATCGCCCGAGAACGACCAACGGACCCTGCGCGGTCGCCGAAGGCGATCCGGCTCCGCCGGGCGCCGGGAGGCACGTGCGGAGGCAAGAGCGAAGCGACGCCCGGAGCACGAACGTCACAGATGTTCGAGCTGGCCGCGGCCGAGGGTGCCGGTGACGAGACCGAGCAGCTGACGCAGCATCGCGCCGGTCGCGCCCCACACCGTGTCGCCGACGAGCTCGAAGAAGAAGATCGGACGATCCTCGGCCCACGGAAGCTGCCAGCGCTCCTCCCGGAAGTTCGCCGGGTCGAGGAGCTCTCGGATGGGGACGTGGAGGATGGCGGACACCTCATGCGGGTTTGCTGTCGTGCCCGGCTTACCCGGGAGCGCCGCCACGTAGGGGACGATGTACGAGTGGCTCGACACGGTGGCGAGGTGATCGAGCTCGCCGATCAGCGTGACGACGGACGTGTCGAGCGCGATCTCCTCGCGAGTCTCGCGAAGCGCGGTCTGCCACAGGTCGGCGTCCGCGTCGTCGCGGCGACCGCCCGGAAAGCTCACCTCGCCGGAGTGCGAGCGGAGGTTCCACGTTCGCCGAGTGAGGACGACGTAGAGCTCGTCGTCGTCCTCGTAGAGCAGGGCGAGCACGGCCGCCGCGACATCGACGTCGGGCATGGCCTCGCGCTCGGAGCGCAGCGCGGGACCGGCGGCGTCGAGGGCTCGGCGCACGTCGTCGAGCGTCAGGCATCGCTGATCGGGCGGTCGCTCGGCCCACGGCGCTGGTCGACCCGGCCGAGTCGCAAGCGGCCTGGGAATGATCTGCTCGCCGCCGCGGCCGGCGGGAACCGGGACAGGAGGCGGCGGGAAGCCCTCGCCCGGGGTGGGCCACCCGGGCATTCCCAACCGCGCAGCCTCGCGGGCCGACTGAACGGGTGGGTCGATCCCGTCGAAGGGGTCCGCGACCGCTTCCTCGAGCGGATCGCCGGCGTCGTGCTCAGGTGGGCGCATCGGCGCCCTGAGCCGCCGCGAGCGACTCGAGCAGGTCACGCATGCCATGCGTCTTCAGGTTGCTGATGACCTTGCCGGGCGGCGTCTCGCCCTTCTCCCACTCCATCCAGTCGTGCAGGAGCTTGCTCGGGTCAGGAGCGGGTCGATCCATGGCTCGGAGGCTACCGGCGGGGGCCGGTGCGGAGACGTACGATGCCACCGAGATTGGGGGTGGCCATGGCCGAGGTCACGGTGTTCGTCGACGACGCGGTGCGAGGAACGCTCCCTTCGGTCTGCGTGAAGGACGGGGTCGCCACCGCCGACCAGCTCGCCGTGCGCGACGAGCTGTTCAGAGACGGCGACCGGGCAGGACTCGGCGTGGCCTGGCTGCTCCTGCTGCTTGGCCCACTCGGGTGGATCGGACTGCTGCTGATGCTCATCAGCCGTGGCCAGCGCGGCGAGGTGCTGACCGTGCAGGTCCCGATGACGGAGGCCGCGTACCAGCGCCTCCGCGCGGCGAGGCGGCTCGGGCGGAACGCGCTGGTCGTCGGGGTGGTGTCCGGCGGCGTGGCCGTGATGGCGGCGGGCTCTGCCCTGGGCAACGCCGACGCGATCGCGTCTCGGACCTTCGCGCTGCTGGCTGGCCTCACTCTGGTCGGCGCCATCGTCGCTCGCTTCGTCGCCGACCGTCGCGAGCGCAACGCCACCATCGGAGTCGATCTCGATGCCTCACGGCGGTGGGTCACGTTGTCACGGGTGCACCCTGCCTTCGCGGCCGCCTGCCAGGCCCACCACCAGCGGCAGGTCGAGCGCACCTGACACGGCGGGCGCTCGTCGGCCACCCTGGTGGGGTGACCCGGCGCCTGATCCTCGCCTCCGCTTCTCCAGCGCGCCTCGGCGTGCTGCGGTCAGCGGGCTTCGCGCCCGAGGTCATCGTGAGTGGAGTCGACGAGGATGACGTCGTCGGCCCGCCCGAGAAGATCGCCTTGGTCCTCGCCGAGCGCAAGGCCTCGACGGTGGCCGACCGGATCGGCGGCGATCCGGCCATCGTCATCGGCTGCGACTCCGTGCTCGACGTCGACGGATCCGCTCGAGGCAAGCCGTCGTCGATCGATCAGGCCCGAGCTTGGTGGGAGTCGGTCGCCGGCCGCTCCGCGGTGCTCCACTCCGGGTTGTGCGTGGTCGACGCGGCCCGAGGGCTCCGGGCGAGCGCCGTCGCGTCCACGATCGTGCACTACGGAACACCAACCAACGCCGAGATCGAGGCCTACCTGGCCACCGAAGAGCCGCTCGCGGTCGCGGGCGCGTTCACGATCGACGGGTACGCCGCTCCCTTCGTCGATCGGATCGACGGAGACCACGGCGCGGTGATCGGCATCTCGCTGCCCCTGCTGCGCCGACTGCTCGCAGACGTCGGCGTCCAGATCACCGGCCTGTGGACAGCCCAATGACAACAACCCACGTCTGTGAACACCCACGTCCGCATACCGGCCGCCAGGGTTCACAGACGTTGGTTGTTGGGGGGTTGACGGTCGACCCGCCGGTCGTGCTCGCCCCCATGGCGGGCGTGACCGACGCGCCGTTCCGCGGCGTGTGCTCCCGCTTCGGGGCGGGGCTCTACGTGTCGGAGATGATCACCGCCCGCGCGCTGGTCGAGCGGAACCAGCGCACGCTCGCGATGTTGCGCTTCGACGGCTCCGAGGAAACCCGGTCGGTGCAGCTCTACGGCACGGATCCCCGCACGCTCGGCGAGGCGGTCCGGTACCTCGTCGACACCGTCGGCGTTGACCACGTCGACATGAACTTCGGTTGCCCCGTTCCCAAGGTGACCCGGAAGGGCGGCGGGGCGGCGCTTCCAGTCCGCACCGCGCTCCTCCGCAACATCGTCCGTGCGGCCGTTGCGGCAGCCGAGCGCGTGCCCGTGACGATCAAGTTCCGCATGGGCGTGAACGACAGCATCCTCACGTACCTCGACACCGGGCGGATCGCGCAGGACGAGGGCGTTGCCGCGATCGCGCTCCACGCCCGCACCGCGGAGCAGCTCTACAGCGGCACGGCCCGCTGGGACGCGATCGCCGCGCTCAAGGCCCATGTCACGAGCATTCCGGTGCTCGGCAACGGCGACATCTGGGAAGCGCACGACGCGCTGACGATGATGGCCGAGACCGGCTGTGACGGGGTGGTCGTGGGGCGCGGCTGTCTCGGACGACCCTGGCTCTTCCGTGATCTCGCCGACGCGTTCGCCGGGCGCCCCGTGCAATCGCCACCGCTCCTCGGCGAGGTGTGTGCCGTGATGCGAGACCACGCCGAGCGGCTCGTCGACTGGAGCGGTGAGGTCGCTGGCATGCGCTCGTTCCGCAAGCACGCGAGCTGGTACCTCACCGGCTACCCGGTGGGCGGAAGGCTCCGAAAGGAAGCGGCCCTGGTCGCGACGCCGGAGGATCTCGACGCGGTGATCGATCGACTCGACCCCACAGCCGCGATCAAGGAGAACGCCCTGCGTGCCGCCCGGGGCCACACCAACGGCCCGAGACCGGTCCACCTCCCCGAGGGTTGGCTCGACCTGGTCGACGACCCGACCCCGCCGATCGGCGCCGAGCTCGCCGGCAGCGGCGGCTGAGAAGACCAACCGGTTCCAGCTCGAGCTGAGCGGTAGTGGCGGGGGGGCGACGGTCGCGAGGACGGGGTGGATTCGGCGGGGGGTGCGGGGGGCAGAGGCTCCGCCCCGAGCGGCGGGGGCTCGGCGGGGAAGCTCCGCTTCCGAGTGCGAAGAACAGCGAAGGCCGGCCCAGCGGGCCGGCCTTCACCGAACAAGTTCGCCGCAGGCCGCCGAAGGCGGCCGAGGACGAATGGCTACATCATGCCGCCCATGCCACCCATGCCGCCCATGCCACCGGGCATGCCGCCACCGGCCGCGGCTGCGGGCTCGGGGGCGTCGGTGACGAGCACCTCGGTGGTGAGGAGCAGGCCGGCGATCGAGGCTGCGTTCTGCAGCGCCGCTCGGGTGACCTTGGCCGGGTCGATGACACCGGCCTTGACGAGGTCCTCGAACTCGCCGGTGGCGGCGTTGAAGCCGGTGGAACCGGTCTCACGCTCCACCTGCTGCACGACGACCGCTCCCTCATGCCCACCGTTGGAGGCGATGAGCTTGGCCGGAGCCTCGAGCGCCGACCACACCGAACGGGCACCGGTTGCCTCGTCGCCAGAGAGCGACTCGACGACCTTGAGCACGTCGGCACGGGCCCGCAGGAGCGCAGTGCCGCCACCGGCGACGATGCCCTCCTCGATGGCCGCGCGGGTCGCCGAGAGGGCGTCTTCGATGCGGTGCTTCTTCTCCTTGAGCTCCACCTCGGTGGCAGCGCCGACCTTCACGACGGCGACGCCCCCGGCCAGCTTCGCGAGCCGCTCCTGGAGCTTCTCGCGGTCCCAGTCGGAGTCGGTGTCGTCGATCTCACGCTTGAGCTGCGCGATGCGACCCTTCACGTCGTCCTCGGAGCCGCCACCTTCGACGATGGTGGTGTTGTCCTTGGTGATGACGATCTTCCGCGCGGTGCCGAGCAGGTCGAGCGTGGTGTTGTCGAGCTTCAGCCCGACCTCCTCCGCGATGACCTGGCCACCGGTGAGGATCGCCATGTCCTGCAGCATCGCCTTGCGGCGGTCGCCGAACCCCGGTGCCTTCACGGCCACCGAGCTGAACGTGCCACGGATCTTGTTGACCACGAGGGTGGCGAGCGCCTCGCCCTCGACGTCCTCGGCCACGATGAGCAGCGGCTTGCCGGACTGCATGACCTTCTCGAGCACCGGGAGGAGGTCCTGGACCGAGGAGATCTTGCCGTTCACGAACAGCACGTAGGGATCCTCGAGGATCGCTTCCTGCCGCTCGGGGTCGCTCACGAAGTACGGCGAGAGGTAGCCCTTGTCGAACTGCATGCCCTCGGTGAACTCGAGCTCCATGCCGAAGGTGTTCGACTCCTCGATGGTGACGACGCCGTCCTTGCCCACCTTGTCGATGGCGTCGGCGAGCACCTCGCCGATGGCCGGATCGGCCGCCGAGATCGAGGCGACCTGGGCGATCTCCGACTTGTCGTCGATCTCCTTGGCCTGGCCGGCGATCGCCGCGACGGCCGCGGCGACTGCCGCCTCGATGCCCTTCTTCAGGCTCAGGGGGCTGGCCCCGGCGGCCACGTTGCGCAGACCCTCGCGGATCAGCGCCTGGGCGAGCACGGTGGCGGTGGTGGTGCCGTCGCCCGCGATGTCGTTGGTCTTCGTCGCCACCTCCTTCACGAGCTGGGCACCCATGTTCTCGAACGGGTCGTCGAGCTCCACCTCGCGAGCGATCGACACGCCGTCGTTCGTGATGGTCGGCGCGCCGAACTTCTTCTCGAGCACCACGTTGCGGCCCTTCGGCCCCAGCGTGACCTTCACGGCGTCGGCGAGCTTGTTCACGCCGGCCTCGAGGGCACGGCGCGCGTCGTCGTCGAACTTCAGCAGCTTCGCCATGCGGGCCTACTTGACGATCGCGAGCACGTCGCGACCGTTGAGGATGAGGACGTCCTGGCCGGCATCGGTGATCTCGGTGCCTCCGTACTTGCTGTAGACGACCGTGTCACCCACCTTGACGTCGAGCGGGATGATCTCGCCGGTCTGCTCGGAGCGACGGCCGGGACCGACGGCGAGGACCTCGCCCTGCTGGGGCTTCTCCTTGGCGGTGTCGGGGATGACCAGGCCGCTGATGGTGGTCTCCTCGGCCTCGCCCGGCTTGACGATGATCCGGTCTTCGAGGGGCTGCAGTGACATGTCTTGGCGCCTCCGTGACGCTTGCGATGCGGTTAGCACTCGGTATGTGCGAGTGCTAACCCTACGCCCACCCAGCCAGCACTCGCAACCGCCGAGTGCCAATTTCATGCGGCTCCGGGCGTCGCTGCGCTCCTGCCTCCGCCTGTCCGACGGGACCGCACTCCGGCTAGGGCCCGCCGGGGTCATGCGGCTCCGGGCGTCGCTGCGCTCCTGCCTCCGCCTGTCCGACGGGACCGCACTCCGGCTAGTGCTGTGTCAGGTGACGTTCGCCCTTGTCACGGCGAGTCAGGGCCGCTGGTCGCAAGGACGCAGGACGAAGGCGCAGCCGTAGCTGCGGCGAGGACGAGGACGCCGCGAGCGGTGGCACTGGCCGGCGTGAGAGGGCGCAAACGTTGCCTGACACAGCACTCGGTCCCGCCGGGGTCATGCGGCTCCGGGCGTCGCTGCGCTCCTGCCTCCGCTCAGATGCCGAGGTTGGGGAAGGCGCCCGTGTCGAGGGGTGAGGGGCCGTCGCTCTGCCAGCGGTACCAGGCAGCGCTCGCCACCATCGCGGCGTTGTCGGTGCACATGGCGTGACTCGGCAGGAACCCGCGGATCCCGTCAGCGAGGCACGCGTCGAGGAACGCAGCGCGGAGCCGGGTGTTCGCCGCCACGCCACCGCCGAGGCACAGTCCCTTCGCGCCGACCTCGCGCGCCGCCGCGCGGGCCTTGGCGACCAGCACGTCCACGACGGCCTCCTGGAACGACGCGGCAACGTCGGGGGTCGACACCTCTGGGTGGCGTCGCACGTGGTTGATGACGGCGGTCTTCAGACCGCTGAAGGACACGTCAAAGCTGCCGTCGCCCAGCATCGGGCGCGGGAACGCCACCGCGGCGGCGTCGCCGGTGAGGGCCACGCGGTCGATCGCGGGCCCGCCCGGATACCCGAGGCCGAGGAACCTGGCGACCTTGTCGAACGCCTCGCCGGCGGCGTCGTCGATCGTCGACCCGAGCACGGAGTACTGGCCGTGGCCGCGCATGTGCACGAGCAGCGTGTGGCCGCCCGACACGAGCAGCACCACGAGCGGGAGCTCGAGATCGGGTTCTTCGAGCAAGGTCGCGTAGAGGTGCGCCTCGAGGTGGTTGACCGCGAGGAACGGCACGTCCCACGCGAGCGCGAGCGCCTTCGCGGCTGACACGCCGACGAGCAGTGCTCCCACGAGGCCGGGGCCATAGGTGGCAGCCACCGCGTCGATCTCGCATCCCGCGCCGTCAACCGGACGATCGGAGAGCCCCGCCTCGACGAACGCCTGCGCCACCACCGGGACGATGAGGTCGACGTGCGCCCTGCTCGCGATCTCGGGTACGACCCCGCCGTAGCGGGCGTGGAGGTCGACCTGGCTGCTGACGACCGAGGACAGCACCGACGTCCCTGCCGCGACGATCGCGGCGGCCGTCTCGTCACACGAGGTCTCGATGCCCAGCACACGACCGCGAGTCGACGGGGCCACGACGGTCATCGGTCGAGCTCCTCGAGGACGGTCGGGCGCGGCAGGGAGGCTGCGAGCGCTCGAAGTCGTCGCGCGTACTCGGGGGTGTCGACGTCGTTGGCCCACATGATCAGTGCGTCCTCGTTGCTCTCGACGTAGTAGCCCTTGCGAATGCCCGCTGGCGCGAACCCGAAGGAACGATAGAGACCCTGTGCCGCGTCGTTGCCCACCCGCACCTCGAGTGTGAGGTTCTTGGCACCGCGGTCGATCGCCGCCACCGCCAGGGTGTGGAGGACGCGGGTGCCGACGCCGTGGCGGTGCCAGCGCGGCTCGACGGCGAGGGTGGTGATGTGTCCGTCCTCGGCCACGAGCATCAGCCCGCCGTAGCCGACCACGACGGGCCCGACCCGCGCGGTGACGTACACACGGCTACCTCGGTAGCCGAGCTCGCTCATGAACAGGCCCATCGACCAGGGCCGCGGGTACACCTGCTGCTCGATCCGGAGCACGCTTCGCAGGTGCCGCCGTCGCATGGGCCCAATCACGACCTCGAGGTCGGCCGGGTCGGCGGCACGGGAGGCTCGAGCGTGTGCCATCAGCGCGCCGCGTCCCGCGTCTGCCAGTTGATCTCTGCGTCGGGCTTGCGAAGGTAGAGGGGGGTCAGCTCGGCCGGGCTGACGAAGTCCTCGCGGAGCGCCCGAGCATGCGCGAGCTGCACGAGCGACGACGCCTGTGGGTACGCCGTGCCGGGATCCGCGAGCTCGATTCGCGTCGCCACGTCGAGCAGCTCGCGGTACCGCAGGGCACCATCACCGACGAGCAGCAGCTCCTCGTTGGTTGCCACCAGATCGGACGCGAGGTCGTCAGGAGTCGCGACCTCGGGCTCGGTCAGCCGCTGGACCCCGCCCGGGGATTGGCGGTAGCTCGCGTGGAAGAGCTCGCCGCGACCGGCGTCGATCGCGCAGACGATTCGGCGGTTCGAGTGGCGCAGGGGAAAGGCCAGCAGATCGAGGCTCGTCACCCCGATCATCGGAAGTCGCCGAGCGTGCGACAGCGCCTTCGCGGCCGCGACCCCGACGCGAAGGCCGGTGAACATCCCTGGGCCGAGGTCGACCGCGATCGCGCCGATGTCACTGAGCTCGACGCGGGTCTGGCGGCACAGGAACTCGATGGCCGGCGTGAGGGTTTCCGCGTGTCGACGGCCGCGACTCGAGTGGATGGCACCGAGGATGCCCTCATGACCGCCGATCGCGCAGCCGACCTGTGCGGTCGAGGTGGTGATGCCGAGGATGAGCACTAGGTCACCGACCAGGGCTCGAGCGCCGTCGCGAGCGGTCCCGTCCGCCCTGCCCAACCCGGCCCGACCGCGCGCAGGGCGAGCTCGCGGTCGTCGTCGCCGGTGCCGAAGGTGAGGCGAACTTCGAGGTAGTCGTGGGGCAGCAGCGGAGCGATCGCGTCGCCCCACTCCACCAGGACGACGCTGCCCTCCTCGAGGATCTCCGCGAGCCCGATGTCGAGCGCCTCACTCAGCTGGTCGAGTCGATAGACGTCGAGGTGATGGATCGGCAGGCGTCCGCTGTCGTAGACGTGCACGAGGGTGAAGGTCGGGCTCGTGATGCGCTCGCGAACGCCGAGACCTCGCCCGAAGCCCTGCGCGAACGCAGTCTTGCCCGCCCCGAGGTCGCCCGCGAGGACCACGACGTCGCCGAGGCGCGCGAAGCCAGCAACTGCCGCGCCCAGATCTCGGGTCTCCTCGACGGAGCTTGTCGCGGCGAGCATGCGCACGGCGAGAGCCTACGAGGACGAGTAGCGGCGTTCGACCCGTGCGCCGATGGCGCAGACGACCTCGTAGGCGATGGTCCCGAGCCGTGCCGCCCAGTCATCCGGGGTGACGCGCGCCTCGCCTTGGGCGCCGAGGAGGACGGCTTCGTCACCCGCGATGACCTCGCTGTCGGCACCCACGTCGACCATGAGCTGGTCCATCGTGACCACGCCGACGATGGGATGTCGACGGCCCCTGATCAGGACCTCCTGATGCTCGAGTCCGAGTCGCCTCGGTACGCCGTCGGCGTAGCCGATCGGCAGGGTCGCGATCATCGTGTCGCTCGCGAGCCGATGCCGCAGCCCATAGGAGATCCCGTCGCCGGCTGCGATCGGACGCACGTAGGCCACCTCGGTTGCGAGGCGCACTGCTGGTTCCAGCTCCACGGCGTCGGCAAGGAGCGGTGCCGGAGGGATGCCGTAGATCGCGATGCCGCAGCGGACGAGGTCGTACCTGGCCGCCGGGTGTGCGATCGCCGCGGCCGAGTTCGCGGCGTGTCGCAGCGGCACCGGGATGCCGGCGGCCTCGATCTCCCCCAGGACGGCGTCGTACTGCGCGAGCTGCGCGCTGGTGAACGGGTTGTCGGGCTCATCGGCCACCGCACAGTGGGTCCAGACGGCCGCCAGGTGCAGTGCGGGGTCTCCTGCGATCTTCGTCGCCAGCGCGGCCGCGCCCTCGGGCGCAACACCGACTCGGTGCATCCCGGTGTCGACCTTCAGGTGCGTCGGCCAACCGCTCGCGCCACGGGCCATCACCGCCTTGCCGAGCGCGGCGACCAGCTCCGGTGTGTAGACGGTGACCGCGACGCCGGCGTCGAGCGCCTCTTCGATCTGGCTCGGCCTCGGCTCGCTGAGCAAGAGGATCGGCGCGTCGATGCCGAACTGGCGCAGCGCGGCCGCCTCGGGCACCTGCGCCACGGCGAGCCAGGTCGCGCCGGCCTCCAGCGCGGCCTGAGCGACCGGCACCGCACCGTGGCCGTATCCGTCGGCCTTCACGACCGCGCACACCTCGGCAGGGGCGACGAGCCGACGCAACGTCTCGACGTTTGCCCGGATCGCGTCGAGCGACACCTCCGCCCACGCGCGCATCAGCGGAGCACCTCGTCGAGTGCGGCGGGTAGCGCATCGAGAAGGTCGCTCGCGACCAGGCCGGTGGATGGCCCGTGGGCGCAGGCTCGACCGTGGATCCATGCGCCTGCGGCGGCCGCGTCGAACGCGGGCACCCCCCGTGCCAGGAGTGCGCCGACCACCCCGCTCAGCACGTCGCCGGTGCCTGCGGTCGCCAGACGAGCGTCGCCAGTCGTCACGACCCTGACGTCGCCTCCCGCGTTCGCAACGATGGTCGTCGGGCCCTTGAGCAGCACGACCGATCCGCTCGTCGCGGCGAGATCCCGCGCCGCTGCGATCCGGTCCGCGGCCGGGCGCGCGCCGGTGAGGTGCTCGAACTCGCCGTCGTGCGGTGTGAGGACGGTGTCGGCGGCGCGGCGGCGCGACCCATCTCCGAGGTGCCCGGCGAGCGCCACCAGGGCGTCCGCGTCGACGACGGTCGGCAGGTCCGCGTCAGCAAGCAGGGCCCGGACCTGCGCGCCGATCGCGTCGCCACGGCCGAGCCCTGGTCCGATGACCAGCGACCGGCAGCGACCCGCCGCGGCCGCCCACGGGCCCGGCTCGAGGCACACCCCCACGGACTCGACCGGCCGCGCAGCGTCCGATGAGGCGCCAGGCGTCGCGAGTCGCACCATGCCCGCGCCGGCGCGCTGTGCCGCCGCGGCGGCGAGCTGAGCCGATCCAGTCATCCCCGGCGACCCGGCGATGACCAGCACCGCAGCGTCCCACTTGTGGCTGTCGGCTGGTCGGGCCGGGATCCAGCGGGACACGTCGCTCGACTCGATGAGGTTGATCAGCGCCTCCCCCACGTCGAGCCCGATGTCAGCAAGGCTCACCGCTCCGGCAAGTGAGCGGCCCGGCTCGAGCAGGAGCCCCGGCTTCAGCGCCGCGAAGGTCACGGTGCGCGTCGCCTGCATGGCGCGTCCTTCGACCTGCCCCGTGAGGCCGGACACACCGCTCGGCAGGTCGACGGCGAGCACGGGCGAACCCTCGGGATCGGGAGCGACGTACTCGCGGCGCAGCCCAGCGCCGAATGCCGCGTCGATCACGAGGTCGTTCGGGGGGAGTCGATCCGGCGCCGACACGGCATCGACCTCCTCGACTCGAGCTCCGCGGCGTCGGAGCCGAGATGCGGCGGCCCGACCGTCGGCACCGTTGTTGCCAGGTCCAGCGACGACCACGACTCGGCGCCCGTAGCCGCCGCCCAGCATCTCGAGTGCCACCCGAGCGACTGCCGCGCCTGCCCGCTCGATGAGGACCTCGACCGGCTCGGGGGCCGCCGCGTCGATCGCGGCCATCTCGGCGGGCGTGAGGACCGGGATCATGCGACCCCGAGCGTACGCACTACAGCGCGACGGCGATCGCCTCCGCCACGCGGTGCGTGTGCGTCATGGTGAGCCGCCATTCGGTGATCTCCCGAGCCTTCGCCAACAGCAGCGCGCCCCCGTGCAGGCGCACCGACGGTGCGCCACTCGGCGCCTTCACCACCTCGATCTCGCGCCACTTGCAGGCGCCCATCCCGACGCCCATCGCCTTCATCACCGCCTCCTTGGCTGCGAACCGTGCGGCGTAGCGCTCGGTGGGGTCCTTGCGGCGATCGCAGTAGGCCCGCTCCGCATCCGTGAACACACGGGAGCGCAGCGTCGGAGTGCGACGCAGCGCCGCACGCATCCGGTCGACCTCGCACAGATCGACCCCGATGCCGATCATCCGTGGCCCGTGCGCCAGCGATCCGCGAGCTCGCGGATCGGCTCGACCAGCAGATCCGCCGCGGGAACCTCGGCAAGAAGGTCGTCGCGGAAGGTCTGCTCGGTCTCGAGCACGGCGTCGCGCAGCGCCGACCAGCGGTTCCGATAGCCCTGCAGCGCGCCTCGGGCGGTGCCGACGGCCAACCGGTCGTGGAAGCGAACGTGCAGGAGCGTGATGCCGACGGCGCGGTCGTCCTTCGTCTCGGGCACGATCACCACGGTGCGTCCGTCCTCACGGCCTCGGGTGACGAACACCTGACGCTCGAGCGCGACGGTGTGCTTCGTGCCGCGCAGCAGCCCGCTGCGCTCCGTGCGCGACGGGATGTCGAGCGCGATGCCGCCCCGATCGACGACGGACACGGGCACCTCGCCGTCGTCGGGATCCCCGTCGATCTCGTAGCGGATCCAACCGGTGACCTCCTCGACCGTCGGATCCAGATCGGCGAGCGTGCGGAGCGTCTTGTACGAGAGCCGGTCTCGTGCTGCGCCGGCCAGGAGCACGGCCTGCACGAGTGCGGGCTGCAGCAGCGTCTCGTCGGTCCGCGAGATGCCCACGGTGACCGTCTTCGCCTGATGCTTGATCGCGTCGACCGGGCGCGTGAGCTCCTCGATGCCCTGCGTGAGCGCGGTGGTCAGGTCGTCGATGACCACCGCAGGCGTGCCGATGCGGCCATGCTCGGCCTGGTAGGCGTCGAGCGGCGCGATGCCGAGGGCGTAGCGGAACGACGACGCGAGGCGGACGGCAGTGCTGGCCTCGAGGTTGCCGTCATAGGACCCGCTTCGCAGCCCGTCGAAGAAGCGCGACGCTGAGGTGGACATCGTCGGCCGCAAGGTGCGCAGCAGCCCGTCGCCGTCGGTCGTCGCCGCCTCGCCGACCGCATCCTCGATCGCGGCCCGCGCCTCGCGAAGTGGCCGCGCCTGTGCGTCGATGGCGAGTGCCGCCTCGTACCCGAAGAGGTGCCCCGCGGCGACGGTGAGCACGAACGCCAGCTTCGGGTGCGTCACCGGCACCGAGATGACCTGGAGCGCGGCCGCGAAGCGCTCTTGGCCGTCGCTCGCGATGACGACCGGCGACGCCTTGTGCGCCCGATAGATCGCGACCTCCTTGGCGACGTCGTCGGCGGTCGAGCCCTCGAGGCCAGCCGCGCACACGAGGATGAGCGGCTCGCACGAGAGGTCGATGTGCTTCTTGTCCTCCGTCGCGTCACACGCGATCGAGCGGTAGCAGAGCTCGCTGAGCTTGATGCGCAGCTCCTCGGCGGCGACACGGTTGGACCCGTTGCCCACGATCGCCCAGTACCGCTTGGCCGGTGCGAGCTGCTGAGCCGCGGCGGCGATGTGCCCGCGTCGAGCGAGCGTCGCCTCGATCGCCGTGGGCAGCTCACGCAACGCGGCCACGAGGTGGGGGTCGACGCCGCCGCCGACCTCGCGGGCGATGTCCCACGCGAGGAGGAACCCGGCGGCGATCTGCGCGTAGAAGGCCTTCGTGGACGCCACGCTCATCTCGACATCGCGCCCATCGGAGGTGTACAGGACGCCGTGCGCCTTGTCAGTGAGGTCGGATTGGCGCCGGTTGACGATCGCGATCACCGATGCCCCGCGCCCACGAGCGAGGTCGACCGTTCGGTTCGTGTCGGTCGTGGTGCCCGACTGGCTGATCGCGATCACGAGCGTGTCCGACATGTCGTCGCGCAAGCCGAACCCCGACAGCTCGGTGGCGGGAAGCGCGTCGACGAGGAGGCGACCGTCCGGCGCTGCGTCGGAGAGCGCGGCGGAGAGGCTTTGACCTGCGACGTGCGCCGTCCCTTGGCCGATCACCTGCACCCGGCGGATGGCCCCGCTGCGGAGTCCGTCGCGCACCGTTGACGGGACGACGTCAGGGCCGAGGAGCACCTCGAGACCCGCGCCACGGTCCACCAGCTTGCCCCGGAGGGTCTTGCGGAAGCTCGCTGGCGCCTCCGAGATCTCCTTCAACAAGAAGTGCGGGTGGCTCCCGCGGTCGATGTCGCGGGTCGTCATCTGTGCACGCTGGAGCTCGGACTCCGCGACGGGCAGCAGCGTGCCGTCGTACGCGAGGCGGGAGAGCCCCGCCAGCGAGCCCGCCAGCGCACCGTCGAGCACCACGATCTGGCCGCGCGATGCGCTCGGGTTCGCCGAGTCCGCCGGCGTCTCCCCGTCCATCCGAAGGTACGTGTCGGTCAGCTCCACCAGGCCGTACGGCTCCGACGCGGCGACGTAGCACCCGTTCGCGAAGCCGACGTACAGGGCTTGGCCGCTCCCCCGGAGCGCGAGGAGCAGGTGGTCGGGCCGCGATGCGGCGCTTGCCGCGATGGCGACCGAGCCCTCGAAGCCGGCCACCGTGTCGCGAAAGGCTGCGGTCAGGTCGGTGCCGGCGGCCACGCGCCGCGACACGAGCGTGGGGATGACCTTGGCGTCGGTGGTGATCTCTGCGGCGACCCGCAGCCCGTCGGCAGCCTTGAGATCCGCGAAGTTGTCGACGTCGCCGTTCAGGGCGGCCACCACGAAGGGCCCATCGACGCGATCGAGCTCGTGGCTGTCGACGGGGTGCGCGTTCGGCTGCGAGATGATGCCGATGCTCGCCCAGCGCGTGTGTCCGAGGACGAGCGCCGCTGCGCGCTCCCCCGCGAGCGCGAGCCGCAGCAGGTCGTCAGCGAGGAGGTCCGCTCGGATGGCGGCGGTGTTGTCGCCGAGCTCGCCGATCTCGGCCGCGGCCTTGTAGACGAAGCTGAGATGACCCTCCGCCGTGCGCACGGCGTTCGTTCGGAACAGTGGGTCGGCCGCTCGCGCGGCGATGAGACGGGCGATCGCTGGGTCGTCGAGATCGAGGTCGTGGTCGCGCACGAGGATGCTCAGCCCAGCCGAGTCGCGTCCGCGCACCTCGAGTCGATCGATCGCAGCCAGCGCCTGCTGGATCGAGGTGCCGATCTCGATCGCGGACCAGCCGGCATCGACGCCGACCAGCTCACGCACTCCGAGCGCGGTGCGAACGCGGTCTCGGTGCACCGCCCAAAGCGCGTCCTTCAGGCGCAACAGCGCCGCGTTGGTCGACTCGAGCGAGCCTCCATCGTCGGGTCCCGCCTCGTCGAGACGACGCTCGGCGAGCGCGATCCAGTCGGAGATCGAGGATCCCGCCGCGTCGACGCGGGTGGTGAGCTCCCGCTCGCGCACGAGCAGGGCGATGCCGTCGGGATCGCGCAGCCGTCGATCGAGCGACTCGAGTCCCGCGGCGACCGCGAGCGCCGTCGCGGCGATGTCGTCGTCGCCTTCGGCCAGGCGGCGCGTGAGCGAGGCCAGAGCGTCGACCACCTCCGCCGGGGGAAGGAGGGTCCGGGTCCCGGGGCCCCGCAAGAGAGCGATGATGCCGCACACGTGAGGGGCTTCCTTCCGATCTCAGGAGTCGTGACAGCCTACCGGCCTCGTGTTCAGCCGAGCCCCGCCACCGCCGCGACGAGGCGATCAGCCACGTGCTCGGCCTCACCCGCGGTCGGCGCCTCTACCATCACTCGCACCAAGGGCTCCGTGCCGCTGCCTCGGAGAAGGACCCGCCCGTGGTCTCCCAGCTCGGCTTCGGCGGCAGCAACCTCGTCGGCGAGGAGCCCCACCACCTCCTCCGGGCGACGGTCCACCCGCACGTTGCGAAGCACCTGAGGCAGCCGCGTCATCGCCGCATCGGCGAGCTCCGCGAGTGGGCGACCGGTGCGGGCGACGACGTCGAAGAGCTGCAGTGCGGTGAGCAGCCCGTCTCCGGTCGTGGCTCGATCCGTGAAGATCACGTGGCCGCTCTGCTCCCCGCCGAGCGAGAAGCCGCCTTTGGCCAGTGCCTCGAGCACGAACCGGTCGCCGACGGGCACCTCGTGCACGGTGATGCCGTGGTCCGCCATGCCGATCCGGAAGCCCAGGTTGGTCATCACCGTCACGACGACCGTGTTGTCGACGAGGGTCCCGGCGTGATGCCGATCGATCGCGGTGATCGCGATGATCTGGTCTCCGTCGATGATCCGGCCCGCGGCATCGACGGCGACCGCACGGTCGGCATCACCGTCGAGCGCGATGCCCACATCGGCCCCGCGTGCGGTCACGGCCCGCTGCAGGTCATCGGTGTGCGTCGAGCCGCAGCCTGCGTTGATGTTCGTACCGTCGGGGCGATCGTGCAGCACGTCGACCTCGGCGCCAACGGCGCGGAGCAGGTCGGGTGCGAACGCGCTGCCGGCGCCGTTGGCGCAGTCGACGACGACGCGGAGACCTTCGAGGCGTCGACCCTCGATCGAGGCCGCGACCGACAAGACCCATCGGCGCGAATGATCCGCACCGTCGAGCACGGTGCCCACAAGCCCTCCTGTGCGCGGCGCGCCAGTGATCTCGTGTCGGAGCAGGCCGTGCAGCGCCGACTCGAGCGCGTCCTCGGTCGCGTCGTCGAGCTTCGTGCCTCCGGGAAGGAAGAGCTTCACTCCGTTGTCTTCGAACGGGTTGTGCGACGCCGAGATGACGGCGCCTGCGATCCCCTCGCTCGCCGCGACCCATGCAACGGCAGGCGTCGGGGCGACCCCCAGGCGAACGACGTCAACGCCCTCCGCGGTGAGGCCAGCGATCAGAGCGGCCTCGAGCAGCGGGCCAGACCTGCGCGTGTCGCGTCCGACGACGAATCGACCCGAGGGCAGCACGCGCGCCGCAGCGCGCCCGAGCGCGAGGACGATCTCCGGCGTGAGGTCGAGGTTCGCGACACCACGAACGCCGTCGGTGCCGAACTTCAGCATGGCGAGAGGATGGCAGAAATGGCAGCGCCCCGGCCGACGGTTCGGCCGGCGAGGCTCAGCGCTTGGAGTACTGCGGTGCCTTGCGGGCCTTCTTGAGGCCGTACTTCTTCGACTCCTTCTCACGCGCGTCACGAGTGAGGAAGCCGAGACGCTTGAGCACCGGACGCAGCTCGGGGTCGAGCGCGATCAGCGCACGGGCGATGCCGTGACGCAGCGCACCGGCCTGACCCGTAGGGCCACCACCGTCGATCGTGGCATCGATGTCGTACGCCTCGGTGAGCTCGGTCACCCGCAGCGGTTCGGTGAGGATCATCTGGTGGGTGCGCGAGGGGAAGTAGTCCTGCAGCGGGCGTTTGTTGACGGTGATCGTGCCCTCGCCCTCACCCTCGCTCGTGCGCACGCGCACGCGGGCGACGGCCTGCTTGCGACGGCCGGTTGACTGGATCAGCGGTTGCGGCACTGGATCTCCTACGCGGTGCGCCGAGCGGCGGCGAGTTCGAGAGGCTCGGGCATCTGCGCCGAGTGAGGATGGTTGGGGCCGGCGTACACCTTGAGCTTGGTGAGCATCTGCGCGCCGAGACGGTTCTTCGGCAGCATCCCGCGGATCGCGCGGCGCACGGCGTCCTCCGGCTTGCGCGCCTGCGCGTCGGCGAAGGTGCGCGACTTCAGGCCACCTGGGTAGCCCGAATGGCGGTACACGAGCTTCTGGTCGGCCTTGTTGGCGGTGAGGACGACCTTCTCGGCGTTGATCACGATCACGTGGTCACCGAGGTCGAGGTTGGGTGCGTACACGGGCTTGTGCTTGCCACGAAGGATCCGCGCAGCCTCCGTGGACAAGCGGCCGAGGACGAGGTCTTGCGCGTCGATCACGTACCACTTGCGGGTGATCTCGCTTGCCTTGGGGCTGTACGTGCGCACGCGACGGGTCCTTGGGAGCTGCTCGAGGAGGTGCCGGGCGTGGGAGGCCCGGAAGCGGACTGCAAAACTACGACCGCGGGGCGACAGCCCGCAACTCTGGGCGTTCTGTGCACGGACCTGGTTGCCCAGCGACCGTCGGGGCGTCGCAGAAGGCGTCACGGGCCATAGTCGACGTGCCACAGGCAGAGCCCGTGTGGCGGGGCGATCGGCGCTGCGTTGGCGCGGTCACCGCTCGCGAGGATCCCTCGGATCTCGCCCGCCTTCACCTCGCCATGCCCTGCCGACACGATCGTCCCGACGACGCTGCGCACCATCTGATGGCAGAACGCCGTGGCCGTGATCTCGAACAGAAGCAGGTCCTGCGCCGGGCTGGACCACCCCGCCGAGAGCACTCTGCGCACGAGCGACGGAACCGCCTCGCCCGGCGCCGCCTTCGGACGCCGGCAGAACGCGGAGAAGTCGTGCTCCCCGAGGAACGGATCGCACCCGAGCGACAGCAGATCCATCTCGAGCGGTCGGGTCACGTGCCACGCCGTGCGCGCGAGGAACGGGTCGGGCACCGCGCGGTTGAGGACCGTGTAGCGGTACGTGCGAGCGTGCGCCGAGAAGCGAGCATCGAAGTCGTCCGCGGCCTGCGCCACCTCCCTCACCACGATGCGCGGTCCGCACAGCTTGAGCAGGGAGCGGTGGAGCTGGTCGAGATCCGTCGCCGCGGGAACGTCGACGCTGACGACCTGTCCCCAGGCGTGCACACCGGCATCGGTGCGTCCCGCGCAGGTCAGCTCGACGGGGCGTCGCACGATCCGCGAGATCGCGTCGGCCAGGACGCCCGCGACCGTGGGTTGCCCGGGCTGATCGGCGAACCCGTGGAAGTCCGTCCCGTCATACGCGACCACCATCCGAACCCGTACGAGAGCCCCAAGCGATGCAGGGGGAGCGTCAGGCAGATCGAAGAGCGTCACAGGACGAGACCGTAGGCGCGAGGCCAAGAAGGGGGAGCGGGCAGACACACCGCGGGACTTGGACGCCGCCGAAGGCGACCCGAGATGGGTTGGCTCGGCGACGAAGCTCCGCTTCGGCGCCGACTAGACGAGTTCGATCCGCGCCATGGGGGCGTTGTCGCCCTGGCGGTTTCCGAGCTTGAGGATGCGCGTGTAGCCGCCGTTTCGATCCGCGTAGCGCGGGCCGATGTCGGTGAAGAGCTTGTGGGCCATCTCCTTGTCGCCGAGGTACGACACGACCTGGCGGTGGTTGTGGAGACCACCCTTCTTCGCCTTCGTGATGACCTTCTCGGCGATCGGGCGGAGCGCCTTGGCCTTCGCCTCCGTGGTGACGATCCCCTCGGCGGCCACGAGCGACGCGACCAGGTTTGCCATCATCAGGCGCTGGTGCTGCGAGCTTCCGCCGAAGCGGCGACCCCTCTTCGGTGTTGCCGGCATCGTCGCCTCAGTCCCTCGTGCGCAGCGCCAGGCCGCGCTCGTTCAGCTTCTCGATGACCTCGTCGAGCGACTTCTGGCCGAAGTTGGTGATGGCCAGGAGGTCGTCTTCGGTCTTCAGGAGCAGCTCGCCGATCGAGTTGACCTGTGCCCGCTTCAGGCAGTTGCGCGGACGCTCAGACAGATCGAGGTCCTCGATCGGCAGGTCGAGATCGGGCGAGCCGGCGGTGACCGTGGCCATCTCGCCGAGCTCGAGACCCTGCGGTTCGTCGCTCATCTCGGCCACGAGGCCGACGAGGGAGCGCAGCGTGTCGCCGGCGGACGCGAGGGCCTCGCGCGGCGAGATCGAACCATCGGTCTCGATGTCAAGGACGAGGCGGTCGTACTCGGTGGACTGCTCCACCCGCGTGGGCTCGATCTGGAACGCCACCCGGCGCACCGGCGAGAAGATCGAGTCGACGGGGATCACGCCGATCGTCTGGCTCGACTTGTTGCGATCGGCGGAGACGTATCCGCGGCCCTTCGACACCGTGATGTCCACCGCGAGCCGCGCCGACTTGTTGAGCGTCGCGATCGGCATCTCCGGGTTGAGGATGTCGACGTCGGAGGTCTGCGCGATGTCGGCGGCGGTGATCTCCGCGGGGCCCTTCGCGTCGAGGCGCAGCGTGACCGGCTCGTCGCTGTGACAGATCAGGACGAGGTCCTTGAGGTTGAGGATGATGTCGGTGACGTCTTGCGTGACGCCCGCGATCGTGTCGAACTCGTGGAGGGCGTCATCGAAGCGAAGCTGCGTGATCGCCGCGCCCGGGATCGACGACAGCAGCGTGCGCCGCAGGGAGTTTCCCAGGGTGTGGCCGAAGCCGGGCTCCAACGGGCTCACGGAGAAGCGCTGGCGGTTGCCTTCGGCCTCGCCGATCGCCTCGACGGTGGGGCGCTGGATGACGAGCATGGTCTGCTACCTCGATGATCGGTGGCGGCGGGGGGAAACGACGGACTACTTGGAGTACAGCTCGACGATGAGCTGCTCGCGCACGGGCACATCGATCTGCTCGCGCAGCGGAAGCTCGCGCACGGTGATCGACTTGCCACCCTCGCCGGCGTCGAACCAGGCAGGCAGACGCACGTCGAGCGTGTCGAGGTTGTGCTGGATGACGATCATGGCCTGGCTCTTCGCGCGCAGGGAGACCACGTCGCCCTTCTTGACGCGGTAGCTCGGGATGTCGACCCGGCGACCGTTGACGTCGACGAGCCCGTGGTTCACGAACTGCCGAGCCTGCGGCCGGGTCCGCGCCCAGCCGGCGCGGAAGACGATGTTGTCGAGTCGCTGCTCGAGCATGCGCAGCAGGTTCTCGCCGGTGACGCCCTTCTGACGGGTCGCCTCCTTGTAGAGGTTCTCGAACTGGCGCTCCAGCAGGCCGTAGATGTGCTTGGCCTTCTGCTTCTCCTGGAGCTGCATCGAGTACTCGGAGGGCTGCCGACGGCGCGAGCGACCATGCTCGCCCGGCGGGTACGGCCGCTTCTCGAGCGCCTTGCGACCCTTTTCGTTCTCGAAGATGTTGACGCCGAGACGGCGGGAGATCTTGACCTTGGGTCCGGTGTAGCGAGCCATGGCTCCTGGCCTCAGACTCGGCGCCGCTTGGGAGGGCGGCAGCCGTTGTGGGGGACGGGGGTGACGTCTTTGATGCCCGTGACCTCGATCCCGGTGCTCTGCAACGAGCGGATCGCGGTCTCTCGGCCGGACCCCGGGCCCTTGACCTGCACGTCGACCTTGCGCACGCCGTGCTCCATCGCGCCGCGGGCCGCCTTCTCGGCCGCCATCTGCGCGGCGTACGGGGTGGACTTGCGCGAGCCCTTGAAGCCGACGTTGCCCGCCGAGGCCCACGACAAGACGTTCCCCTCGAGGTCCGTGATCGTGATGATCGTGTTGTTGAAGGAGCTCTTGATGTGCGCGATGCCGTGGGAGACGTTGCGACGCTCGCGCTTGCGCGGCCGCCGACCGCCTGGCTTGGGCTTTGCCATTACTTCCTGACCTTCTTCTTGCCGGCGACGGTCTTCTTGGGTCCCTTGCGGGTGCGCGCGTTGGTCTGGGTGCGCTGACCCCGAACCGGCAGGCCCTTGCGATGGCGCAAGCCCTGCCAGCAGCCGATCTCCATCTTGCGGCGGATGTCCTGCTGGATCTCCCTGCGCAGGTCGCCTTCCACCTCGAGGTTCTGGTCGACGAAGGCGCGGACCTTGTTGACCTCCTCGTCGGTGAGATCGCGCACGCGGGTGCTGCGATCGAGGCCGAGCTCGTCACAGATCTTCTGGGCGGTCGTACGACCGACGCCGAAGATGTAGGTGAGCGAGATCTCCAGCCGCTTCTCGCGGGGGATGTCGACGCCGGCGATTCGTGCCATGTGCGGTGGTGCCTGCCTGTCTCTCGCTCAGCCCTGGCGCTGCTTGTGCCGGGGGTTCGTGCAGATCACGCGAACGCTTCCGTGGCGCCGGATCACCTTGCACTTCTCACACATCTTCTTGACGCTGGGTCGAACCTTCATCGCGGGCTCTCGTTCACTTGTACCGGTAGGTGATCCGACCTCTGGTGAGGTCGTAGGGGGTGAGCTCCACCTGCACGCGATCCCCCGGGAGGATTCGGATGTAGTGCATGCGCATCTTCCCGGAGATGTGGGCGAGGACCTTGTGACCGTTCTCCAGCTCCACCCGGAACATCGCGTTCGGGAGGGGCTCGGTCACAGTCCCTTCCAGGACGATCGCGTCTTCCTTGGGCTTCGCCAGGGTGGTGCTCCTGCAGATTCGTGACGGGCCGATGTCCGCCCAGCGCACGGGGCGCGTGCGGACAGCGAAGTCGACCCAGGGCCGAAGGGAGATGCTAGCGCGGGCCGGCCACCAGGCCAACTTGACGCGCTGCCGCTGCCACAGCCAGCTGCAGCCGGTCGTCACCCTAGCGCTCTCGCTGGCCCCGGCAGCGCGATCGCGCCGCCCAGCACTGCGACCAGAGGTCAGACGACCACCGAGGGCGCATCCACCCGATCGAGGGTGGCCGCGAGCTCGCTGGCGTGCTCATGGGCGAGTCGGATGGTGGCCAGGACTGCCTGGATCTCGACGTCGCTCAGCTCTGGGTACAGCGGGAGCGACACGACGCTGCGACTCGACGCCTCGGCCGTCGGCAAGCACGTCTGGCCCTCGTGCCAGTACGCGCGCTGGCGATGCACGGGCGGATCGAAGTAGTTCCGCGTGTCGATCCCCTCGGTCGCCAGCACGGTCACGAGCTGATCTCGACTGATCCCGAACTCGGACGGGTCGACCGCGACGGTGAAGTCCTTGTAGGTCGACGCATCGTCGAGCGGGATCAGCTGGGGACGGATGCCGGGCACGTCGCGGAGCCCAGCGATGTAGCGCGTCGCGAGCTCGCGGCGGCGCTCGAGCGTCGATGCCAGCATCGCGAGGGACTCGAGGGCCATCGCCGCGTGGAACTCGGACATGCGGGCGTTGAGCCCGACGAAGCGCGTGTCGTAGTCGCCGGGGTTGGCGTAGTCCCGACCGATCCGCAGCCGCGCGGCCAGCTCGTCGTCGTTCGTGGCGATCAACCCACCCTCGCCCGCCACCATGGGCTTGGTCGGGGTGAGGCTGAACACCTCCGCGTTGCCGAACCCGCCGATGGGTCGAGCGCGGGTCGTGGCACCGATCGCGTGCGCGGCGTCGAACACCACGGGCACCCCGGCTGCGGCGCCCAACGCCTCGACTGCCTCCGGATCGCACGGCGCACCAAAGACGTGCGTGGCCAGGATCGCGCTCGCGCCGTGGATCTCGGCCGCCGCGTGGTCCATGTCCATCTGGAAGCTCAGCGGGTCGTTCTCCACGAAGCGAGGGGTCCGCTGGTTCCACGCAACCGCATGTGCCGACGCCGAGAAGGTGAAGCTCGGCAGCACGACCGGACCGAGTCGACCCTCGACCAGCGCCTGCAAGGCGAGCATCAGCCCCGACGTGCACGAGCTGACGGCGACCACGTGCTCCACACGAAGGAACTCGGCCACCTCTTCCTCGAGTCGGCGCACGAGCCTGCCGTTGGTGAGCATCCCGCTCTCATAGGCGGGCTTGTACAGGCGCACCACTCGATCGAGGTCGGGGCGCGCCGGGCGCGCGAACGGGATCACCGACATGTCGAGACGTGGCCCGCCCAACACCGTGAGTCGCTCGGGAACTCGTCGCTGCGGCGTGCGGGCCAGCTCGTCGAGGTCGATCCGGATCGCGGCATCGACCCGCTCGGACACCACCGTGTCCGCCGAGCTGTGCGCGGACCCGTTCACGGCGGGCGCGGTCTCCGCGGGCACGGCAGCAGTCTCCGCCGGCGCCGGCTGGTCCAGCACGCAGTGGACGCCGCCGCGGTTCAGCATGTCGACGAGCGCAGCGCGAACCTCGGCCTCGGCGCCGACCGCACAGAGGCGCTCGAGCTCCTCGATGCAGGCGACCAGCTCGTCCCACTCGAGCGACACGCGTGGCCGAAGTCCCGAGATCGACGGATGGCCCGCGGGTTCGAGCTCCTCGGCCTCGTCCTGAAGGCTCTCGTGCAGCCGCTCGCCCGGTCGCGGTCCGGTGATCTCGATCTTGATGTCCTCGTCCGGTCGCAGGCCAGCGAGACGGATCATCTGTCGCGCCAGCGCGAGGATCGAGGCCGGCTCACCCATGTCGAGCAGGAACGTCTTTCCGTCGGCCGCCATCGCGCCCGACTGGAGGACCAGGCTCACGGCCTCTGGGATCGTCATGAAGTACCGCGTCATGCGGGAGCTCGTGACGGTGACCGGGCCACCTTCGAGGATCTGTCGCATGAACGTGGGCACGACGGATCCACGGCTGCCCAGCACGTTCCCGAACCGCACGGCCACGTAGGGAAGCTCGTGCTTGCGGCCCACACCCACCACCACCTGCTCAGCGGCGCGCTTCGTCGCTCCCATCACCGAGCACGGATGGGCGGCCTTGTCCGTGCTGAGGTGCACGAAGCGTTGGCACCCGTTGGCCGCGGCGGCGTTGGCGAGCGACCACGTGCTCAGCACGTTGGTCATCACGGCCTGTGCAGGGTGGCGCTCGAGGATCGGCACGTGCTTGTTGGCGGCGGCGTGGAAGACCACCTGCGGTCGCGTGCGACGCAACAGCTCCTCGATCCGCTGGTGATCGCCGATGTCGAGGAGGACCGTCTCGGCATCCGCGAGCGGACCGATCGCCACCTCGTGCAACAGCGTCTCGTCGCGGTCGAGCAGCAACAGCCGGCCGGGCTTGTACCGCGCGACCTGGCGCGAGATCTCGGCGCCGATCGAACCACCCGCGCCGGTGATCAGGACCGTGGCGCCCTGGAGGTAGTGGGCGATGTCCTCCGAGTCGACCGGTGCGGCCTCCCGACCGAGGAGGTCGGTGAGATCGAGGTCTCGGACGTGGCGCGAGAGTCCCGAGTCGTGGTCGCTCGCCGGCCGGAGCACCTTGACCTGCGCGTTCGTGCGCAACGCGCGATCGACGATCGGCTTGGTGTCCTCCTTGTCGGTCCCCGGAAGCGCGATGAGGATGCGATCGATGTGGTGCGTGGTGCACAGCGCCTCGAGCATCGTCGTGTCGCCGAGCACCGGGATGCCCCGTACGGACCGGCGGCGCATCCGCACGTCGTCGTCCACGAACCCCACGACGCACACGTCGCGCCCGGACTCCGTGTCGGTCAGCTCATACGCGAGCGCCGCGCCGGCGCTGCCGGCGCCGATGATCAGCGCCTTGACCGGCTTCTCGCTCCGGCTTCGCTGACGTTCGATCGCGAACAGTCGGGATTGAAAGCGCACACCGCCGTAGCCAAGCAGCACCAGCAACGCTGCCACGGGCGGTGCCGTGAGCAGCGGGAGCGTGATGCTCGTCACGCGCGCCACGGCGACGAGCAGCACGGTCGACGACGCGGTGCCCGCGACCACGGCCACGATCACGCGGATGCCCTCCTCGACGGAGGCGTACCGCCAGACCGGCCCGTACAGCCCTGCGACGCGGTTGACCACGACCTGTACGAGAACGGGCAGCCCGAGAACGAGCACGGCTCGGTTCTGCACGTCGAGCGGGACGCGCGACGCGAAGCCCGCTGCGAACCCGAGAAGCCACGCAACGGCGACGATGCCGATGTCGAGGAGCATCAAGCTCAGGTTGTCGGTCCGCTGAACCCACCGGTACACCATGCCGGGAACACCGATGTCGGTGCCCTCCGCACGTTCCGTGGCAACCCGCTGTCGCACGATGATCCCCCGAGTTCGATGTGGTGGTGTGTGGGGTGGACTGGCGGCGGAACAGTCCTGCTGCGGAACGGGTTAGAGCACAGCACCTCGCCCCCCTCCCTGGCGCTGAACGGTACTTCACGACCGCTGAGCGTGCTCAGAAAAGTGTTGGCCTCCGGACACATTCCGGCGCCCGCGCGCGTCGATCTCACCGACAGTGAACAGGTTGTTCCCTTTGCTCCGCGCGCGCGACGCGGAGCGCGGTGCGCGCGTCACTCAGTCGAGCGGAACCACTCCACCGTTCGACGCAGCCCCTCTTCGAGCGGCACGGGCGAGACGCCCGGGAACAGCTCCATCAGGCGTGACCGATCGGCCTGCGAGTCGCGCACGTCGCCAGCGCGTGGCGCCACGTGGTGGC
Source organism: Microthrixaceae bacterium (assembly GCA_052390255.1). Classification (GTDB taxonomy): domain Bacteria; phylum Actinomycetota; class Acidimicrobiia; order Acidimicrobiales; family VFJN01; genus VFJN01. Next base: position 36,728 of record JBQTHC010000019.1, read on the forward strand.
GCTCGACGGGTCGATCGAGGATCTCCTCGAGCAGATCCAGCACGGCGAGCAGATCGTGGCGGCCTCCGAACGCGAGGTTCACCGGCTTGTCCATCCCAACGCGACGAGTGACCGCCTCGGTCAGCACCGCGCAGACGGTGTCGACGAAGGTGAAGTCGCGCGTCTGACGCCCGTCACCGTGCACCTCCACGCTCTGCCCTGCGAGCGCGGCCTCGACGAAGGACGGGATGACCGCTGCGTACGCGTGCCCCGCGGCCTGCAAGGGTCCGAACACGTTGAAGAACCGCAGTGCGAGCGCGTCGAACCCCCACACGTCGGCCCATGCGAGCGTGTACGCCTCGGCCGCCAGCTTCGAGGCCGCGTAGGGCGAGCGTGGCGAGGTCGGAAGGTCCTCGTGCTTGGGCAAGGTGGGGTTGGCCCCGTAGACCGAGCTGGATGACGCCACGACCAGGTGCGCCACGTCGTGACGGCGCACCGCCTCGAGCACCTTCGCGGTGCCCGTCGCGTTCACGTCGTGCGTCGCGAGCGGATCCGCGATCGACCGGGGAACCGACGGTCGCGCTGCCAGGTGGACGACAGAAGCCGCACCGGCGAACGCTGCGTCGAGGATCTCGTCGTCGAGGATCGAGCCGACATGACGCTCGACCGCGAGGCTGTCGAGGTTGGTCGTGGTCCCCGATGAGAGGTCATCCAGCACGACGACCTCACCGACGCCATCTGCCGCGAGCAGGTGGCGGCAGAGGTTCGCACCGATGAACCCGGCGCCCCCGGTCACGACCACGCGCATCAGAGTCGTTCCACGCCAGCCCCGGACGGGAGCCAGCCGCGGGTGTCGAGGACGAGACGCGCGTTCTCGGTGACCATCGCCGCGTCGAACGCGTCGTGGTCGACGAGCACGACCACCGCGTCGGCCGCGGTGAGCTCGTCCGCGGTGAGCTCGACCGGCGTCGCGCCCGGCGGGAAGTCGGCCGCGTCCACGTGCGGATCGACGGCATGCAGGTCCGCCCCCATGTCGGCCAACAGCTGTGCGATGCGCCGAGACGGTGCCTCGCGGCAGTCGCCGACGTTCTTCTTGAAGGAGACGCCCAGGAGCAGGATCCTGCTGCCGCGCACCGCCTTCGCGCTGCGGTTGAGGGCGGCCACGAGGCGGCGGACCACGTAGTCGGGCATGTGGTCGTTCACGTCGTTGGCCAGCTCGACGAAGCGGAAGCTCAGCCCGAGGCTGCGCTTCACCTGCCAGGACAGATAGCTGGGGTCCACAGGGAGGCAGTGGCCGCCGACCCCAGGTCCGGGGGTGAAGCGCAGGTAGCCGAACGGCTTCGTCGAAGCGGCGTCGATCGCCTCCCACATGTCGATGCCGAGATCGTTCGCGAACATCGCGAGCTCGTTGACGAGCGCGATGTTGACGTGCCGGAAGGTGTTCTCGAGCAGCTTGGTGAGCTCCGCCGCCTTCGTGCTGGACACCGGCACGGTGCGCTCGACGATGCGACTGTAGAACCCTCGCACAGCTTCAAGGCTCGCCTCGTCGATCCCGGAGACCACCTTGGGCGTGGTCACGAGCGTGTGCGTCCGATTGCCGGGATCGATGCGCTCCGGTGAGTAGCCGAGGTGGAAGTCCTGGCCCGCCACCAAGCCCGAGCCATGCTCGAGGATCGGTGCGACGAGCTCCTCGGTGGTCCCGGGATAGGTCGTCGACTCGAGCACCACGGTCGCACCGCGACGGAGCAGCGGCGCAAGGGATCCAGCGGCAGCCTCGATGTAGCCGAGGTCCGGCGCTCCCTCTCGCAGTGGCGTCGGCACCGCGATCACCGCGACCTCGAAGCCCTCCGCGCCGTCGAGCGACGACGCGGGTCGGTACCGGCCCGACCCGAGCGCGGCCCGCAACGCCTCGTCGGTGACGTCCTCCACGAAGGAGCGCCCAGCCTGCAGGCCGGCGATCCGTGCCTCGTCGACGTCGTAGCCGAGGACGTCGAAGCCGACCTCGGCTGCCCGCAGCGCCAGCGGGAGACCGACGTACCCTTGCCCGACGACGATCAGGGTGGGCTCGGGCATGGCGTCATCATGACCGGCGCGACGCCCGCGGGTGCGCGCAAGCGGTCGCCCGCCGGTGGCGCTCAGGGCAACGTGAGGATGGCGGGCCCGTCGTCGGTGATCGCGATCGTGTGCTCCGCGTGGGCCGCCCAGCCCTTGTCCGCGGTGACGACGGTCCACCCGTCGTCGAGCAGGACCGTGTCGGCCCGCCCGGCACACACCATCGGCTCGACCGCGTACGTCTGGCCGGGTCCGAGCTTGCGCCCTTTGCCGGGACGTCCCCAGTTGGGCACGTCCGGGTCCTCGTGCATTGCCATCCCGATCCCGTGTCCCGTGTACTCGCGCACCACGGAGAACCCCGCGGACTCTGCGCTCTGCTGCACGGCCGCGCCGATGTCGGACAGGCGTCCGCCGGGTTGCATCGCCGCGATGCCCGCCGCGAGCGCGCGCTCGGTCGCCTCGATCAGCCGAGTCGCGGCAGCGTCGATCGTCCCTACCCCGGCCGTGAACGCGGCATCGCCATGCCATCCGGCCACGATCGCACCGCAGTCGATCGACACGATGTCGCCCTCGTCGAGCACTCGTGGACCTGGGATCCCGTGCACGATCACGTCGTTCGGCGACGCGCAGATGACCCCAGCAAACGGCGGGTGGCCATAGCCGAGGAAGTTCGAGCGCGCCCCTCGACGCTCGAGCACCTCCCGCCCGATCTGGTCGAGTGCTCCGGTGGTGACGCCGGGTCGGATCGCGGCGCGGATGCGATCGTGCATCTCCGCGACGACGCGCCCCGCCTCGCGCATCTTCGCGAGGTCGGACGCGGAACGCTTCACGTTCGACCTCAGGCGCGTCGTGCGTCGATCGCGAGGATCAGCTGCGAGGTGACGTCCTCGGCCGCCCCGAGCCCGTCGACCTCAACCAGCAGATCGCGGTCTGCGTACCACTCGATCAAGGGCGCGGTCTCGCGCTCGTAGAGGTCGAGACGCTTCTGGATCGCCTCGGGGGTGTCGTCGGCGCGCTGCACGACGTCACCGCCGCAGTTGTCGCACACCCAGCCGTACTTGGGCGGCGCGTCGACGGAGTAGTTGGCCCCGCAGTCGGTGCAGACACGTCGGCTGGCCAGGCGCTCGAGCACGATCGCGGTGGGCACGACGAGGTCGATCACGAGATCGAGCGGGGCATCCGCCGTGATCTTGGCGAGGATCTCGGCTTGGCCGACGGTGCGCGGGAACCCGTCGAGGATGTAGCCGCGATGGCGCGTGTCGTCGCGGTCGAGGCGCTCGTCGACGACGCCACCCATGATCTCGTCGGACACGAGCTCGCCCTGGTCCATGATCTCCTGGGCTCGACGGCCGAACTCCGTGCCTTCGCGCACCGCGGATCGGAGCATGTCGCCCGTGGAGATGTGGGGGACGACGTAGTGGCGCGAGAGGCGAACGCACTGCGTTCCCTTGCCTGCACCCTGGCGACCCAGCAGCACCAGCCGGGCTCCGGGGATCACCGCTGGACCCCCGGCGTCCTCACTTGAGGAAGCCCTCGTAGTTGCGCATCATCAGCTGGCTGTCGATCTGCTTCATCGTCTCGAGCGCGACGCCCACGGCGATGAGGATCGAGGTGCCAGCGAAGGGGAAGTTCCGGACGTCAGCGAAGGCGAGGAGGAGCGAGGGCAAGAGCGCGATGAACGCGACGAACAGCGCACCGGGCAGCGTGATCCTCGACAGGATCCGCCCGAGGTAGCGCTCGGTCTGCGGCCCGGGCCGGATGCCCGGGATGAAGCCGCCCTGCTTGCGGATGTTCTCGGCCTGCTGGGCCGGATCGAACGCGATCGCGGTGTAGAAGTACGCGAATCCGATGATGAGCAGGCCGTAGCTGAGCACGTAGAAGATCGAGTCGGGCTGCACGAGGTTGTTGGTCACCCATCGCTGCACCGACGCGCCCCAGCCCCTTGGTGGCAGGACGTTCGTGAGCAGGATCGGCAGGTAGAGGACCGAGCTCGCGAAGATGATCGGGATCACCCCGGACTGGTTCACCTTGAGCGGGATGTAGGTGCTCTGACCGCCGTACATCCGCCGACCGACCACCCGCTTCGCGAACTGCACCGGGACACGCCGCTGCCCTTGCTCGATGAAGACGATGCCGACGAGGAGCACGATCGCGAGGAACAACAGCATCAGAAGAAGAGGGGTGCCCTTCTCCGCGTTGAGGCGAGCACCCGCACCCGGGAACGAGCTCACCACCGAGGCGAAGATGAGGAGCGACATGCCGTTGCCGATCCCGCGCTGGCTGATGAGCTCGCCCATCCACATCAGCAGCGCAGTGCCAGCGGTGAGCGTCAGCACGACGATGATCACTCGGAACGGCGTGAAGTTGGGGAGGACGTCGAGCCCGGTCGTGTTGCCGTTGCCGCCGAGAAGCCCGCCGCCGCCGTTGTGGAACAGGAAGGCGAGGCCGGTGGCTTGCAGCAGCGCGATCGACACCGCGAGGTAGCGCGTCCACTGCGTGATCTTGCGCTGCCCAACGGCGCCCATCTGCTGCCACTCTTCGAGCTTCGGGATCACCACCGTGAGGATCTGCATGATGATCGAGCTCGTGATGTACGGCATGATCCCCAGTGCGAACAGCGCGAACTGGGTGAGCGCTTGGCCCGAGAACAGCTGGAGGAACCCCACCACTCCGCCACCCTGGTCGGCTTGGCGCTTGAGCTCCTGCACGGCGTCGAGGTCGATGCCGGGTGCGGGGAGGAACGCGCCGATCCGGTACACCGCGATCATCACCAGGGTGAAGAAGATCTTCCCCCGGAGGTCGGGGACCCTGAAGGTGTTGCGGACGCTGGACAGCACGGGCTGGGCTCCTGGTCAGCGGCGCTGCCAGCGGCAGCGGACGAACTCGATCAGCGGTTGGCGAACTGGTTGCCTTGCACCGGCGGACGGCGATCGCCCCACGGCTTCGGCAAGATCTCCACGGTACCGCCCGCGGCGACGATGGCTGCTTCGGCTGACTTCGAGAAGGCGTGCGCCTTCACGGTCACGGCCCGGGTGATCTCGCCGCGGCCCAGGACCTTGACGAGCGCGCCCTTGTGCGTGAGACCGGCTGCGTGGAGCGTGGTGGGGCTCACCTCGGCGAGATCGGTCCCGTCGACGACGTCGAGGTTGATGGCCTGGTACTCCACGCGGAACGGGTTGTTGAACCCCTTCAGCTTCGGGATGCGCATGTGCAGCGGCATCTGCCCGCCCTCGAAGGTCGCCGGGACCTTGTTGCGGGCCTTCTGACCCTTCGTGCCCCTGCCGGCGGTCTTCCCGCCCTTGCCACCGATGCCTCGACCGACGCGCTTCTTGCGGCGGTTCGAGCCGGGCACCGGCTGCAGATCGTGGATCTTGATGGTCATGCGTTCTCCTCGACCGAGACGAGGTGCGGCACGCGGGCCAGCATCCCTCGGATCTCGGGGCGGTCTGGCAACGTGTTGGTCTTGCCGATGCGGCCGAGACCGAGGGCGCGCAGCGTGCCGCGCTGCTTCGGCTTGCTCCCGATCGCCGACCGGGTCTGCGTGACCTTGATCGTCGCTGCATCAGCCATCAGGCCACCTCCTCCGGCGCGCGCTGCGGCCCGCGCTCGCTGTCCTTGTAGGCCGCGAGCATCCCCTTGGGGACGAAGGCGTCCGCGTCGAGCCCGCGCAGCCGGGCGACCTCGTCGGGACGCTTGAGACCCTTCAGACCGGCGATCGTGGCGCGAGCCACGTTGATGTGGTTGGACGAGCCGAGCGACTTGCACAGAACGTCGTGCACACCGGCCTCTTCGAGGATCGCGCGCGCAGCGCCGCCGGCGATCACGCCGGTGCCCGGGGCGGCAGGCTTGAGCAGGACGCGTCCGGCGCCCTCGCGACCGATGATCTCGTGGGTGACCGTGGAACCAGCGAGCGGCACCTGGAAGAGGTTCTTGCGAGCCTCCTCCGTGCCCTTCTGGATCGCGAGCGGCACCTCCTTCGCCTTGCCGTAGCCGAGACCGACACGACCGTGGCCGTCGCCGATCACGACGAGCGCGGTGAAGCTGAAGCGGCGACCACCCTTCACGACCTTGGCGACGCGGTTGATGTTGATCACGCGGGACTCGCGCAGCGACGCGTCGCTGGACGCGCGCGGGTTCTCGCGCGGCTCGCGCTCGCGATCTCGACGGGGTCCAGTTCCGTTTGCCATCAGCTTCTTCCCTCAGTGTCGGAGCCGATCCGGCTTCGCCGTGTCGGCGCAGACGCCATCAGCTCGCCGAGCAAGCTCTGCTTGCGAGTGCGAAACATCCTTAGAGCTCCAGTCCAGCGTCGCGGGCGGCGTCGGCGACTGCCGCCACACGCCCGTGGTAGAGGTTGCCGCCACGGTCGAAGAC
>JBQTHC010000020.1:0-4362 GCA_052390255.1 Microthrixaceae bacterium
GGGGCGGGGGGCCCCCCCCCCCCCCGGGGTTTGGGGGGGGGTTGTGGCCCTCACCCCCACCCCACCCCCCCCCCCCACGACGGTGGGCGCACTCAAGAGAACTTCAGCGACACCTTCTTCGTGACCGCGCTCGTGGTTCCGCCGTCGACCGTCACCGTCCCCTCCCACGTGACCGGGCGCGAGGCGCTGCGGTCGTATCGGTAGTACAGCGCCGCGGGCTCCTCGGAGATGAGAGCGCCGAGGGTCGAGGCGCCGACACTGCCGTCGGCGTAGCGGATGCGCGCCTCCTCCACCTTGATGCTGTGGTCGCCGTCCGGCACGAGATCCACGATGACGCCCGTGGAGGTGCCGAAGCCCAGTGCACCGGCCAGGCGGAGCTCGACGCCTCCGACCGACGCTCTCGACGACGCGGGATGGAGCTCGAGCGGCTCGCCCTTGTAGAGGTACGCCGCCACGGCCCAGCGCCCTGCCTGCACGGCCGCCACCGGGTTCTCGAAGAGCTCTGACTCGGTGTAGGGATCGCCGGCCGGTCCCGACACCCTCGAGTCGAGACGGGCCTTGCCCACGTACGCGACCGTGTCGCGAGCGCTGGACGCCACCTTGAAGGACCGCTCGAGGTACTTCAGCTCGGTCACGCCGTCGCGGGCGGCGTTGTAGTGGGCCACGAGGTCGCGCACGCGCACCATGAACCGAGCGCCGCCCGTGCTGGCACGCTCGGCCGCCTCGAAGTCCTGCGCCAGCAAGGCGTCGAAGTAGACGTCGACCACCTCGGCCGCGGCGGGGTCGGGTGGAACCTGCTCGTTGCCTCCCCCGCTCGACGCCGGGGGTGACGTGGAGGTCGTGGAGGCGCCACCGGCGGCCGTGGTGCTCGGGGATCCAGACGAGCCGTCGCTGGCCGACGGGCCGATCGTGCCCGCGACGTCATCGAGGGTGGGGCGCTCCGGCTTGCTGCACGCCGTGGACGCGAGCGCCACGGCGACGAGCAGGACGGCGAAGCGGCGCATGGACCACCATGTTCTGCCCCGGCGGGCGACTTCCCTGTCGCAGCCGGTCCTTTGATCTACAGCGAAGCTCGAACCAGCCCGTTCGCCGCCTGCTGGTGACGGGCGCCGCCGCCCTGGATGCCCACTGCGCCGAGCGCCAGCGCGAGGCAGGCGAGCGGCACCGCGAGGAGATCACCGGCATGGACTCCGTGCCCGGCGCTCGCATCGACGGTGGCGATGACGGGACCGATCTTGAGCGAGAACACGATGATCCATGCGAGGGCGAGGTGCACCGCGGTCAACGCGAAGCAGACCCCCGAGCCCATGGTCGACTCGACCGTGCCGTGGGGATGCTGATGCCGGCGAGAAACCACTGCGCTTGCCACATCCCACCATCGGCAGGTTCCGGACCCGGCTGAACGCCTGAGCTCGGCCGGAGCGAGAGAAATCGGCACGGGCATCACCGGCGGAAACGATGCGCCCGGGGGCGCCGTGGAGCCGGGCAGGGGCCGACGGTATGAGCACGCTCCGAGGCCGTTCGACCACAGATGGCGCCTGAATGGCCGAAAGTGTGACAAACCGTTCAGATCTGGCAGGAACGGCTGGTCCCGGCGGCGTAGTAGGAGCGGGGCTAGGGCGACCGCTGGGGATCTCCGCAGGAGTCTGGCCCGCTCGTGCACGTCACATCGATTCCTCTGGAGGAGCACCTCATGATCAAGCGCATCCTGGGCGGAGCGGCCGCAGCCGCCTTCGCTGCAACCCTGCTGGCTTCGGGTCCCGCGTCGGCGCACACCACCAAGGTTTGCAGCCCTCATGCCAACCCGACGGGTGGAACGGCAGTGGGCCCCACGAATGTGATCCTTCCCTCCGGCACCAGCGGCTCGGTCGGAACCTACGGCAGCAACGGTTGGATCGTTGCCAGCGGCGACGCCTCCAAGCAGTCCGGATCCATCGCTGGCCACCACAGCACCGCTGCCGTCGACGGCCGGATCGGGTCGGGCGGGAAGGGCGGCGGACCTGCGGTGTGTGTCAACGGGACGCAGTACAACTGATCCGACTCGCCGGAGTCTGAGACACGTTGAAGCGGGAGCCCTTCGGGGCTCCCGCTTCGCGTCTAGGCCGGCTTTCGGGCGGTGACGTAGGAGCCGGCGTTGAAGAACGACATGCGGTGGTGCTGCGGGTCCTCGAAGCCGGCCGCGGCGAGCTGCGCCTTCGTCTGGCCCACGCTGTAGGCACGGCCGCCGCGGTACACGAGCAGCATCAGCAGGTTGTGCAGCGCGGGCCACAGCGGGCCGTCGCCCTCCTCGTTGAGGAACATCGCGTGCACCACGCACGTGCCGCCCGGATCGACCGCGTCGTACGCCTTGCGCAGGATCTGCACACAGGTGTCGTCGTCTTCCTGGTGGAGCGTGTTCGACACGAGGACCGTGTCGAAGCCCGACGGTGGTGTGTCGTGGTGGTAGTCGCCGGGGGCGGTGTCGATGCGATCCGACAGGCCGCGCTCGGCGATCACCTCGCGCGCGATCGCCACCACCTCGGGCAGGTCGAACACGGTGCAGCGCAGGCTCGGGTTCGCCTCGGCGAGGAGCACGGAGTAGGTCCCCGGGCCGCCGCCGATGTCGAGCAGCCGCTCGCTGGCCGACAGGTCGAGGTGGCGGGCGAGCTCCTTGCCGGGGCCGATCGCGTAGTCGTGCATGCCGATGATGAAGCGGCGCGTGTAGTCGTCGCTCTGGCCGAGGTGCTCCTCGGGCACCTCCGCAGGCGTGCCGGTGCGGACCGACTCCGGCAGGTTCGCGAAGGTCTGGTTCCACTGGCCGATGAGCGACACCCACGTGGTCATCGACTCGGGCGTGCCCGGCACGAGGAACTCGCTCGTGGCGTAGGAGTTCGCGAAGCGATCGCCGTCGACGTGGTCCACGAGGTCGATCGCCGCGAGCGCACCCAGGAGGCGCCGCGTGGCGTCCACCTCGGTGCCGAGCTCAGCCGCAATCGCGGCCGCGTCAAGCGGACCGCGCCGCGCGAGCAGCTCGAACACGCCGAGCTGGTTGGCCGCGAAGAGCGCCTGGGCCGCCCAGCCGCCGATCGCGAGCCGGTTGAGTCGGAGCCGCTCGTTGATGCGGCGGCGCCGCGACCTCGCCATCAGGACTTGCGGGCGATCAACGCAGACATGGCGCCGAGCGTGGCGAAGTTGTCGGCCAGGAGCTCGTCGTCGCCGATGTCGATCGAGAAGTGCTCTTCGAGGAAGTCGACGACCTCCATGATCCCGAGCGAGTCGATGAGGTCCGGGAAGATCACGGTGTTGTCGTCGAGCGCGGCGTCGGGGTCGTAGAGGAGCTCGCGCCGGATGAAGTCTGCGATGGGACCAGTGGCGCTCACGGGAGTCTCCGGATCGACGGTGCTGCCGGATGGCGTCGCTACTATAACGACCGGATTCGGCCATCTTGGGAGCCCCTGTGCCGCTGCGACCCTCTGCGTGGCTGACTGACGAGCAGCGTGCGTTCACCGAGTCGGTGCAGCGCTTCGCGGCCGACCAGCTCGACGATCCACTCCTCCGCACGCGCGATGCGGCAGGCGATTTCTGGGCCGACGGCTGGGCGAAAGCCGCCGCGATGGGCCTGTGCGGACTGCCCGCGCCGGCCGCGTTCGACGGGTCCGACGCGAACCGCGTCACCACCGCGGCCGCGCTCGAGGCGGTCGGCTACGGCTGCGCCGACTTCGGCCTCACCTTCTCGATCAACGCGCACCTGTGGAGCTCGGTCGTGCCGCTGTGGCACCACGGCAGCACCGACCAGCAAGACCGCTACCTCGCCCGGCTGAGCCGCGGCGAGTGGATCGGCCTGCACGCGATGACCGAACCGGGCTCGGGCAGCGACGCGTTCTCGCTGCGCACCACGGCCACGCGCACCGACCACGGCTGGGTGCTCAACGGGCGCAAGACCTTCATCACGAACTCCCCGCTCGCCGACCTGTTCATCGTGTTCGCCCGCAGCCCCGGCAGCGAGGGGCCCCTCGGTGTGAGCGCGTTCCTCGTGGAAGCCGGCACACCTGGCCTCGTCGTTGAGTCGCCGATCGACAAGCTCGGTCTGCGCACCTCGCCGATGGCGGAGATCTCCCTGACCGACGTGCCGGTCGGCGCCGACGCAGTGCTCGGCCGAGAGGGGCGCGGTGCGAAGGTGTTCGCAACGTCGATGGAGTGGGAGCGGTCGCTGATCATGGCGACCCAGCTCGGTGCGCTCGCCCGCGCGCTCGACGACACGATCGCCTACGCACGCGAGCGCGAGCAGTTCGGCGCGCCGATCGCGGCGTTCCAGGCGGTGGCCGACCGGCTCGTCGACACGCACGTGGCCCTCGAGGCGTCGCGTGCGCTCCTCTACGACAC
>JBQTHC010000021.1:0-13358 GCA_052390255.1 Microthrixaceae bacterium
AAGCCGAGCTGCGTGAGCGAGAACCTCTTCCGCGACGACGAGTGAGTTGTCGTTAGCGCAGCGCCGGGATGACCTTCTCCGCGAAGAGCCGGACGGTCTCCGTCTCGGGATAGTCGCTGCACCACGGGTAGAACCCGGTGCAGCCGAGCGCGCGGTACTCCTCGATGCGCGCCACCACCTGCTCGGGTGTGCCCACCAAGTTGCCGGCGGACCACGACTCGAACGGCTCGCCCCAGAAGGACCGTGAACCGCCTCGTTCGACCTCGGCGGCGTCCTCACGGATGAAGATCTCTGGCGACCACGTCTTCTGGATCTCGTCGTAGTCGCGACCGACGGTCGCGCAGTGCTTCTTCAGGACCTCGCACTTCGCCGCGAACTCGTCGGGCTTGCCCCCGAAGTTCGACGCGTCAGCGTGCTGCGCGACCACCTTGAGCGTGAGCTGCTCGCCTCCGCCCCCGATCAGGATCTGGGGACGTGGCGACTGCAGTGGCTTCGGGTCGCACTGCGCGCCGGCGAGCGTGAAGTAGCGACCCTCGTAGGACACGTCGGGGTCGCGCCACATCGCCTTCACGATCTCGACGGTCTCGCGGAGGACGCCGATGCGATCGCTGGCCTTGGGGAAGTCGTACCCGTAGCCGCGGAACTCGTGGTCGTACCAACCAGCGCCGACCCCCCAGATGAGACGGCCGCCGGACATCACGTCGATGTTGGACGTGATCTTCGCGAGCAGGCCCGGGTTTCGGTACGGCGCGCATCCCACCATCTGCCCGAGCTTGATGCGACTCGTGCGCTGGCTGATCGCGGCCAGCGTGGTCCACGCCTCGAACATCGTCTCGTGCGCGGGGACCGGCACGTTGTGGAAGTGGTCGTACACCCAGAGGGAGTCGAGCCCGAGGTCCTCGGCCAGCACGGCCACCTCGATGGCCTTGGCCCACTTCTCCTGCGGGTCCGCGATGGACGAGAGCTCCATCTTCCAGCCCTGCGGGATGAAGACACCGAACGTAAGAGTCATGGTCTGCGTTCTAGCGTGAACGAGTGCCTTTTCGTCGAACCGCCGCCAGGTTTGTGCTGTTCGCGACGCTGACGGCGTGTGCGAGCGAGGCAGCCGCCCCGGTGGGAACGAGCACCACGCCGGTCCCGACGACCACGACTGTCCCGGCACCCAGCTCGACGACCACCACGACGAGCCTCCCGGAGGCGCAGCCGGTCGAGTGGACCGCGTGCGGCGGCGGCTTCCAGTGCGGCTCGGTGCGGGTCCCGATCGACTACGCCGACCTGACGCTGGGAACGCTCGACCTGGCCGTGGTGCGCCACCCGGCGACAGACCCGGCGCGGCGCATCGGGAGCCTCCTCGTGAACCCAGGTGGCCCGGGAGCTTCGGGCGTGCGTCGTGTCCGGCGCGGGTTCACGATCACCCCAGAGGTCGCAGCGAGGTTCGACATCATCGGCTTCGACCCGCGCGGCGTCGGGGCGAGCGCACCGATCCGCTGCGGCGCCACGGTGTCCGCGTTTCGAGCCGAGGACCTCGCGCCCGACTCGCCGGAAGAGGAACAGCGGCTCGCCGGGGCGGCGCGAGCGGTGGCAGACGAGTGCCTCGCGACCGAGGGCGATCGCTTGGGTCACCTGGGCACGCGTGAGGGCGCGCTCGATGTGGAGATGATCCGTCGCTCGCTCGGTGAGGAGCAGGTCAGCTTCGTGGGGCTCTCCTACGGCACGCTGCTCGGACTCCGCTGGGCCGAGGCGTTCCCCGAGTCCGTACGAGCGCTCGTGCTCGACAGCGTGGTGGACCCGCAGTCCACGTCTGTGTCCTCCTCGGTCAACCAGGTCGAGTCGATCGACGAGGTCGTCGCGGCGATGGACGCCGACTGTGCAGCGAGGGCCGCGTGCCCCGTGCGGTCGGTGGGTGGCGTCGGCGCTGCCTATGACGAGCTGGCTCGTCGCCTCGACGGTGACCTCGGCACGACCGGCGTCGGACCGACGCAGCTCGCCTACGCAGTGTTCTCGGCCACCTACGGCAGCAGCCGCTGGCCCGAGCTGTACCGCGCGCTGCGATCGGGTCTCGACGGCGACCTCTCGGGTGTCGCCACGATGGCGCGATGGTTCACGGCGCTGGTGCCCTACACGTCGTTCGCGATCGTCTCCTGCCTCGACTCGCCGCACCCGAGCGGCTTCGACGCGTGGCAGCGCGACGCCGACGACCTCGCACGGCGATCACCGCGCTTCGGCCGGATCGCCGCCAACGAGCTGCTCCCCTGCGCCTTCTGGCCGAAGGCGACGTCGGTCCCGCATCGGATCACCGCGGCCGGTGCCCCGCCCGCGCTCGTGGTGGGCAGCACCGGAGACGTCGCGACGCCCTACGACCAGGCGGTCCGCGTCGCTCGCGCGCTGGCCAGCGCAGCATTGCTCACCGTTGAGATCGACGGCCACATCGCCCTCGGGGCATCGGCGTGCGCCGACGCGGCGATCGCCCGATACCTGGTCGACCTCGTGCCACCGGCGGACGGGGCCCGCTGCTGAGGGCTCTGCGCGAGTTCGCCGCGCTGCCGGCGACCCCATAGGGTCCGACCGCACACGCACATCGGACGACGGGGGCCGGTCACACATGGAGTTCAACCTCGCGGAGGTGCACGAGGCAGTCGCGGCAGCGATCCCGGATCGCGAGTGCATCGTGTGGCGCGACCGTCGACTCACGTACCGCGAGGTCACGGATCGCACGCGGCGGCTCGCCAACCACCTGCTCGCGCAAGGGGTCGCCGCGCCGACCCAGCGTGAAGCGTTGGCCGGGCACGAGTCGGGCCAGGCGCACCTTGCGTGCTACCTGCACAACGGCAACGAGTACCTCGAGGCGATGCTTGGCGCGTACAAGGCACGCGTGGCGCCCTTCAACGTCAACTACCGCTACGTGGCCGAGGAGCTGCGCTACCTCCTCAACGACTCGGGCGCGCGGGCGATCGTCTTCCACTCCTGCTTCGCGGCCCGGCTCGCGGAGGTGATGCCTGATCTCCCGCGCCTCGAGGTGCTGCTCCAGGTCGACGACGGGTCCGGTGCGCCGTTGCTCGACGGGGCCGTCTGGTACGAGGAGGCCTTGGCTGCAGCCAGCGCGGATCGACCCGCAGCTGACTGGAGCCCCGACGACCTCTACATCCTCTACACGGGCGGGACCACCGGGATGCCCAAGGGCGTCCTATGGCGGCAGGCCGACATCTTCGTCGGCGCGATGGGCGGCCGTGACCTCGCGACCGGTGCTGAGTGGCCATCGCTCGATGCGATCACCGCCGCCGCGCGCAACGGCGGGACGCGCCTGGTCCCCGCGCCGCCGTTCATGCACGGGGCCGGGCATTGGCTCGCGTTCAACGCCATGAACAGCGGGAACACCGTCTGCATCCAGCGCGACACCGTCGGATTCGACGCCGCGGACGTGTGGCAGACGGTGCAGCACGAGAAGGCCAACATCCTGCTCATCGTGGGAGATGCCTTCGGGCGGCCGTTGATCGACGAGCTCGAGCGCTCCGTCGCGCACGGCGAGACCTACGACCTGTCGTCGCTCCTGATGATCGTCTCCGGTGGCGCGCCGCTCAACTCCACGATCAAGGACCGGTTCCTCGCGCAGCTCCCGACGGTCATGGTGATGGACGCGGTGGGCGCGTCGGAGACCGGGAGCCAGATGGCGCACATGAGCGCGGCAGGCCAGTCGGCCACGACCGGAACGTTCACTCCAGGACCAGGCGCGGCCATCGTGAGCGACGACCTCTCGCTGGCGCTGGAGGCCGGACACGAGGACATCGGATGGCTCGCGCAACGCGGGCGAGTGCCGCTCGGCTACCTCGGTGACGCCGACAAGACCGCACGCACCTTTCCGGTGATCGACGGCATCCGGTACTCGGTGCCCGGCGACCGCGCGCGCCTCACCGCCGAAGGGGTGATCGAGCTCTACGGCCGCGACTCCGTCACGATCAACTCCGGGGGCGAGAAGATCTTCGCGGAGGAGGTCGAGCAAGCCATCGCACACCACCCAGACGTGTACGACGTGGTTGTCGCTGGTCGCCCGTCGGAGCGATGGGGTCAGGAGGTGGTGGCGGTCGTGCAGCTGCGCGCTGGCGCGACGCCCGACACAGAGGCGCTGCTCGCCGAGGCCGCAACCCACGTCGCCCGCTACAAGCTGCCGAAGGCCTTTCGGTTCGTCGACAGCATCGTGCGCTCGCCTGCTGGCAAGGCCGACTACCGCTGGGCCGCGGCACAGGCAGCCAGCGAAGGCGACTGATCACCCCTCTCGTTCAGAGTGGGAGCTTGCCCGTGGCATTGCGCACGGTGCCGTGGTCCTTCCAGTCGGCGATCGTTCGCTGCGCGATGCGCATCTGGTGGATCTCGTCGGCACCGTCGGCGAAACGAGCCCAACGGGCCTGCTTCGCCATGTCGGCGAGGGGCGTGTCGGTGGAGTAGCCGAGGGCGCCGTGCACCTGGATCGCTCGGTCGATGATCCGCCCGAGGCTGTTGGCCACGAAGTGCTTTGCCATCGACACCTCGGCGATGAAGTCCTCGCCCTTGTCGATCAGGTACGCGGCGTGCAGCACCATCAGCTTCGACTGGTACAGCTCCATGGCGGAGTCGGAGATCATCCACTGGATGCCCTGCTTCTCCGCGAGGAAGCTGCCGTGGCTGTACCGGTTGATCGAGCGATCGACCATCATCTCGAGGGCCATCTCCGCCTGACCGAGCCAGCGCATGCAGTGCGCGAGGCGAGCGGGTCCGAGTCGGTACTGGCCGAGCAGGTGCCCCTGCCCGCGGCCACCGAGCATGTGGTCCTTGTGCACGCGCAGATCGGTGATGCGGATCTCGCAGTGGTTGTGCCCGCCGGACATCGTCTCGACGTCGCGCACGATCTCCCAGCCCTCCGACGGGAGGTCGACGATGAAGCACGAGTTCGCCGCCTGCGGGAGGTCGGGATCATCCTCGGTGCGCGCGATCAAGAGCGCGAACTTCGCCCCACGCGCACCGGAGATGAACCACTTGTGCCCGTTGATCACCCACTCGTCGCCGTCGGGGACCGCCCGGGTCTGGATGAGCGTCGGGTCGGATCCGGCGACCTCTGGCTCGGTCATCGCGAAGCAGGAGCGCGCGTACCCGTCGCAGAGCGGCTTCAGGTACTTCTGCTTCTGCTCGTCGGTCCCCCAGTGCACGAGGGTGTGCATGTTGCCCTCGTCGGGGGCCTGCGCGTTGAGCGCGAAGGGCCCCATCCGCGCGCGGGCGGCTTCGGCCGACACGCTTGCCATCGCCACGTGGCCGAGTCCCATGCCGCCCCACTCGGCGGGCATGTGCGGCAGCCACAAGCCCCACTCCTTGGCTGCCCCGCGCATCTCGATGATGCCCTTGATCCACTCGTCGCGGCCCCAGGAGTCGGCTTCGGCCTTCTCCTCGACTGGCTTGACGATCTCCTCGACGAAGCGGCGGACCTTGTGTCGGATCTCCTCGATCTCCGGCGGAAAGGTGAAGTCGATGGCCATGCGCGCAGTCTGCCACGCGATCTTGACCCGCAGGTCAAGGGACACCAACCAACGTCTGTGAACCCCCATGTCCGCAATGCGGCCGCCGGGGTTCACAGACGTTGGTTGGTTCAGGCCAGGCGGGCTCGGAGCAGGGGCCAGCGCGGGTCCTCGCGGACGCGCGTGAGATCCGGTTCGCCGTCGACGACGCCCGCGGCGCGAAACCCGTGGTCGGCCGCCTCACCCAGCCAGTCGACCGCCCGATCGACCTCGCCGGCTCTCGCCCAGCTGCACGCGACCTCGAAGGCCGTCTGCGCCGGGCTCGGCGGCTGCGCCCCGTAGACGACCTCGCCCACCTCGGCGGCGGCGCGGAAGTGGTCGCCGTAGTGGAGGTGCGTCTGCAGGGTCGCCGCCCCCTCACGACCGGACCCGTCCGCCCGCGCGACGAGCCGCTGCGCGACCGAGGTCGCAGCGCCTGAGCGTGCCAGCAGGTCGGTTGCGACCAGGTTGGGCGGACCGCCAGGCAGCGCGGCGTACGCAGCTTCGAACAGCTCGAACGCATCCGCCTCCCCAGCGGCGAGCGCGGCCGCGGCTCGCAGGTACGGACTCGGAGTCCCCGGCGACAGGCGCGCGAGCAGTCGGTGCGCCGTGGCACCGTCGCCCTCACGGAGTGCGTTCCACGCCATCTGCTCCACGCGGGCGGGGTCGTCCGGCGCGAGCGTCGGCGTCCCAGCTGGAGCGTTCGGCGGCTGGGGCACCGCGTGCAACCGCGGGTGGCGGGCACCACGGCGAGCCGGTGCAGCACCTGGCGCGGGAGCGTCGACCTGGAACGCGTCGACGTCGTGCCCGCGCTGCTCCGCTCGCATCTCCTGCCAGTTGTTGAACGCGAGGAACAGCGCGAAGAACCCCGCGTAGCCCTGGTCGTGCCCGAAGGCCCACAGGGCGCCGAAGATGGCAGCACCGATGGAGATCCGGCGAGCGGTGGGCATCCCCAGCAGCTCCGCGGTGACGTTGCCCCCGTCGAGCGGACGGATCGGCAGGAGGTTGGCGACTGACCACCAGAGGTTCTGGAACGACAGGAAGTAGACGCCGGCCCGCACGGTCAGGCCCTGCTCGACGTACCACTGCTCGTTGCCGAGCAGGGCGCGCGTCGGCAGCCAGAGCACAGCCAGTGCGGTCAGCGAGCCCGCAAGGCTCACGAACACGCTTCGCGCCCGACTGAGCTGCTGTCGTCGCTGGCTGATCGTGACGCCGCCGAAGCCGTGCAGCACGATCACCGAGGGTTGGCCGAACACCTTGAGCGCGATCCCATGCCCGAGCTCGTGCACGAGGATCGACACGAAGGTGCACGCGACCCACACGAGGATCACGTGGATGCTGTCGTAGCGAAGCCCGAACAGCACGGCCATCACGAAGAACACGGGCTCGACGCGAACCGGGATGCCGGCGATCCTGAAGTGAGCGTGGGCCGACACGATCCGCAGCCTAGGCCGGTGGTCCGGGTTGGGGTCTCGACCGCGGCGGTTCGTAGCATGCGAGCGATGACGCGTCGCTCGGTGCCCGAGACCCTGCCGGAGGGCGCGGCGAAGGTCACCGCCGTACGCGAGATGTTCGACGCGATCGCGCCGCGATACGACCTCGTGAACCGCATCATGACCTTTCGCATGGACGTCCGGTGGCGACGGAGGACGGTCCGAGCGCTCGCGAGCCGGCCCGGTGCGACGGTCCTCGACCTCGCGTGCGGCACCGGAGACCTGTGCCGGGAGCTTGCGACGCAGGGGCTCGCGCCCATCGGAGTGGACCTGTCCTTCGGGATGCTCGCCGCCACGAGATCGCACGCACCACGGGTGCAGGGCGATGCGCTGCGCCTTCCCGTGCCCGATGCGAGCGTCGACGGCGTCACCTGCGGCTTCGCGCTGCGCAACTTCGCCAGCCTGCCGCCGTTCTTCGCCGAGCTGGGCCGCATCGTGCGGCCCGGCGGTCGGATCTCCCTGCTCGAGGTTGCCGAGCCCCCGAACCGGGTGATGCGCCTCGGGCACGGCCTCTACTTCGGCAAGGTCGTGCCGCTGATCGGTGGCCTGCTCTCGGATCCTGCGGCGTACCGGTACCTGCCCCGGTCGGTCGCGTACCTTCCGGAGCCCCCGGTGATGCTCGACCAGATCGCCGCGGCCGGCTTCGCCGAGGTGGATCGCACGCTGTTGTCCGTGGGCATCGCCCAGCTCATCACCGCCACGCGCACATGAACGTGGACCCCGCCTCGCTCGTCGCCCGCACCCGCAGAGTCGACCGCGACCTCGACCTGCTCGCGCTCGCCGGCAGCGACGGCGTCCTGTTCGAACGGTCGCGCGCGGGGCTTGCGGGTCGGGGCGAGGCGCTCCGCGTCCCGGTCTCCGCCGCCGGTGGCGCGCTGGCGCGCATCGAGGTCGACGACGAGGTCTGCGTTCCCGGATCAGGCGCGGTGGCCTTCGGCGCGCTCCCCTTCCGGCCCGACCCGGATGCGCCGGTCGTCGTCCCCGAGATCGTGTGGGGCCGCGCCGAGGACGGGACACGATGGGTGACCACGATCGGACCCCGAGACGCCGACGCCGAGCTCGACCTCGAGGGCCTGTGCGCCGCGGCGCCCAGCACGACCGCCGGACCCGATCCAAGCCGGATCGTCGTGACACCCGTGCGCTCGGCGGACTGGTGGTGCGAGCTCGTGGCGTCGGCCACGAAGGTGATGCGGGAGGCCGGCGCGGAGGGCCTCCAGAAGGTCGTGCTCGCACGTGAGCTCCGCGTCGAAGCGGACGTTCCCTTCGACCGGGCGCGCATCCTCGATCGGCTCCGGTCGGGGTACCCCGGCTGCTTCATCTTCCACGTCGACACGTTCCTTGGCGCGAGTCCGGAGCTCCTCGTGAGCCGTAGCGGTGACGTGGTGCGCGCCCAGCCGATGGCAGGCACCGCCGCTCGTGGAGGGGACCCGATGTCCGACGCCCGGCTCGGCGCCGGGCTGCT
Organism: Microthrixaceae bacterium; assembly: GCA_052390255.1. Taxonomy (GTDB): domain Bacteria; phylum Actinomycetota; class Acidimicrobiia; order Acidimicrobiales; family VFJN01; genus VFJN01. The sequence continues at coordinate 8,475 of JBQTHC010000021.1, forward strand.
CGCCTCCGCCACCTACCGCCACGAGCACCAGATCACGATCGACATGGTCTATGACACGCTGCTGCCGTGGTGCTCGTACCTCGACTACGAAGCGGAGCCGTCGGTGGTCGGGATGGCCAACCTGCAGCACCTGGCCACGCTGCTCGAAGGACGGCTCTCGCAACCAGCGCCCTCCGTGCTCGAGCTTGCCGCAGCGCTCCACCCGACGCCCGCGGTGAACGGACTGCCACGCGAGCTCGCGCGCGACTGGATCGCCGAGCACGAGGGCTTTGACCGCGACCGCTATGCGGGCGCGGTCGGATGGGTGGACGGTGCTGGCAACGGGACCTGGGCCGTGAGCATCCGCTGCGCCGACGTCAGCGGCAGCACGGCGCGCCTCGTGGCCGGCAACGGCATCGTCGCCGACTCCGATCCAGCGACGGAGCTCGCCGAGACGCAGATCAAGCTCCAGGCGATCCTCAGCGTCCTGGTGCGCGTCTAGGACGTCTGTGCACCCTGGCGGCCGCATGGCGGACGTGGGGGTTCACAGACGTTGGTTGCTACCGCACTCGCACGAGCCGCAGGACGTCCGTGGTCGGGTCAGACTCGTGGGGCGCGCCGACGAGGACCCCCACCAGGTCACCAGCGCGGATGAGCCCCATCGAGGTGGCCTTCTCGATCGAGTGCCACACGATCTCGTCGGTCGTGCCGTGGGTGTCCATCACGATCGGCTTGATCCCCCAGGCCATCGCGAGCTGGCGCGCCGTCCGGAGCGACGGAGTCATCGCGAGGATCGGACAGGTCGGCCGGAACCGGCTGATCATCCTTGCGGTTCGCCCTGAGTCCGTGCAGGCGATGATCGCCGCGAGCTCGGCGTCGACGGACGCGCGCCAGGCCGCCGCGGTGATCGCCGCGGTGATGCGGACCGTGGTGGGCGCGTTGTGCAGGCCGACGATCTGCTGCTCGCCGAGCCGCGTCCCCCATCCCCGGTAGTCGAAGTCCCGCTCGGCGCGGATCGTGATGCGCGACATCGCCTCGACGACCCCGACGGGATCGACGCCGATCGCGGTCTCGGCGGAGAGCATCACCGCGCTCGTCCCGTCGAACACCGCGTTGGCCACATCGGTCACCTCGGCGCGGGTCGGAGTGGGCGCCGTGATCATCGACTCCAGCATCTGCGTGGCGGTGATGACCGGCTTGCCGTACGCGACGCCGGTGCGGATGATCTGCTTCTGGATGTGCGGCACGTCCTCGAGCGGAAGGCGCACGCCAAGGTCGCCCCGAGCGACCATCACGCCATCGGAGACGTGGACGATGTCCCCCATGTTCTCCACCGCTCCACCCGTCTCGATCTTGGCGACGACCATCGGGCCGTCGGGGCCTACCGCCCTGCGGATCGTTGCGACGTCGTCGGCCGACTGCACGAACGACACGGCGACCGCATCGACGCCCACCTCCATCAGCTCGTCGAGCATCCGGAGATCGTCGTCGGTTGGCGAACGCAGCGGCACGCGGTCCTCGGGCAGCGCAACGCCGGGTCGGCCCCGAACGACGCCGCTGCTCAACACTCGTGCCACGACATCGCCGTTCGCGCGGGACTCGACCAGCAAGGCCACGCCGCCGTCGCCCAACGCGACGCGATCACCAGGGCTGAGCGCGTCGACCGCGCCCTCGAGCGCCACCGCGACCACGTCGGCCGTGCTGTGGTCACCCTCCACCGCCTCGGTCAACCGGAGCAGTGAGCCCGCCTCGAGCCGGACGCCGTCGCCTTCGAACGGAGCGGTCCGCACCTTCGGGCCAGGGAGGTCTACGAGGATCCCGACGGGACGACCGACGTCGCGCGCTGCGTTGCGCACCCGGTCGATCCGATCGAGGCTCGCCTCGAGCGGACCGTGCGCGAGACCGAGGCGCGCGACATCGGTGCCCGCTTCGAGCACCCCCCGCAGCACGTCAGGCGGATCCGATGCCGGGCCGATGGTGGCAACGATCTTCGTCCGGCGCGGCATTCGAGCACGCTAGTGCTGCGACAGGTGACGCTCGCCCTGTTCACGGCGAGTCACGGGCGCCGAGGGCAAGGATCGACGACGAAGGCGCAGCCGAAGCTGCGGCGAGGAGGAGGACACCGCCATCGGTGTTCGTGGCCGGCGTGGAAGGGCGCAGGCGTTGCCTGTCACAGCACTGGGCCGCTCTCCACCCCTGCCGTGCCTTCGATCGCTGGTCAGCGTGACACGGCTGCTGCGACCGCGGCGTTCAGCCGGCGGTGCAGGTCCGCGTTGTCGGCACGGCTCGTGCGCACGACGAGCACGTGCACGCCACCCGCGTCGAGCGCCGCCTCGACCGCCGGGGCGACCTCCTCGACGACTGCCCCTGGGACGCCGAAGGAGCGGGCGAGCGCGGCGAGGTCGATGCCGTGCGGTGTCCCGTAGATGAGCTCGAAGGTGTCGCGGTCCACGAGCTCCGCCGGGGGCAGCATCGAGAAGATGCCGCCACCGTCGTTGTCGACCACCACGATCACCAGGTCGATCGATCGTGCGCTGGCGCCGATGAGGCCGTTGCAGTCGTGCAGGAAGGCGACGTCACCGATCAGCAGTCCGGTCGGCGCGGCGGTGGCGGAGGCGAGGCCCACAGCGGTGGACACCACGCCGTCGATCCCGTTGGCGCCGCGGTTCGCGTGCACCGACACCGGGTGCGTCGGCACGGTGAGCCACTCGAGGTCGCGGATCGGCATCGACGACGACGCCACGAGGTTCGCCCCTTCGGGCAGCGCCCCGAGAAGTGCCCTCGCGACGCCAGGCTCCGTCGCCGCAGTCGCAGCCGCCAGCACCTGATCGATCGCTCCGAGCGCGGCCGTGCCGGCACGCTCCCATCGCTGGCGCCATCCCCCGTCGTCGACCGGGCGCACGCCGACCAAGTCCTCGGACCACGCGGCGAGCACGTGCGCCGGGTCCTGCGCGAGGACCACCGAGGCGGTGCCGTACGGATCGCTCCAGGTGCCTGGACCGGCGACGACGATCTCCGCGGCGCTGCTCGCCGCCAGCCACTCCCCCACGACCCTCGACGACAGCGGTCCTCCGAGTCGGAGCACCAGCTCCGGGCAAAGCTCGTCGCGCACCCCCGCGCGCAGGAGCGCGTCGGCCGCGGGGATCGTCGCGCCTGGGATGGACCACACGGGCGCCTGTGGCGTCGCGAGGATGGGCCAGCCCAGTGCCGTCGCGATCGCATCCACGGCCGAGCCGTCCCCCGAGCCCGCCCCCGCGACGACGAGGCCGCGCCGGCCCGCGAGGTCCTCGCCGATGGTGATGACCGGATCGAGGGGTGCCTGCACGGGGGGACGCCACGCCCACACCCCACCGTCGTCGGAGCGACCTCGCGGGAGATCGCCCGCGGTCCCCACGAGGGGTTCACGGAAGGCGAGGTCGAGGTGCACCGGACCCTGCCGGGGCCCCGTCGCCTCGGCGTAGGCCCGCGCGGCCAGCGGGCGCCATGCCGCGGTGCTCGCCGCGTCGGCGACACCCGGCGCGTGGAACCATCGCACGGAGCGCCCGAAGAGGTGCGCTTGGTCGATCGCCTGCGGCGCACCGATGTCGAAGAGCTCTGGCGGGCGGTTCGCGGTGCACACGAGCATCGGGACCGCCGCGAGATCGGCTTCGACGATCGCTGGGTGGAGCTCGACGGCAGCGGTGCCGCTCGTGGTGAGCACGATCGTGGGCTCCCACGCGCCGAGCGCCAGCCCCAGGGCCATGAACCCCGCGCTCCGCTCGTCGTGGTGGACGTGGACCCGGATCCGGGGATCGGCGACGAGCGCCAGTGCCAGCGGCGTCGACCGCGACCCTGGCGCGACCACCGCGTGCACCACACCACAGCGAGCCCACTCGTCGACGAGGGTGGCGCAGAACGTCGCCTGGAGGTCTTCGGGTCGCGGCTCCACCATGGCAATCCGAGCACACCGCAGACCGGACGCGCGCATCGGCGGCGCGGCCGTCTGCGAGGATCCTCGCCATGACGCTGCACGCTGAGCGCGACGGACAGGGTCCGCCGCTGGTCCTCGTGCACGGCTTCACCCAGACGTCGCGCTGTTGGGGCCCCGCGGGCGACGCGCTCGCGCTCGACCACACGGTCGTTCGCGTCGACGCGCCCGGCCACGGGAGGTCGCGCGATCGGCGAGACGATCTCGTCTCCGGGGCCGCGGCGATCGGCGAGCTCGGCGGGACCGCCACCTACGTCGGGTACTCGATGGGCGCGCGGTTCTGCCTCCAGCTCGCCCTGCTCGCGCCTCAGCTCGTTCGCGGCCTCGTCCTCGTGAGCGGTACGGCAGGCATCGACGACGACCTCGAGCGCGCCGAGCGGCGTGCACAGGACCATGCGACCGCCGCCCGGCTCCGCCGGGACGGGCTCGACACGTTTCTGGACGACTGGCTGCGGCAACCGCTGTTCGCGCGCCTTCCCGCCGCGAGTGCGTTCCGGGCCGAACGCCTCCGAAACGACGCGGAGGGACTCGCGTCGAGCCTCGAGCTGGCCGGCACCGGCTCGCAGGCGCCGGCATGGGATCGGCTGTCGCGCCTCGCGATGCCGGTGCTCGTCGTGGCTGGCTCCCTCGACGAGAAGTTCAGGGCGCTGGCCGTGCGCATGGCGGACACGATCGGTGAGAACGCGACGCTCGCGACAGTCGAGGGCGCGGGTCACACCGTGCACCTCGAGCAACCCGATGCGTTTCTCGACGTGCTGCGCCCGTGGCTCGCCGCGCACGGGCTCTAGTGGGGTGGACTACGCGCCCACCCAGATCCCGCCTGCGAGCAGCACACCCGTGACGAGCTGCACGCGGGCCGTGGACGCGAGGACGCCGATGAGCTGCGCGCCCCGCGCTCCCTCGAGGACCGCAAGGACCGGTCGCCGCGCGAGTACGAC
>JBQTHC010000022.1:0-21225 GCA_052390255.1 Microthrixaceae bacterium
GTGGAGCACCGCGTCGGCACCATCGAGCAGGTAGCCCACGGCGACCTCGTCGGTCATGTCGCCGACCACGAGGTCGACCTGCGCAGGATCCACGCCGCGCGCCGTGAGCACGCGCGATGCCTTGTCAGCGTCTCGCACGAGGAGCCTCGGGTGATGCCCCAGCGCGATCAGGCGCACCACCGTGTGCGACCCGACGAACCCCGTGCCACCGGTGAGGGCGACGATCATCGGGTCACACTAGGCACCGACGGGTTCAGTCGTCCGCGCACATGCGACACGTCGACGCGCGGTCCGCACCCACCAGGACCGGGCGCAGGTCGGTCCGACCGGCCACCGCCGGACACGTCGGCCGGTGTGCGAGCCGACCCGACGGTGTGGCGACGTACTCCGCCACGAGCGCCGCTTGCGCCGCGCCACGGCCGTCAGCCTCGATCGATCGCGCGAGGAGCGCCTCGACGCGCCGCAGCGCGTCAGCCGTCTCTCGCGACGCGGCGACGAGCTCGTCAGCGCGGGCCTCCTGATCGTGGACCAGGCGGGTGAGCCACGACGCGAGGTACGCGCTGCCGCCGGCGAACGCGAGCACCACGCCGAGCAGACCACCGGAGATGAGGTAGGGGATCTGGAGGTAGACGCGGCTCGTGTGCGCGGCTCCGTACCAGCCGAGCAGCACGAGCACGGCGCCCGCAGCAAGGAGCGATCCACCGATGATCGCGATGCGACGGTCGATCGGGGCCGGCGCAGCAGTGCTGCGACGGAGGCCGACCAGGCGCTCCGCGAGCCGCGCTTGGAGCGAGGCGACGAGACCGACGTCCTCCGAGCTCGGGGGTTCCATCGAGTCGAACGGCACGGAGGTCATGAGCCGGCTCCTTCCAAGGGGCAGGTGACGAGCGCGGCCCGCGGCTGCAGCGCGCGCTCACGCGCGCTGGCGAGACCGAGGCCGGCGGCAACGACGAACGCGATGCCGAGGACGTAGGGCCACAGCGACAGGTCTCGCACGAACGCGATCGGCGCGGGCTCGATGCTCGGCACCGTCGACGCCGTCGTGGCGGGCGGCGCGGCCGCCGGCGGCTCGAAGGACGGCCCGCTCGAAGGCGGGACGTACACCGGGACGCCACCGCCGTCGACGGGCGGAGTGGTCGGTCCCGGCGGCAGCACGGGGGGCACGAAGCCGAGGCCGGTGCGCAGGGCGACGGCAGCGTCGGAGCCACAGATCTCGTAGATGTAGCCGTAGTCGGTGCCGGGCGGATCCCAGATCACCACGAGCGATCCAGCGCGGTGGCTCGCCGACGACGCCGACTCCTCCTGGCGCGGCGCGGCCACGAACATGCTGATCCCGAAGTTCGACAGGATCTGCTCGCCGATCGGCGCGGTGGCCGGGTCGGTGAAGCGCACGCCGTTCTCGTCGACCTCGGCGTCTTGGCCGCCGATCTTCGTGCCCGTGACGACCGTGCGTCCGCCGGCGTCGCTCGACGCGCCGTTCGTGGTGGCTTGCGCGTCGGTGTGGACCGATCCGATCGTGACCGCGCCGTCCGCGAAGCCCAGATCGGACGCCGTGCACGACGACACGGATTGCAGGGTGCCCGCGTCGAACGACGAGTACGAGCGCGTGTACACGTCGCCCGTCGACGCGCCGGGCGCGCTCTCGAAGTCCTGCGCGCCCGCGGTCGCCTCGGCCACGCCATCCTTCGCGTGTGCCTTCATGCCGGCGAGCTCGGCGTCGTTCGGTCCGCCCGAGAAGGCCTCAGCGCGCCCGCTGTAGTTGGCCTGACCGGCCTCGGGGGGCGCGCCGAGGAGCACCGCGAGGCTCCCGGCGTTCGCGACGAGCGGCCCGGGCCATGCGGTGCTCGCCAGCGCATATCCGGTGGGGCCGGCGGAGAGCGTCGCTTCGGTGTGGGCGATGTCGCCCTTGGCGACCGGGTACGGCTGTGCGTTGGGGTCACCGAAGGTCTGCCCGACCCCGCCGCTGAACGCCACGGCGTCGAGCCCGTTGACCACGGCATCGGTGGCCCCGACGCTCGCACCCGCGATGCCGGCGCCGAAGCTCGCGATGCCGACTGCGCCGAGGACGAGCCAGGGCCAGCGGCGGGGGCGTCGAGCCGTCATCACGCGGCCCCCAGGTACGCCTCGTTGAGCGCGGCCTCCACGTCGGCCGGCTCGCCCACCACCTGGATCCGCCCGTGGGTCATGATCCCGGCGTAGTCGGCGACCGGGAGCGCGACGCGTGCGAACTGCTCGACGATGAGGATCGTGATCCCCTCCTGCGCGAGTCGGGCAACGACTTCGTAGAGCTGGGACACGATGAGCGGTGCGAGGCCCATCGAGATCTCGTCGAGCAGCAGCACGGCAGGGTTGGTGGCGAGCGCGCGCGCCAGCGCGAGCATCTGCTGCTCGCCCCCGGAGAGCGTGCCGGCGACCTGCGTGCGACGCTCACCGAGCACCGGGAAGCGATCGAACGCGACCTCACGCACCTCGTCCGCGCTCACCCCGCCACGGAAGGTTGCCATGCGGAGGTTGTCGGACACGGTGAGGTTGGGGAAGATGCCGCGGCCCTCGGGCACGCTGCACAGCCCTGCGCGGGCGAGACGTGCGGGCGGTGCACCGTTCACGTGCACACCGGCGATGTGCACGCACCCCGCGGTGGGGCGCATGCGCCCGGAGATCACGCGCAGCGTGGTGGACTTGCCCGCGCCGTTCGGACCCAGGAGCGCGAACACCGACCCCGCGGGCACGACGAGGTCGACGCCGCGCAGCACGTCGATGCGGCCGTAGGCCGCGCGCACGCCCACGAGCTCGATGCCGGGCGCGCTCACTGGTGCACCCTTCGGGATGCACAGAGTGAGCGACCGACACTTCGTGTCGGGTAGAGCACTGTGCTGACGGTTCGTTCGCTGCGCTCGCTCACGCAAGGACCTTCTCGATGACGGGCATGGCCTCGATGAGCGTCACGTCTTCTGCCGACGACGCGCCACGGGTGGCAGGCGGGCGGCGCAGGCGCTCGGGGATGCCGTAGAGGATGCCGGCAAACCCGTTGGGCAGCCGGCTGATCACGATCGCGCCGCCGCCGATGAACAGGCCCTGCAGATCGGTGCTGAGGAACGGGAGGGCCATGCCGCCGATCAGCGCGCCAGCGATCGTGGTGATCCCGCCGATCATCGCGAGCAGGAACGTGTTGAGGCTCACGAGGAGCACGAAGTCGTTCGCCGACACGCTCGAGCGGAGCATCCCGAACAGCGCACCGGCGAAGCCCGCCATGCCCGCCGACATCGCGAACACGGTGACCTTCGTACGGACCAGGTTGAGCCCGAGGGTCATGCACGCCGCGGGGCTGTCGTTCATCGCGGCCAGTCGGCGCCCAAGCGGTCCGCGGCGCACGGCGAGCACGCCGATCGCCATCACCGTGAAGCAGACGGCCAGGAAGATGAACATGGCGCGCTCGCCGCTCAGGTCGATCCCGAGGAGCGACGGTCGTTCGAGGGTGAGCGTCGCGCCTCGGTCGAACACCTTCGGATGGTCGAACAGCAGGCGCTCACCGAAGAGCGCGAAGGCCACGGTGACGAGTGCGAGGTAGATGTCACGGAGGCGCAGCGCGGGGAGTGCGACGAGCGCTCCGAACGCGGCGGCGACCACCGTCGCGGCCGCGAGGCCGAACAGCGAGCCCGTACCGAAGTACTTCCCCATCGTGGACGCCCCGACGCCCACGAACGTGTACTGGCACAGCGAGATCTGTCCCGAGTAGCCCACGAGCACGACGAGCGAGAGCATCACCATCGCGACGACGAGGCCGGTGCTGGCGTCGAAGAGCCTCGTCTCGGGCAGCACCGTCGACACGACCGCGGCCACCGCCACGAAGACCGCGCCGCGGCGCACCGACGTCGACAGGCCAGGCACGCGTGGCACCTTGGCGCCCGCGATTCGCCCCACCTGGAGCCGAGACTGCGGCATCAGCACGATGACGGCGAAGAGGAACACGGTGGTGAGCACGGGCAGCACCTCGGCGAAGATGCCGTTGGTGCCGAGGATGCCCTCGCCGAAGGAGAACCGCTGGCTGTAGCCGATGAGGTACGCCTCACCGACGCCGAGCATGAGCGCGCCCAGGAACGTGAGCGGCAGGGAGCGCAGACGGCCGAGGATCGCTGCTGCATATCCGTTGACCACGAGCAGCGTGAGGAACAGGTGGTTGTAGCTGCGACCGGGTGCGATGAGCACCCCGGCGAGCGCCGCCATCATCACGCCCATGACCCACGCGAGCTGCGACACCCGCTCGGGCAGCGCGCCGTTCAGCTCGGCGAGCTCGGGGTTGTCGACGACCGCGCGCATGGCCACGCCCGCTCGGCTCCGGAACAGGACGAGTCGCAGGCCGGCGGCCACGGCGACCGTGACGAGGAGCACGATCACCTGATGGGCCGACACGCTCACCCCTGCGAGGTCGAAGCGCGTGTTGGGGAGGAACTCGTCGGTGCGTCGGATCTCGGTGCCGGGCCACACGCGCGACGCGACGCCGTAGAGCAGCACGAGCAGTCCCACCGTGACCACCAGTGACACCCCGGTCGGCTTGCCGGCCAGCGGCCGCATGAGCACTCGCTCGAGAAGCAGGCCGAACAGTGGCGCGAACACGAGCAGCACGAGGATGAGCGCGGGCCAGGTACCCCAGCCCCAGTCCTCCTTCACCTGCCAGTAGAGGAAGGCGGCGACCATGCCGATCGCACCGTGCGCGAAGTTGAACACGCCGGACGTGGTGTAGGTGACGACGAGCCCGCTGGCCGCGATCGCATAGATCGATCCGGTGACGATCCCGACGATCGTGAACGCGACCAGGTCCCGCATGGCTAGTCCGCGACGGGCTTGAACCCGCCCGTGGTGCAGTCGAAGCCGGTCGCCGGGTGCTCACGCACGAACTTCCCGCCCTGCACCCGGATCACGAGGAAGCAGTCCGTCGCCTTCTTTCCGGCCGGGTTGGTGGGGGCGATGATCCCGTTGCCGTCGAAGCGATTGACCGTGGCGAGCTTGGCGAGCACCTTGTCGCGCGTGATCGCCGGCCCCGCGTCGTGGAGCGCCTTCTCGAGCAGCCGGCCCGAGGTCCACGCGAAGAGGGCGAACAGGTCCACGTCCTGGTTGGGATCGACCCTTGCCATCCACTCGCGGAAGAGCTTCACCTCGGGCAGCGGGTTGTTGGGATCGAGGAACAGCGCGTGGGTGACGTCGATGCGGGATCCCTCCGCTCCGGCACCCGCGACCTTGAGGAAGGCCTCGGAGTACGAGGTGGACCCAGGGTTGAGCAGCGTCGGATGGAAGTTCTGCTGGGCCATCTCCTTCCACAGCGCCGCAATCTGATCGGCCTGGCCCTCCCACATCACCGTCTGCACGCCCTGGCGTTGCATCTGGATCACGTCGCCCGTGTAGTTGGGCTCGTTCGGCTGCACCTCGCGGGTGTAGACGATCTCGTAGCCGAGGCTCTCCAGCACCGCGCGCTCGCGCCGTGCCGAGATGCGTGCGGTCTCCACCGCCGACACGAAGAGTGCGGTCTTCTTCATCGGGTTCGGCCCGAAGGTCTTCATGTAGTACTTGGCCGGACCGGTCTCCCATCCCGGGGGCACGGGGACGGGCGCGAAGTTGTTGGGGAGCTTGAAGCGGTTCGGGTCGAGCGGGACGCCGACGTCGGGGATGTTCGTGCCCGCCAGCTCTGACACGCCGCCGCCGTCGGTCACCGAGAACGAGCCGAGGAACCCGAACACGGAGCCCTTGAGGGCCTTGTGCGCGTTCTTGTTGCGGCCCGTGTCGAGGCCGTCGTCGCCGCTCTTGATCTCGATGAGCCGCCCGTCGATGCCGCCCTGGCTGTTGACCATCGCGGCCCACGCCTGCGCGCCCACGAGCGCGCCACGGAACAGGCCCGGGACCGGACCCGACAGGGTCGACACGTTGCCGAGGTAGATGCGGTCCTTCGTGACGCCCACGTCCGTGGCGCCGCCGTTGCCGCCCGGCGGGGTCGTCTTGCCCGGGTCACCGGGGCCGCCGCTGCCGCTCGTGGAGCCGCTCGTGCCACCATCGGTCCCGCCGGTCCCAGTCGTGCCGACACCCCCGTCGCCCGTGCCATCGGTGCCGACGCCGGTGCCGCCGTCGGACTGGCCGGTGCCGCTGCCACCGCCGAAGGACACCCCGTCCTGCGCCGCCTCGGCACGCACCTGTTGCTGGCTGATCCGGCCTCCGCAGGCGCCGGCGACCAGCGCGCAGATGACCAGGCCGACGGCAGCATGACGTCGCATCGGACCCCTTCCCCACTCCTGATCTGATTCCCCGTCAGATCAGACATTCGGCGCAACCACGCCCATCCCCTGCTGTCAGGCGGGAGGGCAAGAGGATTCCCCCGTCAGGGCCGTGAGGTGATGTCGCGAGCGATCTCGCCCCAGCGACCGAGCGCGCTCGGATCCGCCGCGATCGATCCCTCAGCGAGGTACATCACGAGCCGCGCGGCGATGCCGTCGTACCGGTCGACGAGCGCGTCGGCCATCTCGTCCCACTTCGTGACCACCGCGAAGTGCTCCAGCATCTCGTCGGTGATGAGGGCGGCCATCCCCGCCAGGTCCCCTGCCTTCATGCGCTCGTTGAGGCGCGCCGAGGTCCCGTCGAAGCCGAGGTCGTCGAACTGGAACGCGTAGTTCCTCGTCGAGCCGTAGAACGCGATCTGGAAGCGAGCGCGCTCGAGCAGCGCTGCCCGCTGGTCCGCGGTGTCACCCGGGATCGCGAACACCGGGATGATGAGGTCGACGTCGTCGCGCGAGCGGCTCGCCCGTGCTGCCCCCTCGGCCACCGCAGGAAGCAAGCGCTCGCGCAGGTAGGCGAGAGAGTGGAAGGGGTGCACGTGGATGCCGTCGGCGAGCTCGCCGGCCATCCGGCACATCCACGGGCCGACTGCGGAGATGTCGACCTTGATGTCGCCGAAGTCGTGGCGTCGCGGCGCCCACGCGGCGGGCAGCAGCGACAGCTTGTAGAAGGGTCCATCGTGCGCGAGCGGGCCCTCGCCGCGGAACGCGCGGAAGCAGGCGCGCACCGCTTCCACGTAGTCGCGCAACCGCGGGCCGGGCGGATCGAACTCCGCGCCGTAGCGCCGCTCGATGTGCGCCTTCACCTGGCTCCCCAGGCCGAGCCGGAAGCGACCCTGCGTGTTCTCGGCCAGCTCCCACGCGAGCCCCGCCGCCACCATCGGGCTGCGCGGATACGCGACTGCGATCCCGGTGCTCAGCTCGAGCGTGGGCGCGGCCATCGCCGCGGCCGCCATCGACATCCACGGCGTCTGTGAGGTCTCGGTGAACAGCATCCCGGAGAAGCCGACGCCCTCGATGTCACGCGCGAGCTGCGCGGCGCTCGCCCACGGCGCCGCCCCGGTCATCAGATCGAATCGCATCCCCGCATCCTGACTGTTCGAGCAGGGCCCTACGCGCCGAAGTCCCAGCTGTGCCCCGCCCGGTAGGCGCCGAGGACGTTCTTCGCGATGAGCACCTTGTGCACCTCGTCGGGACCGTCGGCGATCCGCAACGTGCGAGCGCCGAGGTACATGCCGGCGAGCGGGAGGTCGTTCGACACGCCTGCGGCCCCCCACACCTGGATCGCGCGGTCGACAACCCGCGAGTACGCCGCCGGCACGGCGATCTTGATCGCCGAGATGTCGGTGCGGGCGGCGTCGAGGCCCTGGTCGACCTTCTCCGCCGCGTGGATCGTCATGAGGCGCGCTGCCTGGATGTCGATGTAGCTGTCGGCGATGAAGCCCTGCACGAACTGCTTGTCCTGCAAGAGCCCGCCGTGCACCTCACGGGTGAGCGATCGCTCCACCATGAGGTCGAACGCGCGCCACATCTGACCGACTGAGTTCATGCAGTGGAAGATGCGTCCCGCGCCCAACCGATCCTGCGCGGCCTGATGGCCCTCGCCGACGCGGCCGAGGATGTTCTCCTTCGGGATGCGCACGCCGTCGTAGACGACCTCGCAGTGATCCGACGTGGCGCGTCCCCAGATGCCGACCCCGCGCACGATGTTCACGCCCTTGGTCGCGGTGGGCACGATGAACTGCGCCATCGTGCCCTCGCGGCGCTTCGCGGCCTCGTCGCTCTCGGCGACGCGGGCCATCACGATGAAGAAGTCCGCCGCGATGCCGTTCGACGTGAACCACTTGTGGCCGTTGATCACCCACTCGTCACCGTCGAGCACCGCGCTCGTGGTGAGGCTGCGCGGATCGGAGCCGGCGTTGGCGGGCTCGGTCATCGAGAAGCCGCTCTCGAGCTCGCCCGCGATGAGGGGCAGCAGCCACTTCTCCTTCTGCTCGTCGGTGCCGTACTTCACGAGGATCGTCTGGTTGCCCGAGTTGGGGGCCACCACACCGAAGAGGCTCGCGGCGCCGATGCCATAGGCCAGCACCTCGTTCATGTACGCGTGCGTGAGGAAGTCGAGGCCCATCCCGCCGTACTCCTGCGGGAGGTGCGGCGCCCACAGCCCGGCGTTCCACACCACCTCCTTGATCTCCTCACGCAGCTGCACCGCCGCCCGGCGGTCGTGGTCGCTCACCTCGCCGTTGCGCCCGAGGTTCCACAGGGCCGTCTCGTTGGGGAGGATCCAGGTGTTCACGATCTCGGCGGTGCGCATCCGGATGTCGTTGGTGCGCTCGTCGAGGGTCGGGATCGGGTTCACGTTCATGGCCATGCCGATCACGCTGCCCCATCCGACGCTCCCCCGCCAGGGCCGTTCGTCAGCGCCCGTGGCAGCGGGACGGACCGATCCGCTTTCGCACGGCCCCGCCGCGGGCCACGCTGGTCATGAGGAGGTGCGCTCATGCTGTTCCGCGACCGCCGCGACGCAGGCACGCAGCTCGCCGCCCGCCTCCTGCACCTGCGCGGCGCCGACGTCGTCGTCCTCGGCGTGCCACTCGGTGGCGTCCCCGTGGCGGCCGAGGTCGCGAGGGCGCTCGGGGCGCCCCTCGACGTCGTGGTCGTGCGCAAGCTCGGTGTCCCCGCCCAGCCCGAGCTCGCGATGGGGGCGATCGGTGAGGGCGGCGTGCGGGTGATCAACGACGACGTCGTGCGAGCGGTCGGGGTCAGCGACGCGGTGATCGCCGGCGTGGAGGCGCACGAGCGCGCCGAGCTGGAACGGCGAGTCCGTCGGCTGCGTGGCGACGGCCCGCATCTTCCGCTCGAAGGGCGCACCGCTCTCATCGTCGATGACGGCATCGCCACGGGCTCCACCGCCGCGGCCACCTGCCGCGTCGTGCGCTTGCAGCACCCAGCGCGGATCGTGCTCGCCGTTCCGGTCGCGTCGCCTGCTGCTGCAGAGGCCTTGCGTCAGGTGGCCGACGAGGTCATCAGCGTGGACCTCCCGGAGCACCTGCGCTCGGTCGGCGAGTGGTACCAGGACTTCTCGCCGACCCGGGAGGACGACGTGGTCGCGCTGCTCGCTCGAGTGCCTCCTGAGAAGGGCTGAGGCCGCACGGGCCGCTGTCAAGCGAGTGCGACCCCGAGTGCCGCGGCAGCGACACCAGCGGCGCACGACACCCCCACGTACAGCGCGGCCAGCGCGACGTGCCGCTGTTCCACGAGCGCAACCGCGTCACGGGCGAAGCTCGAGAACGTGGTGAACGAGCCCAGCCCGGCAAGGCCGAGCACGGTGAGCGCCGGTGGCGCGACGTTCCACAGGGCGCCGAGCAGGAACGATCCGGACACGTTGACGAGGAGCGTGCCGAACGGAAAGCCCTCGTGGCGGTTCCAACGACGGCCCGCCTCGGCACGAGCCAGCGCGCCGAGCGCCGCTGCCACCGCGAAGCAGACGACGGTGATCACGGCTCCTCCTCCAACGGCAGCGCCACGGCACGCACGCGGCGGAGCGCGGCTGCGCCAGCGACGACGCCAGCCAGCGAGAGCAGGACGGACAGCGCGCCGTAGGCAATCGCGATCTTGGTGTCGCCGTCACGGACCAGCGCCACGATCTCGACGCTGAAGGTGGAGAAGGTCGTGAGACCCCCGCAGAAGCCGATGGCACCGCCGTCGTGCAGCGCGAGGCGCGCTCGCGGGTGCGTCCACTCCTCCGCGAGCAGCACGCCGAGCAGGACCGACCCGACCACGTTGAGGACGAGGACCGGCCACGGCAGCAGCGTCGTCACCGTGACCGAGGTGACGACGCCCCAACGGACTGCGGCACCTGCCACTCCGCCCAGGGCGATCGCAATCGCACGGCGCCGATCGAAAGGGCCGCGCATCAGCGATCGTCGATCGCGTCGACGAGGCCCCAGCGGAGCGCAGTCTGCGCGTCGATGTGCTCGCCAGTCAGCGCGAGGCGGGCCGTGCGCCAGCGTCCGATGCGACGGGGCAGGCTCACGGTCCCACCCGCGCCGGGAATGAGCCCGAGCGACACCTCCGGCAGCGCGATCACCGTGGACGGGTGCGCGAGCACCCGGTCCGCGAAGGCGGGCAGCTCGATCCCCGAGCCCATGCACGCGCCGTGCAGGTGGACCGTGACGCGGTCTGCAACCGTGGCGATCGACCGGCCGACGCTCTGCTGCAGGCGCACGACGTGCGCGGAAGCGGGGTCGGTGAAGGACCCGAACTCGTCGAGGTCACCGCCGGCGCAGAACGCGTCACCTGCACCGCGCAGATGGACCTCCGTGATCGTCGGGTCGAGGGTCGGCAGGCGGAACGCCTCGACGAGCGCGTCACGCATGGCAGTGCTGAACGCGTTGCGCACCTCGGGCCGATCGAGCGTGATGTCCAGGACCGGGCCGACCCGCTCGAGCCGGACGGCCTCGCCGTTGGCGGGCCGCTCCCTCGCGGGGCGCGACGCGCGCCAGCGCGCGAACTCGGGCCCCCCTTGCAGCGCGGAGTACACGGCCGACTCCGCGCTCAGGCCGTCGTCGAGCGTGCGGTGCGGCGCGCTGCGAAGGAGCATCGCCAGCGCGGTCGACGCGATCGGGTTCGCCTCGACCGTCGCCACGATCGCGTCCAGCGCAGCGTCGCCGCGCGCGAGCACCAGGTCGCACGCGGCGTGGGCCGCGTGCGCATCGGGACGATCGCTCGCGGTGACGCCCACGACCACTGCGGGGATGCCGCTGTGCAGCTCGGGCACCGGCCCCAGGAGCGACACATCGATGTCAACCATGACCACGGACGGCTCGACCGACGGCGCCCCCGCCGACGCGCCCGGAAGGCCGCGGATCCAGCCCGCCAGGGCGTCGAGGGTGAGTGGGAGGCGAGGCATCGGCAACCGGTCGGTGGCGATCAGGGTCGCCGGCGGACCATTGTCGCGCCGTGATGTCTTCGTTGGACGAGCGCGGCGTGGGGTGTCACGGCGACGCGAGGGCCGAGGCCGCCGCGTGGGCGTCCTCTGGTGCGATGGCGCTCACCGGGTGGCCCGATGCTCCACCGCTCGGCCCACCGCGCGGCCTCGTGTCGAAGCTCAGTGCGATCGCGGACGTTCTCGATTCGCACCTCTCCGCTGTGCGCTCGGCGCCACCAATCGATCCGCTCGCCTTGCTCGGCGAGCGCGCGGCGCTCGGTGGGCTCACGCGCCAGGGGACGACGAGCTGCGGCGGCGCGACCCGGCTGCTTCGCACACGGTCGGGGTGGCTGGCGGTGTCGCTCGCTCGTCCGGAGGACGTCGAAGTCGTGCCCGCCTGGCTCGAGCTCGATGCGACACCCACCGACGTGTGGGCCACGGTCGAGGCGGCCGTGGCGGCGCGGGCCACCGACGACCTCGTCGCGCGTGCTCGCCTCGTCGGCCTCCCGATCGGGCAGCTGCCGGCGAGTGCGCCAACCGCACCGCCGACGCTGC
Organism: Microthrixaceae bacterium; assembly: GCA_052390255.1. GTDB lineage: Bacteria > Actinomycetota > Acidimicrobiia > Acidimicrobiales > VFJN01 > VFJN01. The sequence continues at coordinate 11,803 of JBQTHC010000022.1, forward strand.
TGCCCGTCCGGCGTCATGCCGTGCCAGGTAGCGCACTCCCCCCGCGCGCGATCCGTGACCTGCTGGTGGTCGACCTGGGCACGCTCTGGGCCGGGCCGCTGTGCGGCTCGCTCCTCGCTGCCGCCGGCGCGACCGTGGTCAAGGTCGAGTCGGTCGGGCGCCCCGACGGCGCGCGGCTGGGTCCGGGCGCGTTCTTCGATCTGCTGAACGCGGGGAAGCGGGGGGTGGCTGTCGACCTCGGCCGTAGCGACGGCATCGCTGCCCTCCAGCGGCTCCTGCGCGCGGCCGACGTGGTGATCGAGACCTCGCGACCGCGCGCGCTCGAACAGTTCGGCATCGACGCCATCACGCACCTCGCGACAGGCACCACGCGCGTGTGGGCCACGATCACCGGGCACGGCCGGACCGGTGAGGGCCGTGACCGGCCCGGCTTCGGCGACGACGCCGCCGTGGCGGGCGGCCTCGTGTGCTGGGATCGCGACCGTCCGGTCTTCTGCGCCGACGCGATCGCCGACCCCACCAGCGGGCTCGTCGCGGCCGCCGGGATCCTCGATGCCCTGGCGAGTGGCGGTCGCTGGTTGCTCGACGTGTCGATGGCATCGGTGGCGGCGCACCTGGCCGGCCCGACGCTCCCCGTGCCCGCGTACGTCGGCGAGCCCGCCGCGCCGCACGCCCGGACCGCGCTGGGTCGCGGGCCGCGCCTCGGCGAGCACACCGCCGAGGTCTTCGCCACCCTCTCGGGGGCGGCGCGATGAGCGAGCGAGGTGAGCGAACTGGCCACACAGTGCGGTACCGGGCACGAAGTGCCGACGGCTCACTGCGTGCATCCCGAAGGGTGCACCAGTGAGCTCGCCTGACCTGCTGCTGCGAGATGTCGAGGTGGACGGCGCGCGGGTCGACGTCGCGATCGCGCACGGCCGGATCGACGCGATCGGGCGTTCGCTCGTGCCCGCGCCGAGCGCTGAGGTGATCGACGGCAACGGCGGCGCCCTCATCCCAGGACTGCACGATCACCACGTCCACCTCTTCGCCGCCGCTGCCGCGCGGGAGTCGCTAGCGGTCGGTCCGGCCGACGTGATCGACGAGCACGGCCTCTCGCGGACGCTGCGTGAAGCAGATGCGGCGATCGCGCCCGGAGGCTGGCTGCGTGCGGTCGGGTACCACGAGTCAGTGGCCGGCGACCTCGACCGTGATCGTCTCGATGGCATCGTGGCCACACGTCCCGTTCGCGTCCAGCACCGCAGCGGCGCACGGTGGACGTTCAACACCGCGGCCATCGACGCGCTCGACCTCGCGCGCCGCGACCATCCCGGGATCGAGCGCGACGCGACCGGGCGACCGACGGGCCCGCTCCACCGCGCGGACGACTGGCTGCGCGGCCTGCTGCCACCCGACGAGGTGCCCGACCTTGCGCCGCTCATCGCCGACCTCGCCGCGCGCGGCGTGACGGGGGTGACCGACACGACGCCGAGCACCGACCTGCGCGATCTCGATGCCCTCGCGCACGGCCTTGCCCGCGCCGGGCATCCACTGCGCGTGCTGGTGACCGGCAGCCCTGCGCTGGCCGACTGCACAGCCCCAGCGGGCCTCGAGCAAGGTCCGGTGAAGCTCGTGATCGACGACGGCGCGTACCCGTCGCTCGACGAGGTCGCCGAGCAGCTCGCGCACGCGCACCGCAGCGATCGACCGGCCGCCGTCCACTGCGTCACGCTCCCGGCGCTCGTGCTCGCGCTCGCGGCGTGGGACGTTGCCGGCGCTCATCCGCGTGACCGCATCGAGCACGGCGCGGTGATCCCACCCGCGCTGTTCGACGCGATCGCGCGGCACGGCCTCACCGTCGTCACCCAACCCGGCTTCGTGGCCGAACGCGGCGACGCGTACCTCCGTGAGGTCGAGCCAGATGACCTTCAGGACCTCTATCGCTGCCGCTCGCTGCTCGACGCTGGCATCCGCGTCGCGGCCAGCACCGACGCGCCCTACACCGCGGCCGACCCTTGGGCAGCGATGCGCGCGGCGGTGTGCCGCCGGACGCGTCGCGGACAACCCGTGGGCGCCGAGGAGGCGGTCGCCCCAGCGGTGGCACTGCGCCTGTTCCTCGGCGATCCGCACGACCCCGGGGGACAGCTCCGCACGGTGACGGTCGGCGCCCGAGCGGACCTCTGCCTGCTCGCTCGCCCTTGGTCGGCCGTGCTCGATCGACTCACGGCTGACGATGTCGTCGCCACCGTCTGCTCCGGCCGCGTCGTCCACGACGCCCGCGGCACCCGTTGACCCAAGGAGGTTCGGGGCATCCAGGTACCGAACCGAGCCCCCCATGCCCCCAACCTCCACCGAGAAGCGGGTTGCGCCGCAGCGACGGCTGCCTCAGTCGTCGATGAGCACGGCGCGCTCGGGGCAGCTGCCCGCCGCGCGGCGCGCATCCACCTCGTGCTCGGGCGTCACCTCGACATCGATGACCTGCCCGTTGCCGTCGTCGTCGGCGAGGAACAGCGCGGGGGCGAGCGCATAGCAACGGCCGTGGCCCGTGCACCGGTCCGGGTCGATGCGGATCTCCATCCCGGGCAGGGTACCTCCCGGCATCACATAGTCTGACACTCGCGTCAGGTTTCGGCGCCGCCGGTTGCACCTCGAGGGAGACCCATGGCCGACTACACGTTCTTGCAGTACGAGACCTACGACGACGGGGCCATCGTGCGGATCCTCCTCGACCGGCCCGAGGCCCGGAACGCGCAGAACCGCGGCCTGCTCGTCGAGCTCGCCGAGGCGTTCTTGCGCGCCGAGGCCGACGACGCCTGCCGTGTCGTGATCCTCGGCGGCACGGGACCGCTGTTCTCCTCCGGCCACGACATGGGCTCCAAGGTGGCGCAGGAGGAGTACCAGACGCACTTCACCTCGCAGATCAACGGCGCCACGCGTGCGGGCGCCGAGAAGCGGATGCTCCAGGAGTGGCACTACTACTTCGAGAACACGCGTCGGTGGCGCAACCTTCGCAAGATCACGGTCGCCCAGGTGCAGGGGACCGTGTTCGCCGCGGGCCTGATGCTGATGTGGAGCTGCGACCTCATCGTGGGCGCCGACGACGTGGTGTTCGCCGATGTGGTCGGCACGCGCCTGGGCATGTGCGGCCTCGAGTACTTCGCGCACCCGTGGGAGTTCGGCGCTCGCAAGACCAAGGAGCTCATGCTCACGGGTGACAGCCTCGACGTCGACGAGGCCTACCGGCTCGGCATGGTGTCGAAGGTGTTCCCACGTGCCGAGCTCGAGGACCGCACGCTCGACTTCGCCCGTCGCATCGCGAAGCTGCCCACGATGACCGCGCTCATGATCAAGGAGTCGGTCAACGAGACGCAGGACAACCAAGGCTTCTACAACAGCCTCAACGCGTGCTTCACCCTCCACCAGCTCAACCACGCGCACTGGGCCGAGATCCACGACGACGGCTGGCCGGCCGCCAAGCCCGAAGACGGCATCCCCCTGTGGAAGGAAGCGCCGGCCATCGTCCCCGCCGAGAAGACGACGGTCCGCGCCGCCGATCCCGCCTGAGCTCGGCGGGGGCGGGGCTCAGTAGGCCGCCGTCAGCGCCTCGCTCGGAAGGGTGTCGAGCTCCTCGTCGGGCACGACCCTGTCGTTCGTCGGGCTCAGCAGCCCGGCGAGGGCGGCGCCGGCCGAGCTGCGCTTCGGGATGACCAGCAGATACTCCCTCGGGGGGTCGTCGAGCCGACCGCGGCGCTTGGTCCTGGGCCAGGGCAGGTTCGTGGTCGTACCCCTGGCGCGCTCGAAGAAGTGCCACGGCACGGCGACGAGCCAGTCGATGAGCCAGTAGAAGACGCGCCCGACCACGGCGACCGCGGTCGGCGCGCCGACGGACGCGACGCCCACCGCCGCCATCCCGGTCACCTGTCCGACCTTCACCGGCAGCGACGGGCCGCTTCGGCCCAAGCGGCCGGCAGCGAGAGCAGCGGCCCGAACGGCGATCCACATGAGGGCGCGGGTCATCGCCGTGGCGCCCGACTCGCGCAACGCCCGGCGGAAGAGCCCGTCGGCGTCCCACGGGTCGACCCGCGGCACCTTGCCGTCGGCGCGCTTGGACTCCCGCCACACCGCGTCGTGCAGCACACCGGGCTCGCTGTTGGTTCCGGCGGTGTCGAACAGCCATCGCACCGGGCGAGGAATCGATGCGAAGTCGGTCCTCAGGCCCTTGCGCATGACGAAGAAGTCGTCGCGACCCTCGAACACGAGCGGATCGAGCAGCCGCCACTCCTCGCCGACCTCGTGGCGAACGCTGAGCGGGGTGCGAAACGGCACGGCAGAACCGTATGCCGCCGACCGCTTGGCAGATGGTGGGTACGGGCAACGAGGGACAGATCGCTCGCCCCGCGGGGTGAAGTGACGCTTGCGTTAGATCTCGGCTAGAACAGCGGCTGGCTCTACCCGAGGGGAGCGAGCGCCGGTGAGAGAGCAAAGCGAACGAACCAGTGAGTGACTTCGACATGATGGGCGGCGAACAGGACCCGGAGGCCCTCGCCCACCCCCAGCCCCTCTTCAAGCTCCTGCGCGACACCGCGCCCGTCATCGACCTCGGTCCCGACATGATGGGCGGGCTGATGATCGTCGGCGGCGACGAGGACGTGCACCACGTGCTCCAGCACCCGGAGGTCTTCAGCTCGGGAGTCGACGCGGTCGAGATCGGGCAGGTGCGCCCACTCATCCCGTTGCAGATCGACCCGCCCGAGCACAAGAAGTTCCGCAAGCTCCTCGACCCGATCTTCGCCCCCAAGCAGGTCGCGCTCCTCGAAGACCAGACCCGAGCGCTCGTGAAGGACCTCGTCGACGCGGTGAAGGACGACGGCGGGTGCAACTTCCACTCTGCCGTCGCCGAGCCGCTCCCGAGCACGGTCTTCCTCCAGCTCCTCGGCCTGCCCGTGTCGCGCACCGACGAGTTCATCAAGCTGAAGGACGGCATCATCCGCCCGCCGGCCAAGACCAACGAGCAGCGTCTGGAGATGGTCAACGCCACCGGCCAGAAGATCTATGCGGTGCTCCAAGAGGTGATCGACGAGCGCACCGTGGAGCGCAGAGACGACTTCATCTCGATGTTCCTCGACGCCGAGGTCGACGGTCACCGTCTCACCAACGACGACGTGCTCGACATCGGCTACCTCTTCTTCCTCGCCGGCCTCGACACGGTGACCGCTTCGCTCGACTGCATGCTCTCGTACCTGGCCCAGAACCCGGACAAGCGCGAGCAGCTCGTGAAGGACCCGTCGCTCATCCAGCACGCGGTCGAGGAGATGCTGCGCTGGGAGTCGCCGGTGCAGGGCGTCATCCGGATCACCACGCAGGAGACCGAGATCCAGGGTTGCCCGATCCCTGCCAACCAGAAGGTGTCGGTGATGCTCGGCTCGGCCAACACCGACGAGCGCACCTGGGACGAGCCCGACACGATCGACTTCGAGCGCGAGGGCAACAAGCACCTCGCGTTCGGCGGCGGCGCGCACCGCTGCCTCGGCTCGCACTTGGCGCGCATGGAGCTGCGCGTCGCGCTCGAGGAGTGGCACAAGGCCATACCGGAGTACTCGCTCAAGGACGGCATCGAGCTGCGCTACTCGCAGGGCCTCCGCGCCGTCGAGAACCTCGAGCTGGTCTGGTGATGGCTTCGCAGTCGCAAGCGGGAGAGGTCCGCATGCTGATCGACGGCAAGCTCGTCGACGGGGAGGACGGCAAGACCTTCGACAACGTCAACCCGGCGACGGAGCAGGTGCTCGGTGCGGTGGCCGACGGCACCGCGGGCGACATGCGCGCCGCGATCGCCGCCGCTCGCCGCGCGTTCGACACCACGTCCTGGTCGACCGATCACGCGTTCCGCAAGGCCTGCCTGCTCCAGCTCCAGGCCGCCATCGAGTCGGAGAGGGAGGAGCTGCGCGCCGAGCTCGTCGCCGAGGTGGGCTGCCCGGTGCTCATCACCTACGGGCCGCAGCTCGACGCGCCGCTGCGGGAGGCGCTCACCTGGCCGGCCGAGATGATCGACGAGTTCGAGTGGCGACGCGTGCTGCCACCGAAGGACGCCTTCGGCATGGGGAGTGAGACCGCGCGCGAGGTCTGGAAGGAGCCGATCGGCGTAGTCGGCGTGATCGTCCCGTGGAACTTCCCGATCGAGATCATCCTCAACAAGCTCGGCCCGGTGCTCGCGATGGGCAACACGTGCGTGCTCAAGCCCGCGCCCGACACTCCGTGGAACGCCACCAGGCTCGGTCGACTGATCGCCGAGAAGACCGACATCCCACCCGGTGTCGTCAACATCGTCACGTCGTCGGACCACCTCGTCGGCGAGGTGCTCAGCACGTCGCCCGACGTCGACATGATCGCGTTCACCGGCTCGACCGCAACGGGCCGACGGATCAGGGCCGCCGCGGCGGCAACGCTGAAGCCGGTGTTCCTCGAGCTCGGCGGCAAGTCGATCAACCTCGTGCTCGACGACGCCAACTTCGCCGCGGCGATCCCGTCCGCGTCGAGCGTGTGCTTCCACGCCGGGCAGGGCTGCGCGATGCCCACACGACTGATGGTGCCGAACGCGCGCTACGACGAAGCGGTGGAGCTCGCTGCCACCGGGTTCGCGGGCGTCAGCTACGGCGACCCCACTGACGCCTCGAACCTCATGGGCCCGCTCGTGTCGAAGCGTCAGCAGGAGCGGGTGCTCGGCTACATCGAGCAAGGCAAGAAGGAGGGGGCGCGCCTCGTCACGGGTGGCGGAGTCCCGTCGCACCTCCCCACCGGCTACTACGTGGAGCCCACGCTCTTCGCCGGCGTCGACAACTCGATGGCGATCGCGCAGGAGGAGATCTTCGGACCGGTCCTCGTGATCATCGGGTACGACGACGACGACGACGCGGTGCGCATCGCGAACGACAGCCCATACGGCCTCTCCGGCATGATCACGTCCGGCGACCTCGAGCGCGCCAAGGCCATCGCTCGCCGAGTGCGCACGGGAACGCTCGGACTCAACGGTGGCATCTGGTACGGCGCCGACGCGCCGTTCGGCGGCTACAAGCAGTCGGGCATCGGGCGCCAGTGCGGCATCGAGGGCCTCGAGATCTTCACCGAGACCAAGACCGTCGGCTGGCCGAACAGCTGACATCACCAAAGGGGAACGCAGTGCCCGGACCGCTCGACGGCATCCGCATCATCGAGGTCGCCAGCTGGATGTTCATCCCCTCGGGTGGGTCCGTGCTCGTCGACTGGGGCGCCGACGTCATCAAGGTGGAGCCGATGACCGGCGACCCGCAACGCGGGCTCATCACCTCGGGCCTTCTGCCGGGCGGCGCCGGCGGCGTGAACTTCATGGTGGAGCAACCACATCGCGGCAAGCGGTCGATCGGCCTCGACCTCGCGCACCCTGACGGCCGCGAAGCGCTGATGAAGCTGGTGGAGACAGCGGACGTGTTCCTCACCAACTACCTCCCGCAGGTGCGGCGCAAGCTGAAGATCGACACCGACGACATCCGGGCGCGCAACCCGAACATCATCATCGCCCGCGGCTCGGGCGCCGGCCCCAAGGGTCCCGATGCGGAGAAGGGCGGCTACGACGGCGCCTCGTTCTGGGCGCGTGGCGGCATGGGCATGACGCTGCCCGAGCGCGCGGACGGATGGCCGTCCTCCCAACCGACCGCGGCGTTCGGCGACGTGATGGGTGGCCTCACCACTGCCGGTGCCATCGCCGCGGCCCTGCTCAAGCGCGAGCGCACCGGTGAGGCGAGCATCGTCGACGTCTCGCTGCTCGCCACCGCGATGTGGCAGCTGTCCCCGATGGTGATCGCGTCGAAGCTCTTCGGGTTCTCGAAGATCCCGCAAGGTGACCGCACACGGAACCCGAACCCCGGTGTCGGCACCTACCGCACGGCTGACGATCGCTACATCGCACTGATCCTCTTGCAGAGCGACAAGCACTGGGACGACTTCGTCAAGCGTCTCGGCGTGCCAGACATGGCGACCGACGAGCGGTTCTGCGACTCGGCTGCTCGCTCGCAGAACGGTCCCGAGTGCATCGCGCGGCTCGACGAGGCGTTCGGCTCGCAGCCGCTGTCGTACTGGCAGGAGGCCCTGGCCGACTTCGAGGGTGTGTGGAGCCCGTTCCAGACGCTCGACGAGCTCTACGACGACGTGCAGGTGATCGACAACGGGTACCTACCGTCGATGATCGCCAGCAACGGCGACGAGGTGCAGCTCGTCGCGAGCCCCGCGCAGTTCGACGAGGTCGCAGTCACGGTCACGCGCGCTCCAGAGCACGGCGAGCACACCGAGCTGCTCCTCATGGACCTCGGCTACGACTGGGACCAGATCGCCGCGATGAAGGACGCCGGCGCCGTCCTGTGACGCACCGCCGGCCACCACCCCCGGATTCTTGGGGCGCTTCGTCGCGGTCTTCCGAACGAAACGACCCAAGAACCCAGGGGGAGGGTCGATGGTGAGCGTCGACGAGCGGTTGGCGGCACTCGGGATCGTGCTACCCGGCCCGCACCCGCCGCACGACCCGCTCGACGCGGTGGTGGTGCACGGCGGCGTGGCGCGCACGTCGGGACAGCTGCCGCGCATCGACGGGGAGCTCACCTGTGTCGGCGTGGTGGGCGACACGGTCACGGTCGACGATGCACGAGCAGCTGCAGGGGTGTGCGCACTCAACGCGCTGTCCGTGTTGCGCGCCGAGCTGGGCTCGCTCGATCAGATCGAGCGGATCCTCAGCGTCACGGGCTACGTGGCGTCCGCGCCGGGGTTCACCGAGCAGCCGGCGGTGATCGACGGCGCGTCGAAGGTGCTGTTCGACCTGTTCGGCGAGCGAGGTCGGCACACGCGCTCAGCGGTCGGTGTCGCTGCACTGCCTCGCGGTGGCGCCGTGGAGATCGAGCTGACTGCGGCGATCAAGGCCGAAGGGTAGGTTCCGACCATGGACGTCAGGTCGATCGAGGACGTGGAGCCCGTCATCGAGCACAACGGCACGGTGCCCGTGTGGTGGCTGGTGGAGCCCCGCGAGATGTTCGAGCTCACGAAGGGGGGCCATCTCGAGCTGGTCAGCGAGTTCGAGGTGGCGGGCGGCGGGTACGTCGACCCGCACAACCACCCGACGCACGAGTTCTATTACGTCACCTCCGGGCGCGGGTACATGGAGATCGAGGGCGAGACCCGCGAGATCCGCCAAGGCGACCTGGTGCACATCCCGCCGATGGCAATGCACTCGTTGCGCCCGGTGAGCGACCACGCGCCGATCCACTGCTTCGCGTTCGCGGTCGCCACACCCGACGCAGGCGAGATCAACTACACCGAGCACTGATGCCCGGTGACCTCGCCGCCGAGCTGCGCGCGCTCGGCGCCGCCACGCTCGGCGAGTGCGACGCCCGACCGATGCTGCCGCGCATCAAGGCGGCCTGGCCC
>JBQTHC010000023.1:0-45328 GCA_052390255.1 Microthrixaceae bacterium
ATCACGAACCCAGCCCCCACCACGCCGACGAGCGCCAGCTTCGCGATCCCACCAACCGGCGCATAGCTGAACGCGAAGTACATGGCCACCGGTGCCAACGCGACGGTGATCACCCGTACGGCGAGGAAGCGATCGAGGCTCTCCTGGTCGCCCGTGCCGGCCGACACGAGCTTGCGTCGGACCTCGTCCACGTAGCCCTGCGGCGTGAAGCGCTTGCCGAGCCCGGTGAGCCCAGCGAGCACCGGTGCCACGGCCCGTTCGCGCAGCGGGACGAGCAGCTCCTTCTCCCGGACCGACTCGACCTCGTAGTCGTCGAGCTGGCGGAGTGACGCCCGCACGACCGCCTTCTCCTCCGCCTGGCTGAGCACCGCGAAGAGCGCGAGACCGATCGCCGCACCGACGCCTGCCACCGCGATCATCAACATGCGGAGCTCCTCCCGCGGGTCCGAGACATCAGATGTCGATCTCGATGGTCTTCTTCATCCACCAGAAGCCGAAGAACATCAGGCCCAGCGCGCCGCCCATGAGGATCTTGCCGATCGACTCGTCGAACAGCGGATCCATGTAGCCGGGGTTCACCGAGTAGATGAACAGCCCGAGGCCGATCGGCAGGATCGTGAGCACGATCGCACTGATCTTGCCCTCCGCCGTGAGCGCGTTGACGTCTCGGCGGAGGCGCTCGCGCTCGGTCATCGTCTCGGCGACGGTCACGAGGAGCTCGGCCAGGTTGCCACCGACCTCCCGCTGGATGCGGATCGCCATCACCGCCCAGCCGAAGTCACCCGAGTCCATGCGCTCCGCGACGCCCTCGAGCGACTCCTCGAGGGGGCGTCCGAGGCGTGCCTCGGTGACCACGCGGCGCAGCTCGCGGCCGACTGGCTCGGACACCTCCTGGGAGACCGCCTCGACCCCCTGCATCAGCGAGTACCCGGCACGAAGCGTGCTCGCGAGGAGCTGAAGCGTGTCGGGCAGCAAGGAGTCGAACTGCTTCTGACGGCGCCGCGCGAGGTACGAGAGGGTCGACGGCGGCACGATCGCTGCGAGGATCGTGCCGATGAGCGCTGCGAAGGCGTTCTGGCTCAGTGCGAACAGCAGGAGCGCGAGGATCAGCACCCCCGCGAAGTAGAAGAAGATCGCCTCGGCCGGTCGCAGCGGCAGGTTCGCTCGCTCGAGCTGACCCTCGATCTTCGTCAGGAAGCCTTGCCGCTCGGCGAACTGGCCCGTGGCCGCGACCGCGCGCTGGAGGATCGGCGTCTGCGCGAGCTGCTGGGACTTGCCGTCACCGCCGTCGTCCTCGTCGAACTCGTCACTCGCCACGTAGCCCTCGGAGTACGGGATCAGGGCCCTGTTGAGCGTGCTCTCCTCACCGATGAAGCTCGAGGCGACGCTCACGACTCCGGCGGTGAGCGCAGCGCCGAGGAGCAGCAGACCGAGCCACAGCCCGAGCGACCCGCGAAGGAAGCCGGGGGCGGGGAGGCCGAAGGGGCCGGTCGGCTCCTCGACCGGCTGGGGCCGGAGGGAGGCGGCACCGCCTTGGCTGCTTCCCGCGACGAACTCCGCGGAGGCCCGCTGGTTCCCGAGCGTGAGGAGCAGCGGAAGCGTTCCGGTGGCCGCGCCGGCGTCGAAGGTGACGACGTACTGCTTGCGCAAGGTGGCCTGGACGGAGTCGAACAGGGCAGCGACCCCGGCGGGATCGCTGGCGACCGCGGAGCTCCCACCCGTCTTCGCTGCCATGTCCTCGAGGACCCGGAACCCGTCGTTCTCGACTCCCATCGCGAAGAGTGCGGCACTGACGTTCTCGACGGACGCGAGGGCCCGGTCTGCCTTGAACGACGACGCGGTGTCGGCACCGTCCGAGAACACGATGATGTTCGGCTGGAGGGTCGAGTCCCCGAAGAGCGCACTGGCGCGCACGATGCCGTCGTACAGGGCCGTGTCCGGGGCAAGGGCGATCTTGTCGATCGCCTTGTCGAGCACCGTCTTGTCGGTGGTGAAGTCCTGGACGAGGCGGACCTCGCTGTTGAAGGTCACGATGGCGATCTGGTCGGTCAGGGCCTTCGCGTCGACGAAGCGGCGTGCGGCCTCGAGCACGCGCTCGATGAGCGCGCCCCTCTCCATCGAGGTGGACGCGTCGATCACGAGCACGACCCCGAGCCCTTGCTGGTCGGACAGCGGGACCGCGGTCGTGGCCTTCACGAGGCGGTCGCCCGCTCGAACGGAGAGGTCGGCCAGATCGTTGCGCTCCCCGGCGTAGGTGAACGTCACCTTGACGGCCTTCGGGTCCGTCGCATCCACCGACCGCACCGCGAGCACCGAGCCATCCTGCGCGCCCGCGCTCGTGATCCCTGCGGCGAGCGAGACGCTGACCAGGATCAAGCCGAGGAGGGCAAGGGCGGCGCGGCGCATCAGCCGGCCCCGGTGTTCCGACGGGCGAACGCCTCCGGCTGGAACACCTCTGGTCCGAGACGGATCCCGAGGTCGGCCAGCTTCTCCGTGAACTTGGGCCGGACGCCCGTGGCCTTGAGATGACCCTGGAACTTCCCGTGCTCGTCGATCCCCATGCCGAAGTCGAAGAGGAACACGTCCTGGAGGGTGATCACATCGCCCTCCATGCCCTGCACCTCGGTGATGTGGGTGATGCGACGCGTGCCGTCGCGCAGGCGGGTGAGGTGCACGATGAGGTCGAGCGCCGAGGCCATCTGCTCTCGGATCGCGCGCACCGGCAGGTCGAAGCCCGCCATCAGCGTCATCGTCTCGATGCGAGCGAGGGTGTCACGCGGGCTGTTGGAGTGGATCGTGGTGATCGAGCCGTCGTGACCGGTGTTCATCGCCTGGAGCATGTCGAGCGCTTCGCCGCCACGGCACTCCCCGACGACGACGCGATCGGGTCGCATGCGGAGGCAGTTGCGCACCAGGTCACGGATCGTGACCTGGCCCTTGCCCTCGATGTTCGGCGGGCGTGCCTCCATCGCGAGCACGTGGTCCTGATGGAGCTGGAGCTCCTTTGCGTCCTCGACCGTGACGATCCGCTCGTCGGACGGGATGAACGAGGACAGGACGTTCAGGGTGGTCGTCTTGCCGGTTCCGGTGCCGCCCGAGACGATCACGTTGAGCCGCCCGACCACGCAGGCCTGCAGGAAGCGGGCCGCGTGCGCGTTGAGCGTGCCGAACCGGATGAGGTCGTCGATCTGGTAGGGATCGGCCGAGAACTTGCGGATCGTGAGGAACGGCCCGCCCACCGCGAGTGGGTGGATCACGGCGTTCACGCGGGAGCCATCGGGGAGCCGAGCGTCGACCATCGGCACCGCCTCATCGATGCGGCGGCCGACCTGGCTCACGATCTTGTCGATGATCCGACGGAGGTGCGTCTCGTCGACGAAGCTCGCGGCGGTTCGCTCGATCCGTCCGACGCGCTCGACGTAGACAGCGCCAGGCCCGTTCACCATCACCTCGGACACCTCGTCGTCCTTCAGGAGCCGGTCGATCGGGCCGTAGCCGAGGATGTCGTCGGAGACGTCCTGGATGAGCTGGGCCTTGTCGGCGGCGGACAGCGGCGCCCGTTCCTGGGCGAGCGCGGCGTGGAGCTGCTCGTGCACCCGGCGCCGCAGGTCGTCCTCCGACAGCCGCTTGTCGTAGAGGATCGGTCCGAGCTCGTCGATCAGGTGGTGGTGGATGCGCTGGCGGAGCTCGTCGAGCACCGGGTCGCGCCGCTTGGAGCCCGCCGCCGCCGTGCCCTGCTGCACCTCGTGCAACCGCTTGTAGAGGCTCATCGGGGTTGTCCCGTCATCGCGTCTCGAGCAGTGTCGCGCACCGGTCCCCCTCAGCGTCGACGGCGCTCGTCGACGTCGACCCTGAACATGTCGGTCAGCTGCTCGATGGACTTGGCCACGCCCGACTTCGGTGCGTCGATCACGACCGGAGTCCCCTTGTTCACGGACTGCGGCACGACGACGTCGCTCGGGATGAGCGACTCGGCCTTGATCTGCAACGTGCGCTCGACCTCGGTCACGTCGAGCTTCACCTTCGAGTTCGCGCGGTTGAGCACGAGGTGGAGCTTCGACATCGGGACGTTGAGGAGGCGCAAGGTCTGCAGGCCGATCTTGACGTTCTTGATGTTGGGGATGTCCATCCCGGCGATGAGGAGCACGTCGTCGCTCTCCTCGATCAGTGCCAGCACCACCTCGTTGAAGTAGGCGGGGGTGTCGATCACGACGTACTCGCAGAACGTGCGGAGCAGCTCCACGATCCGCACCATCTCGCCGGCGCTGATCTGGTCGGCGAACGACGGCTCCAGCGGCGCCGGGAGGATGAGCAGGCCCGACGGCTCGTGCCGCATGAGGAACTGCTGGAGCAGCGTCGCGTCGAGCCGGTCAGCGGAGCCGACGGCGTCGACGATCGTGTGCTGCGGTGCGAGCTTGAGCATCACCGCGACGTCACCGAACTGGAGGTCGGCGTCCACGAGCACGACCGGCTTGGAGCTGCGTCGCGCCAGCAGCACCGCCATGTTCGCGGCGATCATCGACTTCCCAGCGCCTCCCTTGGTGGAGAACACCGTGATCACCTTGGCGCGCCCGCCGTCGTCGTCGGGGCCGCCGAAGGCGTCTGCGGCAGGCGACTCGGTGGCGGGCAGATCGCCGAGACCTGCCCCGACCCGGTCGACGGCCGCGAGGAGCTGCTCGGTGTCGACCGGAGCGGTCAGCACGTCCTTCACACCAGCGCGCAGCGCGGTCTGCAGCAGATCCGTGGAGAGCGCCTCGGTGATCAAGATCGTGCCGACGCCAGGGGCCTGCAGCGCGTGCGCGGCATCCGCCAGCCCGTTCGCGGTGGCCGAGGACGGCCCGAGCACCAGCACCATGGGCCCGGCGATCACCGGACCGAGCGCGACGAGCGACTCCACCGCCTCGGCACGCGCCCCCAGCTGCATCGCCAGGCGGCTCCGGACAGCCTGGTCCGTGTCGACGACGATCACCGGAGCGAGATTCATGGGTTGCGTAGCGATGGGAGGGGATCCTTGTCTCAGCACGGAGGGCCGACGGGCGGCTGCAGGGGGAAGACGATCAGGACTCGGGGCGCCCCGCAGGCCCGTAGGGGGTGAGCTGGTTCGCGGTCTCGCCTGGCAGGGGGGCGTTGACGTCGAGCGGCGGAAGGGCCGTCGGCTGGTAGTCCTTCGGCACGAGCGTGAGGTAGAACGAGCCGCCGTCAACGGACGCGATCTGCTGGGCTGCCGTGGCAGGCAGGGCGAACGTGAGCATGCCCGAGGTCGTGGAGGTGACGGCGGTGCCGTCGGCGTTGGTCGCTGCGGTCTCGCCCGGCTCGAGCTTGCGGGTCTGGCCCACCGCGAGGATCTGCACCTTCTGGAACAGGTAGCGGGCGGGCTGGGTGTAGAGCCCTGGCTCCTGGGTTGTCCCGCCGGTGCCCGCGCCCGGGGCGGCGGTGACCATCATGTTCACGAAGTCCCCCGGCACGAGCAGCCCCGCCACCCCGCGCACCTGGTCGATGGAGATGGTGATCGCGACCTCGTTGTTCTTGAGCAGGCTGGAGAACGTGCTGAGCGACGACGCTTGGGACACGAACTGGTTGCGCACCGCCACCTGGTTGGCCGGGAGGTCGGAGATCGCCACGAGCCCCTCGATGTCGGCCTCGGTGGTGATCGCCGTGGCAGGCCGGTACTCCTTGGCGATCACGTCCTCCTTGATGAGGCCCTGCGCAAAGGCTTCGTCCCCGAAGGTTCCCTTGGGGATGTCGGCGACGATCTTGAAGATCTTCACGCGTGCCGCGTTGTCGTTCGCGTTGTCCTCGATGCCGCCCACGTACGTGTACAGCGCGTAGGCGGCAATTGCGCCGACAACGACGGCGGCGATCAGGATCAGGGTTCGACGAGAGTTCACACCCACCTCTTCTCGGGTCGGACCTTCGGCGAGGTCGGTCGGAACCTTACCCTGACAGGCCGTGCTGATAAGGGGATGTGCTCACCTCGTTCGCGAATTTCTTCGCCCGATGCCGGGTCGGCTCAGCCCTCGTCGGCGACGTCCGGCGTGTCGATGGGAGGGGGCGCCAGCGCGTCGCCCTCCGCGGCCGGGGCAGGGCTCGGATCAGCGACGGTGGGCTCCACGAAGTACTCCGCCCAGGCGGCCTCGGCCTCTTCGGAGTGCTCGATGACCGGGCCGATGTAGTTCCCCTGGTCGTCGTAGGCGTGCTCACCGAAGTGCTCCTGGTACTCGGCGGCCACCACGCCACCCTCGGCGGCCTGCTTGATCGACAGGCTGATCCGGCGCCGCTGCAGGTCGAGATCGATGATCTTCACCCACAGCTCCTCGCCCGGCGTGACGACCTGCTCGGGCAGGTCGACGTGGTGTGCGGACATCTCCGAGATGTGCACGAGGCCTTCGATCCCCTCGCCGACCTGCACGAAGGACCCGAACGGTACGAGCTTGGTGACGCGGCCGTAGACGAGCTCACCGACACGGTGGCTCGTGGCGAACTCCTGCCACGGGTCCTGCTGGGTGGCCTTCAGGGAGAGGCTGATGCGCTCCCGATCGAGATCGACGTCGAGCACCTGCACGGTCACCTCGTCGCCGACGGCCACGACGGACCCCGGGTGATCGACGTGCTTCCACGACAGCTCCGACACGTGGATGAGCCCGTCCATGCCCCCGAGGTCGACGAACGCACCGAAGTTGACCACGCTCGACACGACACCGCTGCGAACCTCGCCGGGCTTCAGGTTCGTGAGGAAGTCCTCACGCTGCTCCTTCTGCGTCTCCTCGAGCCACGCCCGACGGGACAGCACGACGTTGTTGCGGTTCTTGTCGAGCTCGATGATCTTCGCCTCGATGGTGCGGCCGACGTAGGGCTGGAGGTCGCGCACGCGTCGCAGCTCCACGAGCGACGCAGGCAAGAAGCCACGGAGCCCGATGTCGAGGATGAGCCCACCCTTGACGACCTCGATGACGGGGCCCGTTACGACGCCGTCCTCCTCCTTGACCCGCTCGATGTCACCCCAGGCACGCTCGTACTGCGCGCGCTTCTTCGACAGGACGAGACGGCCCTCCTTGTCCTCCTTGGTGAGGACGAGCGCCTCGATCTTGTCGCCGAGCGACACGATTTCGTTGGGGTCGACGTCGTTGCGGATCGACAGCTCCCGGCTCGGGATCACCCCTTCGGACTTGTAGCCGATGTCGAGCAGGACCTCGTCCCGGTCGACCTTGACCACCGTGCCCTCGACGAGCTGGCCGTCTTCGACGGTGACCATCGTGCCGTCGATGGCGTCCCCGAAGGACCCCCCGAGGTCGTCGACCGTGATCTGCCGCGGCGTGTACGTGCCATCTTCGGCAAAGGTGCCCATGCCGGGCGTCGGATCGGGGATGGCTTCGGGGTTGGGCTCGTAGGTGGTCATGGTGTCGTCGGACAAGGGAGGAGGCCTTCAGGAGTAGAGGGATCGGGGGGAGCGCGACGGGCAGGCGCCAGAGCGCGCCGGGCAGCGTACACCGCTGCTTCTGCCCAGGTCACGGCCGGTCGGCCACCAGCAACAGCTCGGGCGAGTCGATCGAGGCCGCCGCGGCGGCGTACGCGCCTGGGGTCACCGCCCACACCTCGCGCACGCGCAAGCCGGCACCCGCGGCCAGGAGTCGCAGCTCGCGGGGGGTGTAGCAGGTGGTCCACAGGTCGACCTCGGCCTCGCCGCCCGACTCGTCCTTCACGACGGTGCGCTCGTGGTTCACCCCGGCCTCCGCGTCGAAGGAGTCGTGCGCCTCGAGGTGCTGGAGCATGAAGTAGGCGGAGAACGCCGACACCGCCAGCACACCGCCGGGACGCAGTGCTCGCGCCATGCCAGCCAGCACCACGCCGTCGCCGTCGAGCGGAGACCCTGGACCGCCCGTGAGCCCGAACGCGCCCTGGCAGAGGGAGATCGCCGCGTCGAACTCGGCGTCGAAGCCCAGCGAGCGTGCGTCCGCACGGTGGAACGTCGCGCCCGGAACAGCGGCCGCGGTCGCGAGGTCGACGAAGCGCTGGCTGATGTCCACGCCGACCACCTCGATCCCCCGTCGAGCGAACGCGTGCGCGTGGCGCCCCGGTCCACAGCCGACGTCGAGCAGGCGCGCTCCCGCGACGAGACCGAGGGCGTCCGCGAGGAACGCGACCTCCTGGTCGGTGCCCTTGGTGAACGAGTAGCGGAGGTAGGCGCTGCCGAGGTGGTCGGCGACCGGCTCGAACCAGTGATCCGGTTCGTTCACCCGAACCCTGGCCGGGGATTGCACTCCCAGTGGGGCGGCATCACCTGCCAGGTCTTGCCCCCGCCGGAGACGTCGCACTTGTCAGCCGTGGAGGCCGCGACCGCCATCGAGTACAAGGCGAAGATCACCACGGCGAGCGCGACGAACCACATCGGACCACTTCCGCGTCGGTACAGGTCCTTGGCCATGTGCCTACCCCTTTGCTGCAGCCCAGCTCGTGCCCACCGACAGGTTCACCTCCAGCGGGACGCACAGGTCTGCTGCGCCCGCCATCACGTCCACCACGAGCGCCCCGACCTCGTCGACCGACCTCGGGGCGACCTCGAGCAGCACCTCATCATGCACCTGCAGGATGAGTCTGCTGTCAAGGGCTCGACTGGCGAGCTCCGCGTCGAGTCGCACGAGCGCGACCTTGAAGATGTCGGCAGCGAGCCCCTGGATCCCGGCGTTCATGGCCTGGCGCTCCCCTGCTTGACGGATCCGGTAGTTGGATGATGCGAGCTCGGGGATCTGCCGGCGTCGACCGAACAGCGTCTCGGTGTACCCACGCTCGCGGGCCTCGGCCACCGTGCGCTCCATGTACGCCTTCACCGACGGGAACGCGGTGAAGTACGCGTCGAGGATGCCAGAGGCTTCCTCGACGCCGATGTTGAGGCGCTGCGCGAGCCCATAGGCCTCCATGCCGTAGGCGAGCCCGTACGACACCATCTTCGCCTTCGAGCGCATCTCGACGGTGACCTCGCTCGCGCCGACGTCGAACACGCGCGACGCCGTCTCGGTGTGGATGTCGCGGCCCGACTCGAAGCTCTCGATGAGGCCAGGGTCCTCGGCGAGGTGCGCGATGCAGCGAAGCTCGATCTGGTTGTAGTCGGCGACCATCATCTCGTAGCCCGGCGCTGGGACGAACGCCTTGCGGAACTCGCGCCCGAGCTCGGAGCGCACCGGGATGTTGTGGAGGTTGGGCTGGTCCGACGAGAGCCGCCCCGTGCGGGCGACGGTCTGGTTGAAGGTGGCGTGGATGCGACCGTCAGGACCTACCTCGGTGAGCAGTCCGTCGCCGTAGGTGGAGCGAAGCTTCTCCACCTCACGGTAGGCCAGGAGGTGCTCGATGATCGGGTGCTGACCCGCGAGCTTCTCGAGGCTGGCCGCGTCTGTCGAGAACCCGGTCTTCGTCTTCTTCTGCGGGGCGAGGCCCAGCTCGTCGAAGAGCACCTCGCGCAGCTGCGGGGTGGAGTTGACGTTGAACTCGTGGCCGGCCGCCTCGACGATCGCGAGGCGATGCCGCTCGACGTCCGCCACGAGACGGTCTCGCAGGGCGCGCAGCTCTTCGACATCGACACCGACGCCGACGTCCTCCATCCGTGCGAGGACTCCTACGAGCGGCACCTCGATCTCGTCGTGCAGGCGCTCGAGGCCCTGGGCTTCGAGCGCCGCTCGCAGCGGGCTGCAGAGCCGATCGATCGCAAGCGCGCGACGGGCCACGATCGTCGAGGCTGCGGTCGAGGAACCGTCGAGGTCGAGCTGACCTTCCGCAGCCGCGTCACCCTCGGGGATGCGCGCGGATGCGTAGCGGACGACGAGCTCCTCGAGCAGGTACCGGCTCTCCGCCGGGTCGAGCAGGTAGGCAGCGAGCGCCGTGTCGAGCGCGAGGCTGCGCACGTCGATGTCGATCCCCGTGAGCGCCCGCACGAGCGGCTTCGCCTGGTGCGCTGCGATTGGGCGACCACCGGGGCCCATGAGCGCCTGCAGGCCGACCCGCACCTCCGCGTCAGTGAGGAGCGCGCCTGGGATCCAGAGCACCTCTGCCGCTGCGCCGTCGACCACCATCGCCAGCCCTTCGAGCCCGGAGCGGCCTTCCGCACCGATCCACGCCGGCGCGACGGCGAGCGGGGTCACGGCCGCGGCGAGGTCTGCGAGGGCACGGGCGGCCGCAGCGGCGGACACGGCCACGTCGATCTCCGCCTCCAGCACCGTGGTCTCGCCCGAGGCAGGGCCGAGGTCGCTGTCGAGCGCCACCGCGAGCCGGTCGAAGAGCGTGTTGAACTCGAGGAACTCGAACAGGCGGCGCACCTCCGCCACGTCGATCCGGGTCGCGTCGAACGCGAGGTCGTCGATGCCCACCTCGAGCGGAACGTCACGCACGAGCACCATCAGCTCGACGTTCTGGCGGACGTTGTGCTCATGTGCGGCGAGGTTCTCACGCAGCTTCGGGGTGTGGTCGGCGAGGTGATCGAAGATCCCGTCGATGCCGCCGTACGTGGTGATGAGCTTCGCCGCGGTCTTCTCCCCGACCCCCGGGACCCCGGGCAGGTTGTCGGAGGGGTCGCCGCGCAGCGCGGCGTACTGCGGGTACAGCGCGGGCGTGACCCCGGTGCGCTCCGCGATCCCGGCTTCGTCGTAGAGCGCGTAGTCGGACACGCCGCGCTTGTTGTAGAGGACCTTCACGTGCGGATCCTCGACGAGCTGGTAGCTGTCTCGGTCGCCGGTGACCACGATCACGTCGTCGCCCGCATCGCGCGCCTCGGTCGCGAGCGTCGCGATGACGTCGTCGGCCTCGAACCCGGCCACCTCGACGATGGGGATCTGCAGCGAGGTGACCACCTCGCGCACGAGCCCCATCTGCTGGCGGAGGATGTCCGGGGCGGACTCGCGGTTCGCCTTGTAGGTCTCGACGCGCTCGTGCCGAAACGTGGGCTCGGGTCGGTCGAGCGCGACCGCGATGCCGTCGGGTCGATGGTCTCGCAGCAGGTTCACCAACATCGAGGTGAACCCGAACACCGCGTTGGTGACCTGACCCGACGCGGTGGCGAGGTCGGTGGGCAGCGCGAAGAAGGCGCGGTAGGTGAGCGAGTTGCCGTCGATGAGCAGGATCGTCCGCGGCACGTGCTCGCCGGGCCTACGGCGCGAGCTCGCCTGAGATGATCTGCTCAGCCACCGAGCGCATCGTCTGACGGTCTTGCATCGCGCGCTTCTGTATCCAGGAGAAGGCGTCGGCCTCGCTGAGCGCGTGGTCGTCCATGAGGAGCCCCTTCGCGCGGTCGACGACCTTGCGCGTCTCGAGCTGGTCCTCGAGCGTCGAGTTCTGATCGAACAGCGCCTGCATCTCCCGGAAGCGACCGAGCGCCACCTCGACGGCGGGGATGAGCTCGGAGCGCTGGAAGGGCTTCACGAGGTACGCGAGCGCGCCAGCGTCTCGCGCCTGCTCGATCAGGTCGCGCTGCGAGAACGCCGTGAGGATCAGCACCGCTGCCTGACGATCGCTCGTGATCTCGCGCGCGGCGGCCAAGCCGTCGAGGCCCGGCATCTTGATGTCGAGGATGGCGAGGTCGGGCGTGAGCTCGCGCACGAGCTGCACGGCCTCGTCGCCGCGGCCGGTCTCCCCCACGACCTCGTAGCCCTCCTCCTGGAGGGTCTCCTTCAGGTCGAGGCGGATGATGGCCTCGTCTTCGGCGATGACGACGCGGGTGCTCACCGTGGGATCCTCACTTCGGTCAGGGGGTCTCCGCCAAGAGGCGGTCGAGCAGCTCGTCCTGGGTCTGCTCGAGACGTGCGATCCCCGCGAGGAGATCCGCACGGTGGCGCTGCATCGCCTCGGCGTGTCGCTGTGCCTCGTGGCGCTCCCGGTCTGCCAGGGGCGTCTCGGACACGAGCGAGCGCAACCTCGCATCGTCGGCGGCGTCGGCGAGGTGCGCGAGCTGCTCCTCGGAGATCTGGAGGTCCTCCTGCAGCTGGCGCAGCCGCGCGGACACCTCGGTGAGGCGGCGCTCGACCAGGGATCGGGACATCGGGCGCAGTGTACGCCGGGTGCAGCGGGCTCCCCGTCCCCGAAGTGCGACGATGCCACGGTGGCCCACCCGCGCACGCTCACCTCGACCGCGGCTGCGTCGCGCGCGGCGCGCACCACGACAGAGCCGGAGGGGTGGCGGGCGTGACCACCGACGCGTGGGGCATCGACGACGGCTGGATCGACACCGCCGGACGATGGCACGCAGCGACCCCCGAGACGCTGGCCCTCGTCGCGACCGCGGTCGGACGTGATGGAACCCCCCACCCCCCAGGACGCGGCGTGCAGATCGTGCGGCCGGGCGCTGCAGCGAGGATCGCCACACCGAGCCGTCTGCTCCTCGAGGACGGCACGACGGTCGACGTCGTCGACCGTCTCCCGCCGGATGTGCCGCTCGGCCTCCACTGGATCGAGCCGATCGACGGCAGCCCCGCCACGACGCTCATCGTCAGCCCAGGCCGATGTCACCTGCCAGTGGATCTGCGCGAGTGGGGCGTGACGATGCAGGTGCCGACCACCCGCTCACGTGCGGGATGGGGAGTCGGCGACCTCGCCGATGTGCGCGCCATCGCGCACTGGCTCGCCGAGCTCGGCGCGGGTGCGCTCGCGCTGAGCCCGCTCCACGCGCCGACGCCGACCGAACCCCTGGAGCGGAGCCCGTACTACCCGTCGAGCCGGCGATGGCGCAGCCCACTGCTGCTGCGAGTCGACGAGGTGCCCGGCGCGAACGCGCTCGACGAGCTCCCCGCCCTCGCGCGGGCGGCACGTGCTGCGTCCGCGCGGGCGGGTGCGACGCTCGATCGCGATGCGGTGTGGCGCAGCCAGCGAGCGGCACTCGAGCACCTCTGGCGCGCGCAGTCGGACACCGTCCGCGACGCGCTCTCGCGCTGGCGTGCCACGCAGGGCACCGCGCTCGAGGACTGGGCCACGTTCTGCGCGCTGGCGGAGGTGCACGGCCGACGCTGGTCGACCTGGCCGGTCGCGCTGCGGCACCCGCGCGACCCAGGGGTCATCCGCACGCGGGAGGCACGCGCCGACCTCGTGTCGTTCCACTGCTGGCTGCAGTGGCTGCTCGAGGGTCAGCTCGCGCGTGCAAGCAGCGCTGGGGTCCGCATCATCCAGGACCTCGCCATCGGCATGGACCCTGACGGCGCTGACGCGTGGGCCCTCCAGGACCTGCTCGCGCTCGACGTGAGCGTGGGCGCACCGCCCGATGACTTCGCCCCGCACGGACAGCAGTGGGGGCTGCCGCCCTTTGTGCCGTGGCGCGTCCGCGACCTCGGGTACCGACCGCTCGCCGAGCAGTACCGCGCATCGATGGCGTCGGGTGGCGGTGTGCGAGTCGACCACGTGATGGGACTCGACCGCCTCTTCTGGATCCCACGCGGGCGCTCGCCCTCGGAAGGCACCTACGTCCGCTTCCCGGCGCACGAGCTGTTGGAGGTCCTCGCGCTCGAGAGCGCCAGAGCGGGTGCCCTCGTCGTCGGGGAGGATCTCGGCACGGTGGAGGTGGGGCTCCGCGACGCGCTCCGGGACGCGGGGGTGCTGTCCACCCGCCTGGTGTGGTTCGAGGACGAGCCGCCGGATCGCTATCCGATCCAGTCCGTGGCCATGATCACCACGCACGACCTGCCGACCCTCACCGGCATGGTGAGCGGCGCCGACGAAGCCGAGCTGATCTCGCTCGGCCGTCCGACGCCCGCGGCCGATCGAGTCGCGCTCCAGCAGCGCCTCGAGCGCCTCGTGGGGACAACGGAGGGGTCGCCACCGGGCCCGCTCATCGACGCCGCGCACCGCCGGCTCGGCGAGAGCCCCTCGGCACTCGCGCTCGCGACCCTCGAAGACCTCTGCGAGGTCCACCGCCGCCCCAACGTCCCCGGAACCACCGATGAGCGCGCGAACTGGTCGGTGCCGCTCCCCATGTCGGTGGAGGAGCTCCTCGCGAGCCCCGTGGTGGCCGCGCACGTCGCAGGCCTCGCCGCCGGCCGGGCTGACTAGCCCCTCAAGACCAGGCGAAAACCACCCGATCAGGTCATGGTCAAGAGCCCGAATCTGGTCGATACCTAGCAGGACGAACCGCCCAATCGGTGCGGCGCAGCAGAAGGGACCGTTGGCAGCCACCATGCCCCGCGTACGCTCTCGCTGCAGGCCGGTCGGTGGTCTCGCTGCCGGGAGGACGATCACATTGAGGACCGGAGCACGACGCGCTGCCGAGCGCCGTTGCAGCGGCGACGGCGGGACCGCGATCCTCGAGTTCACCCTCGTCGCGGTGCTGCTGCTCACCATCGTGTTCGGCATCATCAACTTCGGGTTGATCCTCTCCTTCAAGCAGGACATGACCCGTGCCGCCGCGGAGGGCGCACGCACCGGGGCCGTGGCCCTCCCGTCGTCGGTCTGGGGTACGAACGACCCGCGTCGACTCGCCGCGCAGCAGGCGACCGAACAGGCAGTCGGCGGCTTCAACAAGACCTGCGGCACCGGCGGCCTCACGTGCACGGTCAGCGTGCACGACTGCGACGACGCCGTACCCGACACGAACGGCTACCACGAGAAGGACCCGACCGCGAACACGCAACCGGGCAACACAGCCAACGCACAGCCCGACTGCGTCACGGTCGACCTCGCGTACGACTACAAGAACAACCCGCTGCTCGTCCCCGTCCCGTTGATCTCGGCCTTCCTGCCTGAACAGATCCGGGCGAAGTCCGTGGCGAGGCTCAACTGATGGATGGCCACCGTCGCGACCGCGGGGCGACCCTGCCGATCGTCGCAGTGCTGCTCCCGGTGCTGATCCTCATGACCGCGTTCGCGGTCGACTTGGGGCGCCAGCGCTCCAGCCGCCGCACCATGCAGGCGCGCGCCGACGTGATCGCGCTCGACATGATCCGCCTCGCAGACGGCCGCACCGAGGTCGAGATCGCAGCCGGCGACGCGACCCACCAGTCCGCCGAGGTCGCGCTGGCAGCGTCCGCAGCGCGCAACGACATCGAACGGGCCAAGATCGTCGAGCTCGACTGGGGGACGATGGTGGCCGGGGCGTTCAACACGTCCTCCCTACCGACACCCAACGCGGTCAAGGTCACCACGCGCGAGACGACCAAGTACTTCTTCCAGCCCGGCGGTGGCGACGCAGAGCGCTCGGCGATCGCCACGCGTTCACCGCTCGTCGACCTCACCGTCGGCGCGCTCGCCGCAGGCTTCCAGCCGAGCGTCCCGAGCTCCGTCGCGCTCGACGCGGAGGTGAACGCACTCAACGCGCGCCTCGCCGCGCACTTCGGCGCGACGATCCCCAACCCAGGCACCGCAGGGTTCGACCTCGTCGGCTACCGCGGGCTCGCGGCGGCCGACGTCGACCTCTGGCGAGTGGCGGCCAACGGTGGCTTCGCCTCTCCGGACGCGCTGCTGACGAACACCATCACCGCGGGCGAGTTCTTCTCCTGGACGGCGTCCGCACTCGATCAGCAGGCAGCCGAGGGAGACCCGAACGCGGCGTCCGCCGCGGCCGAGATGCGCCGCTTCCAGACGCAGATGGGCGTGGACAACAACGCCAGCATGCGACTCGGCGACACGATCGCGTTCCAGCAGGGCGGCGACGAGGCGGCGGCGTCGGGCGCAGTGAGCGCGCTCGACCTGCTCTCGGCCGGTGGCGAGGTGATCACCGGCTCGAGCTTCCTCACCTACCAGCTCGTGCCGACCGTGCCCGGCATCACGAGCGTGACCGTGAAGCAGCACACGATCGTGCCCGCGACGACCCGACTGGGCCTCGGTGTCGGCGGGACCGCCACCAACGAGCAGGTTCGCTTCCAGGTCGACCTCGTGGTGGCGCCGCTCGTCGGGATGACGCAAGCGGTCAAGATCCCACTCGTGGTGGAGGCCGCCACCGCGATCGGCACCGTGAACCGGCTGAGCTGTGCCGAGCCGTCGGCGAACAGCGAGGCCGCCATCGACGTGAGCACCAACGCCGTCAAGGTCACCCTCGGAACGGCGGCAGACCTCTCGGCCGCCACGCTCGTGATCAACCAAGGCGTGATGATCGACGCCGGCGGCCTCACGGTGAGCGCCCTGCTCAACCTCGGGCTGAGCCTCGCCACCATCACGGGGCTCAACCTCAACACCACCACCACGGGCACGGCGACCGCGAGCCTCGGCGGTGGCAACACCCAGCTCACGTTCCTGCCAGAGGTGCCGCCAGTCCCCTACCAGCGCGCGCCAGGCGGCTTCGGCGCCACCGCGCTCGGCGCGCAGCTGCAGTCGACCTTCGTGGCCCGGCTGAACAACGCCCTCCTCGGCACGACCGCGAGCGCCGCGATGGCCAACCAGCTCAGCTACGTGTTCAGCAACCTCGACACGACGATCGTGGATCCCCTGCTGTCGGCGTCCGGCGTGAGCATCGGCGGCGCGGTCGTCCGCGCGCACAACCTGCAGTGGCGCGGTCCGATGCTCGTCGGGTGACAGCGTTCGTCGGGTGACAGCGCTCGTCGGGTGACAGCGCTCGTAGGGTGACAGCGCTCGTCGGGTGACAGCGCTCGTCGGGTGACCGTGCCCGGGGCGGGAGTCGAACCCGCACGCCCTTGCGGGCAGATGGTTTTGAGCCATCCGCGTCTGCCATTCCGCCACCCGGGCGAGCGGCCCACCCTACCCGTCGGCCTCGACCGGCCGCCGACGAGCGATGCTGCTCGCTACTTGAACAGCTTCCAGAACATCGCGCCCACCTGGCGCTGACGTCCGGACCGGGTCCACGGGACGCCCGTCGCGCGCGCGACGCGTCGCTTGGCGGTCGTGATGCCGAGCAGGCGCCTCCAGCTGAACCCACCCCTGTTCATGGCGACCCCTCCCCGGCGACCCACCGTGGAGGAACCGTAGCCCGGGGTGCGGCCAACGCGGTTCACGAGTGGACATGGCATTACCCGATCGGAACTTGCGCGGATCGTGAAACGCTCGGCCGTGCGCCGCGGTCCAACCCCGGATGCTCGCCTTCACGTTCCCCGGTCAAGGATCCCAGCAACCCGGCATGGGGCGGCCCTGGGTCGATCACCCCGCATGGTCTCTCGTCGCGGCAGCTTCCGAGGCGAGCGGGCGCGACGTGGCCGCGCTGCTGCTCGACGCGGACGCCGAGGAGCTTCGTCGCACCGAGAACGCGCAGCTCGCCACCTACGTGCTGAGCCTGGTCGTGCACGACGCGGTCCGCGCGCTCGGCGTCCGCTGCGACGTCATGGCCGGCCACAGCCTCGGCGAGTACAGCGCCCTCACCGCGTCCGGCGCGCTGACGCTGCACGACGGGGCGTTGCTCGTGACCGAGCGTGGCGCGGCCATGCAAGCCGCCGCAGACCAGCGCAGCGGCACGATGGCTGCGGTCCTCGGGGCCGACTCTGCGCTCGTCCGTCAAGCGTGCGAGGAGACGGATCGCGACGTGTGGGTCGCGAACACCAACGGCGCCGGCCAGGTCGTCATCGCGGGCGATCCGCGGGCGATCGCCGCGGCCGGCGAGCGGGCGAAGGAGCTCGGAGCACGCAAGGTCATGCCGCTGCCCGTCGGCGGCGCCTTCCACACCCCTTTCATGGCACCGGCTGCGTCGCGGCTCCAGTCAGCCATTGCCGAGACGACGTTCGCAGACTCGTCGGTGCCCGTGATCGCCAACGTCGATGCGCTCCCCCACCAGCACGCGGACCAGTGGCCCGACCTGCTGCACGCGCAGCTCACCTCCGAGGTCCGCTGGCAGCAGACGATCGAGCGGATGCTGGCCGACGGCGTGACGACGCTTCTCGAGCTCGGACCGGGCTCGGTGCTCACCGGCGTGGCCAAGCGCGCCGCGCCTGGCGGCACCGCACGGGCCGCGGCGGAGCCTGCCGCGCTCGACGCGATCGTCGATGCCGCCGCCGCGGTCGGAGCGGTCCAGCACCACGAAGGCGAGCACCTCTTCGCCGCGGAGCGCCTCGTCGTCAGCCCCGCGGCCGGCGTGTTCACGCCAACTGGTGACGTCGTGGAAGGCCACCACATCGAGCGGGGCCGGGTCCTCGGACACGTTGCCGGTCACGAGGTGCGCTCTCCCTTCCACGGGACGGTCAAGGGCCTGCTCGCCGTCGCCGGGGAGCGCCTCACGCGCAGCCAGCCGGTCGCGTGGCTTCGCACCGCGTGAGCCAGATCACAACTCCCGTGCAGCACAATGGGTGACGTGCTTGCGTCACCCTCGAGCGCACGGATCACCGGATGGGGCGCGGCCCTGCCGGACAAGGTGGTGACGAACGTCGACCTGGAGGCGACGCTCGACACCACCGACGAGTGGATCACCGAGAGAACCGGGATCCGCGAGCGACGCGTGGGCGGCACCACCGCCGGACTCGCGATCGACGCGTCACAGGGCGCGATGGATCGCGCAGGCGTGGTGGGCGAGGACATCGACCTCGTGCTCCTCTGCACGTCGACGCCCGACGAGACGATGCCTGCCACGGCCTCGATCGTGCAGCACGCGCTCGGCGTGCGCGGTGGCGCCGTCGACCTGAACGCGGCGTGCTCCGGCTTCGTCTACGGGCTCGTCGCCGCGGACGGGTTCCTGCGGGCCGGCATGCGTCGAGTGCTGCTCGTGGGCTCCGAGACGATGTCACGCATCGTCGACTGGGACGACCGCAGCACCGCGATCCTCTTCGGTGACGGCGCTGGCGCGATCGTCCTCGAGCGCGGCGACGGTCCGGGACGCGTCCTCGGGTTCGACCTCGGATCTGACGGATCGTTGCGCCACATCCTGCACGCGGACGCAGGCGGCACGATCGAGATGGACGGCCCCGAGGTCTTCCGCGCCGCTGTCCGCGTGATGGTCGCCTCCGCCACCGCCGCGCTCGAGCATGCGGGCGTCCACGCTGATGAGCTCGCGCTGTTCGTCCCCCACCAGGCCAACGCCCGCATCATCACCTCGGCCTGCGCCAAGCTCGGCATCGCCCCGGAGCACACCGTCAACATCCTTGCCACCACTGGCAACACCTCCGCGGCCTCCATCCCGATGGCGCTGGCTGAGGCGGCCGACGCCGGGCGACTCGCACCCGGCGACCTCGTCCTGGTCATCGGGTTCGGCGCGGGCATGTCGTGGGCGTCCGCCGTGATCGAATGGGCCAGATGAGCGCGCTCCCCACCGCACCACGCACCGTGCTCGTCACCGGCGGGAGCCGCGGCATCGGCCTCGCGTGTGCCCGGACGCTCGCCGCCGCCGGTCATCGGGTCGCGGTCACCTTCTCGGCCACCCCGGTCGACGAGCCGGGGCTCCTCGCCATCAAGTGCGACGTGACCGACGCCGCGCAGGTGGCCGCGGCCGTGACGGCGGTCGAGGAGCAGCTCGGGCCGATCGAAGTCCTCGTCGCCAACGCCGGCATCACCCGCGACGGGCTGCTCGTGCGCATGTCCGAGGAGGACTTCGCCGCGGTGCTCGACACCAACCTCACCGCGACGTGGCGTCTCGCGAAGTGTCTGGTGCCGAACATGATGAAAGCCCGCTGGGGCCGCATCGTCGTCGTCTCCTCCGTCGGCGCCTATCTCGGAGCGCCCGGGCAGTCCAACTACGCGGCGTCCAAGGCCGGCCTCATCGGCCTCACGCGCTCGATCGCACGCGAGTACGGCCCGCGAGGCATCACGGCGAACATCGTGGCACCAGGCCCGATCGACACCGACATGCTGGCCACCATGCCCGAGGACAAGCGCTCGCTCCTCGGCAAGCAGATCCCCGTCGGGCGGATCGGCACGCCCGAGGAGGTGGCGGCCGCCGTCGCCTTCCTCGCTTCTGATTCCGCAGCATTCATCACCGGCGCCGTCCTCCCAGTCGACGGCGGGATCGGCATGGGGTTCTGACCCCATCTACCGTGTCCCGAACGACCTCCCACAACCGACTACCAAGGAGCACCCCCCGATGAGCGACGTCCTCGATCGATTCCGCCCCCTTGCCGTGCAGGTCCTGTCCGTGGAAGCGGACAAGGTCGTTCCCGAGGCGAGCTTCGCCGAGGACCTCGACGCCGACAGCCTCGATCTCGCAGAGCTCGTCATGGCACTCGAGGACGAGTTCGACATCACTGTGGAGGAGGACGAGCTCGAGGGCATCACGACCGTGCAGCATGCGCTCGACCTCGTCACCGCCAAGCTCGGCGCGTCGGCCTAGCCCATGCAAGGACGACGGGTCGCCGTGACGGGGATGGGCGTCCTCGCCGCGTGCGGATCGGGCACTGACGCGTTCTGGGATGGTCTCTGCACCGCGCCCCCCGACGGCGAGCGCCGGCTGCACGACTTCGACCCGGAGCCCCTCTTCGACAACCCGAAGGAGACCCGGCGTGCCGATCGCGTGACCCAGGTGGCGCTCGGTGCTGCCACCCAGGCACTCGAGGCGGCAGGCGAGATCACCGGCGACCCGCTTCGTCGTGGCGTGCTGATCGCCACGGGCATCGGGGGCATCGCGACGCTGGAGGAGCAGATCACGCTCTACAACGAGAAGGGTGCGCGCCGCGTCTCACCTTTCCTCGTGCCGATGATGATGCCGAACGCGCCGAGCGCGACCGTCTCGATGCGATGGGGCTGGCAAGGTCCGTGCCAGACGGTGAGCACGGCCTGTGCCGCCGGAACCCACGCACTGGTCGACGCGGCGATGTGGATCGCGAGCGGCCGCTGCGACGTCGTGGCCGCGGGGGGCGCCGAGGCCGCGATGACTCCCGTCGGCCTGGCCGGCTTCACGAACATGACGGCGATGTCGTCGAGAGGCGTGTCCGAGCCGTTCGCCGCGACACGCGACGGCTTCGTGATCGCCGAGGGCGCCGCCGTGCTGATCCTGGAGGCGTGGGAGCTCGCGGAGGCGCGCGGCGCGGTGATCCTCGCTGAGATCCTCGGCGGCGCGTCGACCGCGGACGCGCACCACATCACCGCGCCGGCGCCTGGCGGCCGAGGTGCCCTGTCGTGCATGGAGCTCGCGCTCGTCAGCGCCGGACTCGACCCCACAGACATCCGCCAGGTCAACGCACACGGCACGTCCACCCCGCTGAACGATGCCGCCGAGGCCGAGGCGATGGCAAAGCTCTTCGGCCTCCCCGGCCCGCCCGTCACGTCGATCAAGGGGGTGACCGGGCACTCGCTCGGGGCCGCCGGCGCGATCGAGGCCGTGGCCGTCGTCGAGTCGATGCGCCGTGGGCTCATCCCGCCCACCGCCGTCACCGAGCAGGTGGATCCCGAGCTCCCGCAGATCGATCTCGTGCGCGGCGAGCCCCGCGCGTGGGAGCCAGGCCCGACGATCTCGAACAGCTTCGGCTTCGGCGGGCACAACGGCTCCCTCGTCCTCGGCCCTGCCTGACCCCGCCTCCCGAGTCGTGTCACGAGATCGGCGACCGTGACGCGGATTCGGTGACACGACCGATCCACCGCTGAGTCGTGTCACGAGATCGGCGACCGTGACGCGGATTCGGTGACACGATCCGGTCAGAACAGGGTCGCCTCGCCGGACTCGAGCGCGAGGAGCTTCACCTTCGTGTCGAGCCCACCGCCATAGCCACCGAGCTGTCCGCCGGTGCGCAGGACGCGATGGCACGGCACCACGATCGGGATCGGGTTGGTGGCCATCGCGGTCCCCACCGCGCGGGATGCCTTCGGGTTGCCGACCATCGTCGCGAGCTCGAGGTAGCTGACCGTGTGGCCGTAGCCGACGTCCGCGTAGAGGTGCTCGAGGACCATGCGACGGAACCCTGAGGACAGGCGCCAGTCGAGCGGCAGATCGAAGTGGTCGCGCCGGCCGCCGAAGTACTCGTCGAGCTCGCGACGCGCGGCGTCGAGGCGTGCCGGTGCGCGCACGACGCGCGGGGCGATCCTCGCGGCGAGGTCGCGGAGGATCGCATCGTCGTCCTCGCCGTCGAACCCGAGTCGGACGAGACCGGCCTCGGTCGCCGCGAGCAGGAGCGGTCCGATCGGGCTGTCGACGGTTGCGTACGCCACGTCGACCAACCCCTCGGCCTCGGCCCTCGCGAGCGCCATGGCAAGGTCGGGCGTGGGGTCGGTCGTCGACGCGCTTCGAAGCACCTGCTCAACGGGCACGCTCATCGCGTCACCTCCTCGCGCAGGCTGGCCAGGCCAGCCCGCACGTTCTGTCGTGCCGCGGCCTCGGAGCAGTCCAAGATCGCAGCGATCTCCGCGTAGGAAAGGTCGCCCAGGTACCGAAGCGCGATCGCCCCACGCTGCTTGTCCGGCAGGAGCCCCACGGCGCTCCACACGTCGTTGTCCGGTTCGGCCGGCTGACGTGCACGGTCTGGGACCTCGGCGACGGCGACGGCGCGCCGCTTCGTGCCGCGGTGGTGGTCGATCACCTTTCGGTGGGCGATGGTGAAGAGCCACCCGCGCAGGCTGCTGGCGTCACGCAACGTGGGGTAGGCGCGCAGCGCGGCGAGCACAGCCTCCTGGAAGCAGTCGGGTCCGTGATCGGGACCGGCCTGCGTCATGCAGAAGCGGTGCAGATCGGCGCTGTGGGCGTCGAGGAGACGCTGGAAGGGGGGCAGGTCCACCATCACACTCAACGCTGGCGGGCGCTCCGGCGTGAGATCACGCGTCGACGATCACGAACAGCAGGTCGACCTCGCACGCCAGGTCGTCACCAACCGAGGCCGTGCCCTGCCCCTTGCCCGCTCTTGCGGACAGTCGACCCATCTCGACCCGCAGCTCGAGCGTCTCCCCCGGCACGACCTGGCGCCGGAATCGCACGCCGTCGATCCCACCGAACAGGGGCAGCTTGCCCGAGTAGCGGGGCTCGAGCAGCACGGCGATCGCACCGACCTGCGCGAGTGCCTCGACCATGAGGACTCCTGGCAGTGTCGGGCGACCCGGGAAGTGGCCAGCGAAGAAGGCCTCGTGGCCTGTGAGGTGCCATCGCCCCACCGCGAGCTGGCCCGGCTCGACGCGGACGAGCTCGTCGACGAAGAGGAACGGCGGCCGGTGTGGGATGACCTCGTCGGGGCGGGGCAGCTCCGTCAACCGGCGAGCGCCTTCAGCAGGTTCGCCGGGGTGTCCTTCGGGCTGACCTTCGGCCAGGCCTGCTCGACCCTGCCCTGCTCGTCGACGAGGAACGCCGAACGGATGATGCCCCAGTACTTCTTGCCGTACATGGACTTCTCGCCCCACGCGCCGTAGGCCTCCGCCACCGCGTGGTCCTCGTCGGACAGCAGCGGGAACCCGAGCCCGTACTTCTCGTCGAACTTGGCTTGCTTGGCCGGCTTGTCGGGGCTGATCCCGAGCACGACCGTGTCTCCGATCTCACCGAGCACGTCGCGCATGCCGCACGCCTGCGTGGTGCAGCCCGGCGTGTCGGCCTTCGGGTAGAAGAACACGAGGACCTTGCGACCCTTGAACGCGGAGAGCTTCACGGTGCTTCCCGCTTGGTCGACGAGTGAGATCGCGGGGGCCTTGTCACCTGGGGAGAGCGCCATGGACAGCGACCGTAGCGCCGGCCGGCGGCGCTATGACCCGTCGGCGCGGCCACCTCTCTCGATTGACTCCTTCTCAGGGGGATATTACGGTATTCGGGTGCACCTGGACCCTCTCGTGTCGCTCGGTGGCCTCCTCGTGGGCTTCACCGTGGGGCTGACCGGGATGGGCGGCGGGGCGCTGATGACGCCGATGCTCGTCCTGCTGTTCAACGTCAACCCGCTCGCCGCGGTGTCGAGCGACATCGTGGCGTCGGTCGTCATGAAGCCCGTGGGGGGCACGGTCCACCTGCGGCGCGGCACGGTGCACACCGGGATCGTGCGCTGGTTGATGCTCGGGTCGATCCCCGCCGCCTTCGCCGGCGTGCTGCTGCTCGACCTCCTCGGCAATGGAGCGGACCTCGACCACCGCATCAAGACGATGCTCGGGGGCGCGCTGCTCCTGGCCGCGGCCGGAATGACCGCGCGCCTGCTGTTCCAGTCGCACCGCCACGCAGCGACGCTGCCTCCGGCCGACGTTCCGGTGCGCGCGCTCCCGACGGTCCTCGTCGGTGTCGCCGGCGGCCTGATCGTGGGGCTGACGTCGGTGGGTTCGGGCTCGCTGATGATCGTGCTCCTGCTCGTGCTCTACCCGCGCCTGCAGACGTCCTCACTGGTGGGGACCGACCTCGTCCAGGCGATTCCCCTGGTGTCGTCTGCCGCGCTCGGCCATCTGCTCTTCGGGGACTTCCGGTTGGGCCTCACCACGTCGCTTCTCATCGGATGCATCCCCGGGGTGTACGTGGGTGCGCGGCTGTCGTCCCGGGCGCCTGATCACGCCATTCGTCCCGTCCTCGTCGCCGTGCTCGTGGCGTCCGCGCTCAAGCTGCTCGGCGCAGCGACGGGGCTCTCCGCTCTCGTCGGGATCGTGCTCGGCGTCACCACCGCGGTGGTCACCGTGCGCGCGGCGCGCTCGATGCCCGTCGAGGGCCTCGCGCCGAGCGTGGCGGCCG
Source organism: Microthrixaceae bacterium (assembly GCA_052390255.1). Lineage (GTDB taxonomy): Bacteria > Actinomycetota > Acidimicrobiia > Acidimicrobiales > VFJN01 > VFJN01. The sequence continues at coordinate 24,437 of JBQTHC010000023.1, forward strand.
CGTGACGGCGCAGTCGCTACGGCTCAGCGAGCGTTCACCAGGAAGTCGGCGGTCTGCACGAAGTAGTCGACGAGGCGCGCCTCGAGCTCCGGCGCCACCCCGCGCTCGACCACCAGGCGATCGAGCGCTGCGGTCATGTGGCGGATCCACGCGTCACGCTCCGCCTCGGTGATCACGAAAGGCATGTGGCGCTGTCGCAGCCGAGGGTGGCCGCGCGCCTCGCTGTAGGTTCCCGGACCACCCCAGTACTGCTGGAGGAACAAGCTGAGGTGCGTGACCGACTCGGTGAGGTCGTCCGGGTAGAGAGGTCGCAGGAGCGGGTCGGCGGCGACCCCTGCATAGAAGCGCGCCACCAGCTCGTCGAAGAAGTCGGCGCCGCCCAGCAGCTCGTACACGTTCCCGAGGTCGCTCACCCGCGCGACGCTACCGACCGTGCACTAGCGATCCTTGCGGTGGCCGTGGCCGAAGAACCCGCCCTCGGGCCTCGCGTGCGCGTGGTAGTGGTCGGGGATGTTGCGCATGTTGTCGTCGACGTAGTGCCCGTCGAACACCTCCGAGGCGATCCGCGCGAGCTGTACGTGCATGTGCGACAGGTGCTCGTCACCTGGGTCGACGCCGTGCCAGCGCCAGACCACCATCGGCGTGTCGCAGATCTCGCACTCCGCGATCCAGCAGATGTCGTCCTCGTGAAACCAATGCGTGATGCGCGCCGCCTCGCAGAGGTCGCAGTCGTCCGCCTTGATGCGATCCGTCATGGTCGTGAACCTACCGGCCGCTCGCTACCGTGCCCCGATGGACGCAGACCGGGCCGGCACCGCCTACCTTGCCGTGCCCGACTCGGGCACCGGGCCTGGAGTGCTCGTACTACACGCCTGGTGGGGCTTGAACGACACGTTCAAAGGCGTGTGCGACCGGCTCGCGACGGAGGGGTTCGTGGCATTGGCACCCGACCTCTTCGGCGGCCGCGTCGCCACGACAGTCGCGGACGCCGAGGCCCAGCTCGCCGCCGCGAACGCAGACGAGCTCGCCCACCTCACGCGTTCGAGCCTCTGGACGTTGCGCGACATGCCGATCACGCCGGACGCGCCGGTCGCCGTGATGGGCTTCTCGATGGGCGCGTCGATGGCGCTGTGGCTGTCAGCGCGCGTGCCTGACACGGTCGCGGCCACCACCGTCTTCTACGGCTGCCAGGACATCGACTTCCGCGAGGCGAAGTCGGCCTACCTGGGCCACTTCGCCGAGAGCGACCCCTACGTCGACGACGACGGGCTCGCGCTGCTCGAGGCCGAGCTGCGCCTCGACGAGCTGGACGTCGTCTTCCACCGGTATCCGGGCACGAGCCACTGGTTCTTCGAGCCAGACCGGCCGGAGCACGACCCCATCGCCGCGGACCTCGCCTGGTCGCGCACGCTCGACTTCCTCCACCACCACCTCAACAACCAACGTCCGTGAACCCTCACGTCCGCATGCCGGACGTAGGTGTTCACAGACGTTGGTTGTTGCGGGGTTGGTCAGCCCTTGTCGAGGCTGGCTCGCAGGGCGGCCACCTGTTCGCCGAGCTCCTCGGGGCCCGCGCCGTCGAGGCGCATGCGCATCAGCGCGGACGCGACGACCACCCCGTCGGCGTGCGCGGCGACCGTGCGAGCATGATCCGGCGTCGAGATGCCGAACCCCATGATGACGGGCAGGTCCGTGACCGCCTTGAGGCGCTTTGCGAGGATGATCGACGCGTCGGACACCGCCGCGCGCTCGCCGGTCACACCCAGCAGGTTGACGCCGTAGACGAACCCGCGTGACCGCTCGCACAGCGTCACCAACCGGTCGTCTGGCGTGAGCGGCGACGCGAGGAGCACCGTCTCCATCCCCGCCTCGAGGGCGGCCGGCTCCCACTCCCCCATCTCCTCCATCGGCAGGTCCGGCAGGATCACGCCGGCCACGCCCGCCGCCACCGCCTCTGCCGCGAAGCGCTCGTAGCCCTTGTGGAACACGAGGTTCACGTAGGTCATCGCCACGAGCGGCACGCCGGCGTCAACGCTGCGGAGTGCGTCCAAGATCTGGTCGAGATCGGTGCCGGACTGGAGCGCGGCCTCCGACGCGGCCTGGATCGTGGGCCCGTCCATGACGGGGTCGGAGAACGGGATGCCCACCTCCACCGCGTCGGCGCCCGCGTCGGCGTAGGCGCGCACGACCTCGAGCCAGTCGTCCCCCAACCCCCCGGTGACGTACGGGACGAGGAGCTTGCGGCCAGCGTCGCGCCGCGCCCTCAGGTGGGCTTCGACGCCGATCAGCTCAGGCATCTCCGGCCTCGAGGATCGCCGCGACCTGCGCGACGTCCTTGTCGCCTCGGCCCGACAGGTTGAGGATCACGACCTTGCCTTCGAGCTCGTCGCGCGCTCGCAGCACCCACGCAAGTGCGTGCGCCGACTCCAGCGCGGCGATGATCCCCTCGGTGCGGGCGAGCACCGCGAAGGCGTCGAGCACCTCGGCATCGGTGACCTTCTCGTAGCGTGCACGACCGGTTGCGGCGAGGTGTGCGTGCTCCGGGCCGATGCCCGGATAGTCGAGCCCCGCGGAGATCGACTCCGCCTCCATCACCTGGCCGTGCTCGTCCTGCAGGAGGAAGGACTTCGAGCCGTGCACGATCCCCGGGACGCCGTGACCGACTGCAGCACCGCCCGCCGGCTCCACGCCGACCAGCTCTACCTGCGGAAGCTCTGCGAAGCCCGAGAACAAGCCGATCGCGTTGGAGCCGCCGCCGACGCACGCGGTGACGACGTCGGGGTCGCGTCCGAGCAGCTCGCGGCACTGCTCGCGGGCCTCGTCGCCGATCACCCGATGCAACTCCCGCACCATCCACGGGTAGGGGTGCGGGCCCATGACCGAGCCGAGGAGGTAGTGGCTCGACTCGACGGTGGCCACCCAGTCGCGCATCGCCTCGTTGATCGCGTCCTTCAGCGTGCGACTGCCCGAGGACGCGGGTCGCACCTCCGCACCGAGCAACCGCATGCGGAACACGTTGAGCGCCTGGCGCTCCATGTCGACCTCGCCCATGTAGACGACGCAGTCGAGCCCGAGCAACGCGGCCGCCGTGGCGCTCGCCACGCCGTGCTGCCCGGCGCCGGTCTCGGCCACCACGCGCTTCTTGCCCATGCGCCGCGCGAGCAGCGCCTGCCCGAGCACGTTGTTGATCTTGTGCGAGCCGGTGTGGTTGAGGTCTTCGCGCTTCAGCAGGAGCGTGCACCCGAGCTCCTCGGAGAGCCGGCGAGCCTCATAGAGGAGCGAAGGTCGACCCGCGTAGTCCCGCAGCAGACGAGCGAGCTCGGCGCGGAACGCGTCGTCGGCCCACGCATCCCGGAAGGCAGCATCGAGCTCCGCGCACGCCATCACCAGGGTCTCGGGGATGTAGCGACCGCCGAACTCGCCGAAGCGCCCGGTGGACCCCGGATCGCCCATCACCGCGTCACTCATCCGTAGAGCATCGGCGGCGCGCGACTTGCAGCGCCAGTCGGTTGGCGGAGCTATTCGTCGAGCATCCAGTCGAAGGGCTTGTCGCCCTCGCTGCCGTGGTAGTCGACGGGTGCGGCCGCTCGAGCCGCGTTGACGAATCGGCGGATCAGGCTTGCGTCCTTCACTCCGGGCGCGGACTCCACGCCCGTTGCCACATCGACTCCCCACGGCCGGACACGATCGATCGCTTCGGCCACGTTGTCGGCCGTCAGCCCGCCGGCGAGAAGGACCCGCAGCCCAGAGGGTGCGCCCTCGGCCAGCGACCAGTCGAACACCCGGCCCGATCCCGGGCTCGCGGAGTCGAGCATCACCACATCGGCGCCATAGGTCGACGCCTTGGCGAGCTCGGGATCACCACCGGGGAACACCTTGATCACGAACGACACGCGCTCGCGCACAAAGCGGGTGTCCGCCGCGGTCTCGTGGCCGTGCAGCTGCGCCGCCCGCAGGCCCGCCTGGTTCGTCAGGTCGACGACTCGCTGCGGCGCTTCATCGCGGAAGACACCGACGGTGAGGATCTCCGGGGGGAGCCGCTTCGCGATGTCGGCAGCCCGACCGACGGCGATGAAGCGCTGCGAAGACGGCACGAAGTTGAAGCCCACCGCGTCGGCCCCCATCGCGACGGCGAGGAGCGCGTCCTCCTCGGTGGTGACCCCGCAGATCTTCACGAACACGGGGTCAACCTACCGACGTGCGGCTCTCAGCGCGGCGACCGAGCCGGCCGGGTCCTGCGCGGTGACGACCGACTCACCGACCAGCACCGCGTGAAAGCCGGCTTCACGGAGGGTCGCGGCGTCGTCCGGTCCGCGCACGCCCGACTCCGCCACGCGCACGACATGCGCCGGCATCGCGGCCGCGACGCGCACGGCCCGCGCCGAATCGACCTCGAAGGTCACGAGGTCTCTCTGGTTCACGCCGACCATCGTGGCCCCCGCACGAAGGGCGCGCTCCAGCTCCGGCTCGTCGTGGACCTCGACCAGCGCGTCGAGATGGAGCTCGACCGCGAGGGCGAGCAGGTCGATCAGCTCGTGATCGTCGAGCGCGGCCACGATGAGCAGCACAGCGTCCGCGCCCATCAACCGCGCGTCGCAGACGTCGCGGACCTCGACGGTGAAGTCCTTGCGCAGCACGGGAACTTCTACGGCGGACCGAGCGGCACGCAGGTCGTCGGCCGATCCGCCGAAGAACTCTTGGTCGGTGAGCACGGACAGGCACGTTGCTCCTCCGTGCGCGTACGCACGAGCGAGTGCAGTCGCGTCGAGGTCGGAGGCGAGGTCCCCCTTGGACGGCGATCGCCGCTTGACCTCCGCGATCACCGCGAGCCCGCCTCCCGCAGCATCCGCGCGGACTGCGCTGGCGAACCCGCGTGGCGATTCCATCGCGCGAGCGCGATCGAGCAGGGGCTCGAGGGATCGACGGTCCTCGGCCGCGGCGGCCCGATGCGCCACGAGGATGCGGTCGAGGTAGGTCACCACGGGCGGCGACCCTACTGCTGAGAGCTTCCGTCCCTGCCACCGGTTCGGGCCGCGAAGAGCGCGATGAAGGGCGCCGCGAGGAAGAAGACGCACGACAGCACGAGGGAGACCATCGCGAGGCCGAGAAGCGGCGTGCTCACGAGGATCACCCCGAACGAGAACGAGCCGATCGCTGCGGCGAACAGCGCGACCGGGATGAGGCTGACCCAGCGCGGAAGCACGACGGTGAGGCGGACGGGTCGGTCGTCGAGGTCGTCATCCGCCTCCTCGAACACCTCGTCAGCCGCACCCTCGGCCGGCGGGATCCCGCGATGGTGGTCCGAAGCAGCGAGGGTGCGGTCGTACGCGGCCCGACGGCCGGGGTCACCCAGCGTCTCCCAGGCCTCGTTCAGCGCCTGCATGCGCGCCGCATCCCCACCGGCCACATCGGGATGGTGGCGACGAGCGAGCTCGACGTAGGCCCGGCGCAACGCCACGCCGTCTGCGCTCGGCGCCACACCCAGGACGTCGTAGTGCGTCACGGTTCGAGCCTAGGGACGGGTGGTGCTCGACGTCGCCGTCGTGGTGGTCGTGGTGGCCGGATCCACGCAGTCAGGGAGGTCGAGCACGACCGGCTGGGCGTCGCCGAGGAACACCCGTAACGAGAGCCCGGGCGTGCCCGGCGACTCGCAGCGAAGCTCGTAGCGAACCTGCCCGGCGCGGTCGGTGCGCGCCAGCGCGCTCGGTGCGGGCCGCTGCTCGCTCGTGGTCGTCGTGGTGGACTCGAGGGGAACCGACGAGGAGGTGGTCGAGGTCGTCGTGCTCGACGGCGTGTCGTCTCGCAGCACCCACCGACCGAGCCCGGTGAGCTCGACCTGCGCGCCCGTGACCGGCGTCGAGCGCACGACGCCGTCGGCGTCGACGACGCGAGTGGCCACCAGCGCCACAAGGTTCACGTCACGCCCGAGGAGCGGGGGTTCCGGTGCGACGTCTGTGCGCACGACGAGGCCGGACTGCTCTTCGACCACAAGGTCGAACGTGTGCTTCTCCCCATCGACGAGGAAGCGCACCTCAGGCACGACCTGCGCGAGGGTGGGTGCGAGGAAGGCGCGCACCCGGTAGCGACCACCGGGGATCTCGCCGAGCGTGAACGCGCCCGACGCGTCTGACACCACATCGGTGCGCACCTCGCGACCGGCGACGAGCCGCTCGATGCGCACGGTGCCGCCCGCGACCGGACCTGCTGGACCTCGCACGGTTCCGGTGATGCTCGCCGTGCCGCGCTCGAGGATCGTGGAGGTGGTCTGGCCCGGAACACCAGCGAGCACGATCCCACTGCGGTCGATCACGGTGGTGGAGGCGCCCGCATCGGGCCTGGGTCCGGGACGACCGCCGCCACCGCCGGTGCAGGCGCCGACCAGCGCTACGGCGACCACGAGCCCGGCCGCGCGCCTGCCGATCATGAGAAGGGCAGCGGCGACACCGTGGCCGCTGACTCGCCACCCCGCCAGCGGACCATCACCACCTGGTCCACCTCGGTCGCCCGGGTGAGCACCGCGAGCGCGATGGCGCCGAGCCGAGGTGAGTGCGCCGACGACGTGACCGAGCCGACGCTCGCGTCGCCGTGCACGACCTCGGCGCCCGCGGGCGGCAGGGCTCCCCGCACGAGCAGTCCGCGCAGCGGATGGGGAACGTTGCCGCCGCGGCTGTCGATCCGCGCGACCAGCTCCTGACCGGTGTAACAGCCCTTCGTGAAGCTGACCGACGTGTCGATGAGCCAACGACCGGCCTCGGCGGGGATCGTGGCGTCGGTGAGCTCCGCGCCCATCGCCGGCACGCCGCACTCGACTCGGAGCGCCTCGAGCGCCTCGCCCGCGACGAGTGGCACCCCTGCCAGCGCCACCTCCCCCTCGCTCAGCACGTCGACGCCGTCGACCCCGGGCCAGCCGGCAGGCAGTGTCAACGCTCCCCTCGGAACATCGGCCTCGCCTGCGCCGGGCCCGCGCAGGGCCAGGCCCGCCCAGGGGGCCGCGTCGATCTCCGCCTCGGTGCGGAGCTTGAAGCGTCGGAGCCGAGCGGCGACCGCCTCCCCGAACCCACGATCGACGTCGAGGAGGATGTCCTCCTCCCCCACACGCGTGACGCGCAGCCAGGCGTCGACCTTGCCGGTCGGCTGCAAGAGCAGGGACCGCGCAGACGTCCCGGGTCCCAGCGACTCGATGTCCTGGCTGAGCTGACCCTGTAGGAACGCCACCGCGTCCCTTCCCTGCACGCGCACCACGTCCCGCACGAGTGGCACGGCGCCGAGGGAGGTGCGCAGATCGGGCAGATCGGCCATCCCCTGACGCTACCGGGGCGTGCCGCCACCCCCGGCCGCGTGGACACGACGACTCGCCGTCATGCGGCGCGCAGCCGGGATGGCAGCGAGCAGGGCCTGCGCCTTGTTGTGGCACTCGAGATCCTCATGCTCGGGGACGCTGTCGACCACGATCCCGGCCCCCGCTTGCACCGAGGCCCGCCCCTCGTCATCGACCACGAGCGTGCGGATCGCGATCGCGGTGTCGATGTTGCCCGAGAAGTCGAGGTACCCGACCACACCGGCGTACGGGCCGCGCTTGGTGGGCTCGAGCTCGTCGATGATCTCCATCGCCCGAACCTTCGGAGCACCGGACACGGTCCCCGCCGGCAGGGTCGCACGGAGCACGTCGATCGCTCCCTTGTCGGCCCGCAGTCGGCCCGACACCTGCGAGGTGAGGTGCATCACGTGGCTGTATCGCTCGAGCGTCATCATCTCGTCGACCTTCTCGGTGCCGTAGTCGACGACGCGACCCACGTCATTGCGCGCGAGGTCGATGAGCATGATGTGCTCCGCGATCTCCTTCGGGTGCTCGCGCAGCTCGGCACCGAGACGACGATCGTCCTCATCGGTGCGACCGCGACGACGCGTGCCGGCGATCGGCCGAGAGATCACGGTGCCGTCGAGCAGCTGCACCATCGGCTCCGGTGACGAGCCCACCAACGTGAGGCCCGGCTGACGCACGAAGTACATGTACGGACTCGGGTTCACCTGACGGAGCACGCGGTACACGTCGAAGGGGTGCGCATCGAGGTCCAGGTCGAAGCGCTGGGCGAGCACCACCTGGAAGACATCGCCCGCGAGGATGTGCTCCTTCGCGACCTCGACCGCGCGGCAGTATGCGTCGCGCCCGAAGGTGGAGCGCACGTCGGGCAGCGGGTCGTCGGGGTCGGGTGGTGCGACCAAGGGCTCCTCGAGGGAGCGTGCGCCGTCGAGTGCGAGCTGATCGAGCCGTGTGAGCGCAGCGTCGTAGCGCGCGTCGAGCTCGTCGTCACCGAGGCCGGGGTCGACGAGCACGTTCTCGATGAGCGTGACGCGCTGACGCCAGTGGTCATACGCAGCCAGCTGACCGATCACCGACACGACCGCGTCGGGGTGACCGAGGTCGTCGGGCGGCACGTCGGGAAGCCGCTCGACCTCGCGCACCACGTCATACCCGAGGTAGCCCATGATGCCGCCGTGCAAGGGCGGGAGATCCTTGAGCACGGGCGCGCGCCATGCGCCGAGGATGTGCTCGATCGCCGCGAGGATGCCCTGGTCGAGCGGCACGCCGTCAGGCAGCGAGCCCGTCGTGACGACCGAGCGGCCGCGCACTGTGAGCGTGGCGAGCGGGTTGCGGCCGATGAACGACCAGCGACCCCAGCGCTCGGCGTGCTCCACCGACTCGAGCAGGAACCCGGCGTCCTCACCGACGAGCCGAGCGAACGCAGCCACCGGCGTGGTGAGGTCGGCGAGGACCTCGCGCCACACGGGGATCACGGTGTGGGTGCGCGCAAGCGCCCGGAACTCCTCCCGGCTCGGCCGGACGCTCACGCGCGGGTCACCCGAAGGCCCGGAAGAAGCAGGTCCGCTCGCCCGTGTGGCACGCGCCCTTGCCCTCCTGCTCCACCACGAAGAGCAGCGTGTCGCCGTCGCAGTCGTAGAAGGCCTCGCGCACGAACTGCCGGTCGCCGGAGGTGTCGCCCTTGCGCCAGACCTCCTGGCGACTGCGCGACCAGAACACGGTGCGGCCCTGCTCGAGCGTCATGCGCAGCGTCTCCGCGTTCATCCACCCGACCATGAGCACCTGGCCGGTGCCCTCCTCCTGGATCACAGACGTGACGAGGCCGGCCGCGTCGTACTTCACGAGCGCCAGCTGCTCCTCGGTGGCATCGATGGGCGTCGCTACGGGCATCGACTCATCGTACGAGCGCGACGTCGGATGGCCGAAACCCGTTAGCAACCAACGTCTGTGAACCCTGGCGTCCGCATGGCGGACGTGGCGGTTCACAGACGTTGGTTGCTAGAGGTACAAGCCGGTGGACGACTCTTCGAGGCGCTTCGCGGCCACCGCGTGGATGTCTCGCTCACGCAGGATCACGTAGTCGTCGCCGCGAACTTCGACCTCGTAGCGATCCTCGGGGCTGAACAGCACCTGGTCGCCGATCTCCATCGTGCGGACGCTCGGGCCCGTGGCACACACCTCCGCCCACACCAGTCGCTTCTTCAGCTCGGCGGTGGCGGGGATCAGGATGCCTCCCGAGCTCTGCCGCTCCCCTTCCGCGGTGAGGCGCACGAGGATGCGGTCGTTCAGCATCTTGATCGGGAGCTTGTCGCCGTCCTCGGGGGCTGCCATCACGCCCACGATAGGTTCCCCGCCCGTGGACCACGACCTCCACGTGCCGTCGACCGGCACCGCCACCTCCGCGGCCGTCGTGCTGCACCCTCACCCCGCGATGGGTGGCGACCGGCACCACCCGCTCATCGTCGCCGTGGCTGATGGCCTGGCCGCAGCCGGTGTGGCGGCGCTGCGGCTCGACCTCCACGATCCCGACATCGACGCGTCGGCCCGCGCGGTCGAGGCGACCGCGGTCGACCTGTTGCGCGACACCGGGGCGGATCGAGTGGTGCTCGTCGGCTACTCGTGGGGGTCGGCGGTGGCGGCGCTGGCGGCTCCCGCGGGGCTCGTCGCGCGCGTGCTCGTGGCGCCGCCGGTCAGCATGCTCCAGCGCGACATCACCGCCGCGCTGTGCTCGGGTGAGGTCCCCGCGCTGCTGCTGGTGCCAGCGCACGACCAGTACGGACCGCCCGTCGACGTGCGCGCCGCACTCGGCGACGCACAGAACACGACGATGGAGGTCGTGGAGGGCGCCGACCACTTCCTGGCCGGTGCCGTCGACCGAATCGCGGCTCGAGCGGTGGCGTGGATCAGCGAGCAGCTGTGATGCCGTTCCTGCGACGGCCCTCGCGATGACCGTGCGGATCCGGCCGGCCCGCGCCGCGGAGGGCGGTGCGCTCATCGACATCGAGCGAGCGGCTGGTGCTCGCTTCCGTGACGTCGGCATGCCCGAGATCGCGGACGACGACCCGGGCTCCGTCGAGGAGCTTGCTCGCTACGCCGAGGACGGCCGCTCGTGGGTCGCCGTCGACGATGCGAACACGCCCCTCGGCTACGTCCTGGTCGACGTGGTCGACGGCAACGCCCACATCGAGCAGCTCAGTGTCCTTCCCGCGGCGCAGGGCGCCGGTCTCGGCCGAGCGCTGCTCGATCAGGTGGCGACGTGGGCCGTGGGGCGCGGCGCCCCGGCCCTCACGCTCACGACGTTCCGCGACGTCCCGTGGAACGCGCCGCTCTACGAGCACCTGGGCTTCCGAGACCTCGCCGAGCCGGAGCTGGGCGCTGAGCTCCGCGCCGTGCGGGACACCGAGACCGCCCATGGCCTCGACCCGACAACCCGCGTCTGCATGATCCGCCCGGTGCACGCCGTCGAGTGACGGTGGACGCCTGCTTGGCATCGCTACAGCCTGCCCGATGCGAGCGCCCCAGACGGCAGCTCGGGGCATTCGCATCGGTGGGCGTCAGAGGCCCGCACCCACGATCACGAGGATCAGCCACGAGTACGTTGTGACGAGGGCGCTGCCTCCTGCAGCCCCGGCTAAGAACATGCGGGGGCGCCCGCGCCACAGACGTGCGGCAATGGCCGTCGCGAGCAGAGCGACCGGGGCAAGCCACGCGCCTCCTCGGGCAAAGCGGCCCGCAGTGCTGTAGGGGCTGTGCGCTGCTGTCGCCGCGGTGAGGGACGCCACGACCGCGAGAGGCAGCGCCGCCCCGCCAAGGACAAGTGCGAGCCTCTCAGCGGCCTCCACCGGAAGGTCGCGTCGATTCCAGAGCACCATCGCCAGCGCAACCGCCAGCGATACGGTGCCGATGATCAGCCCCCCGGTCAGTAGCAGCCCGCGCACGTAGCCTTCAACCTGCGCGAGGCGTTGAGTAGCCCAGACGTTCAGCAGCCACGACGAGGTCCACCGCGACAGATTGCCCTGAATGGTGGGACGCCGCTCAAACCGCGCCGCGCCGAACGTCGCAAGCGTCGCGTCCCACCCGCAGGTCCGCGAGCGGGCCGACCGGTTCGTGTGGACGTGGGGCGCCTGTCGATTCGGCGCGACTGCTGGGCGAGATCAGTGCGGCGACGCGGCAGCGGGCGACCTGGCGGGTCTGGCGGGATGAGACGCGGAGAAGGTTGTTGCATGGCGAACGTGTGTTCGCTATGCTGAGGATCTTCCCCTTCGGGAGCTTCCGCTCCCCGCCCGGTCGAGCAGCGCGCCCGAAGGAGGTTCCGCATGGCGGTCACGGACCACGAGTCCTGCTCGGCTTCCTCGCGGGTCCACGCCGTGGAGCAGCTGGCCGCCCTGGTCTGCGCCACCTCCGCGGAGATGCTCGATGTGGTCGTCGCCATGGATCGAGCCGAGGACCACCGCGTCGACGGGGCGCTCGACATGACGTCCTGGCTCGTCGCGACGCTGCACGTCTCCCGCGCCACCGCACGCGAATGGGTGCGGGTCGGCCACGCCCTCACCGAGCTCCCCCGCCTGCGCGAGTGCTTCGCCGTTGGCGCCTTGTCCTGGGACCAGGTGGCAGCAGCCACGCGCTTCGCCACACCCGAGGTCGACGAGCTCCTTGCCAAGGAGCTGCCCGGCTGCACCGCGGCGCAGATCGAGGAGATGGCCCGCGAGCGCCGCACGCGCACGCGAGCCGACGCCCAGCGAGCTCACCACGAGAGCGACTTCCTGTGGCGCAAGGACCACGAGCTCGACGGGTACCGCTACCGCGGGTTCCTCCCCGCGGCGGAGGGCGCCGTCCTCAACGCCGCGCTCGAGCGGCGCGCCGAGCGCGCCGGAGCCGATCCCGAGACCGGCGTGTGGGCTCCGTTCCAGCACCGCTGTGCCGACGCACTTGTCGACCTCGCTCGCCAAGACCTCAGCGTGGACCCCGGTCCCGACCCGGCGCTGGTCGTCGTGCACGTCGACGCCGAGGTGCTCGATGGCACCACCGAGGGCAACGGGTCCGTCGATGGCATCCAGGTGCCGCTCGACACCGTGCAGCGCCTCCTGTGCGACACGCCCATCGAGTTCAGCGTCGATGGCCCCGACGGCACCTGCGTCGGCATCGGCCGTACCGACCGCAACCCGCCCCGCTGGCTGCGCCGACGCATCCATCGGCGTGACCGCGACCTGTGCCGCTTCCCTGGCTGCGGGCGGCGCATCCGCCAGATCCACCACGTCCGCTGGTGGCAGCGAGACGAGGGGCCCACCGACTCGTGGAACCTCGTCGGGTTCTGTTGGGCGCACCACCACCTGGTCCACGAGGGCGGCTGGGCAGTCGACGGCAACGCCGACGGCGAGCTCACCTTCACGAGCCCTCACGGCCGCGCGCGGTCGAGTCGACCACCGCCACTGCTCCCCGAGACGAAGCAGCGCGTCCACGACATCACCGGCCTCGACCTCGGCTGACCTCCCGCGCCCGAGAACGCTGGAGACAGGCTCAGACGGGGCGGACGACGATGCCCGCGGCCGTCATCGCTTCCTTCGCCTCGGCGATCGTGTGCTCGCCGAAGTGGAAGATCGACGCCGCGAGCACCGCGTCGGCGTGGCCCTCGGTGACACCCTCGACCAGATGCTGGAGCGTGCCGACGCCACCCGAGGCGATCACCGGGATGCCGACCGCGTCGCACACCTCCGCGGTGAGCTCGCAGTCGAAGCCGGCCTTCGTGCCGTCGCGGTCCATCGACGTGAGCAGGATCTCCCCCGCGCCGAGCCCCTCGGCGCGCTGCGCCCAGGTGACGGCGTCCCAGCCGGTTGGCGTGCGGCCGCCGTGGGTGAAGACCTCCGCGCTGCCGTCGTCGCGCCGGCGAGCGTCGATGGCCACCACGACGCACTGGGTGCCGAACTCACTAGCGATCTCGCTGATCAGCTCAGGGCGTTCGACCGCAGACGTGTTGACCGACACCTTGTCGGCCCCGGCGCGCAGCAGCCGGCGCGCGTCCTCGACGCTGCGGATGCCGCCTCCGATCGTGAACGGGATGAACACCTGCTCGGCGACGTGCGCCGCCATCTCGACGGTGGTGTCCCGAGCGTCCGACGACGCGGTGATGTCGAGGAACACGAGCTCGTCGGCCCCGGCCGCGTCGTAGCGAGCCGCGAGCTCGACGGGGTCGCCTGCGTCGACGAGGTCGACGAAGTTCACGCCCTTCACGACGCGGCCGGCGTCGACGTCGAGGCACGGGATGATCCGCGCGGTCCTCACGACGAGCTCCCCGCGAGCGCAGCGACGGCCGCAGCCACGTCCACGTGCCCCTCGTAGATCGCGGTGCCGACGATCGCACCTGCCAGCCGCCGACCATCCACGTCGACCGCGGCGAGCACACGGAGGTGCTCGAGGACCCCCACGCCACCCGAGGCGATCACGTCGAGCTCGGTCGCGGCCAGCACCTCGGTCAGACCGGAGACGTCCGGCCCGTCCATCAGCCCCTCCACCTGGATCTGGGTGACGACGACGGCCTCGGCTCCAGTCGCCGCGAGTCGCGCGAGCGCTTCAGCGAGCATCACTCCCGAGCCGGTCTCCCAGCCGTGCGTCGCGACCTCACGACCGCGCACGTCGAGACCGAGCGCCACCGGCTGACGACTCGCGATGCGCGCGACGAGCGCGGGGTCCTCCATCGCCGCGGTGCCGACCACCACGCGGGCCACGCCAGCGTCGGCGAGTGCCGCGGCAGCATCCAGCGTGCGCACACCACCACCCGCCTGCACGGGCACGTCGACCGCCGACGCGATGGCCGCGATGAGGTGCCGGTTCGCTGGTTCGCCCGTGCGCGCTGCGTCGAGGTCCACCGTGTGGATCCAGCGCGCGCCGGCCGCGACGAAGGCCTGCGCGACCGCGACCGGATCGTCGCCGTGCACGCGCTCGCGGGTGAAGTCGCCCTGCGTGAGCTGCACGACCCTGCCGCCGCGGAGATCGATCGCCGGGTACAGCTCCATCAGCGTCCCGCGGCCCGGTCGACGAACGCGGCCAGAACGGCGAGCCCGGTGCGACTCGACTTCTCGGGATGGAACTGCGTGGCCCACACGCTCCCCCGCTCGACCGCTGCCACGACCGGACCGCCGTAGTCGCAGGTGGCGGACACGAGTGCGTCGTCAGTGTCGGCCGCGAACGAGTGCACGAAGTACACCCACGCAGGGTCGGGTGCACCCACGAGCAAGGCAGGATCACCGCGACGCTCGAGCAGGTTCCACTGCATCTGCGGCCGCTTCACGCCATCCGGGAGCAGACGGACCGTGCCAGGAAGGATCCCGAGGCCCGGCGCGTCGGGTGACTCCTCGGATCCTTCGAAGAGCATCTGCATGCCGATGCAGATCCCGAGAACGGGGACGCCCCGGTCGACGACCTCATGTGCGAGCGCGTCGAGGCCCGTGGCGTGCAGCGCCTCCATGCAGCGACCGAAGCTCCCGACGCCGGGCAGGACCACGCCCGCGGCCTCGCGGATCAGCCCTGGATCGGCGGTGAGGCGCGCGTCGGCACCGACGTGCTGCAGCGCCTTCTGCGCCGAGCGCAGGTTGCCGATCTCGTAGTCGAGCACCGCGATCAGGGTCATGCGGCGCCGAGGGTGGAGCCGGAGGCGATCCGGCTTCGCCGGTCGCCGGGAGGCACGAGCGGAGGCAGGAGCGCAGCGACGCCCGGAGCACGCATCGTCTCAGATGACGCCCTTGGTGGAGGGCACGCCGCCGCCCTCGATCCGCACCGCATCGCGCAGGCACCGCGCGACACCCTTGAAGGTGGCCTCGACGATGTGGTGCGTGTTGCGACCCTCGCGGAGTCGCACGTGCAGCGTGATCCCGGCGGCCGTGGCGAAGGACTGCCAGAAGTGCTCGGCCATCTCCGGGTTGAACGGCGGATCTCCGAGCGGGAGCACCTCGCCGAAGGGAACGTCGTAGGCGGTGAACGGGCGTCCCGACAGGTCGAGCGCGACCTCCACGAGCGCCTCGTCGAGCGGATACAGGCCACTCGCGAAGCGCCGGATGCCGGCCTTGTCGCCAAGCGCCTCCCGCACGCACTCGCCGAGGGTGATCGCGACGTCCTCGACGGTGTGGTGACCGTCGACCTCGAGGTCTCCGGTGGCTTCGACCACGAGGTCGAAGCCGGCGTGCCGTCCGATCTGGTCGAGCATGTGATCGAAGAAGGGCAGCCCAGTGCTGGCGCGCACCTCGCCGGAGGGGCCGTCGAGGTCGACGCGAACGGCGATCTGCGTCTCCTTGGTGGAGCGCTCCTTGGCAGCGGATCTGGTCATGCGAGCGCCCCCTCCAGAGCGGCGAGGAAGGCATCGTCCTCGGCGGGCGTGCCGATCGTGACACGCAGGCACCCCTCGAGGCGAGGCCACGCGGAGCAGTCGCGCACGAGGACCGACTGGTCGAGCAGGCGCTGCCAGACCGCTGCACCGTCGTGCTCCCGCGGTCGGAACAGGACGAAGTTGGCGCCCGACGGCCACAGGTCGACCGGCAGATCGGCGAGCCGCGCGACGAGCCGTCCGCGCTCCTCGACGAGGCCCGCCACGCGCGCACGCATCTCCGCGTCGAACGCGAGCGCGAGTCGACCGGCCGCCTGCTTGAAGGAGTCGAGGTGGTACGGGAGCACGACCTGGTCGAGCTGCGCGACGAGCGAGCTGGGTCCGACGAGGTAGCCGAGGCGGGCGGCCGCCATCGACCAGGTCTTCGAGTAGGTGCGCGTGACGACGAGCGGCACGTCGTCGGCCACGAGCTCGAGCGCGGACCACGGAGCGAACTGTCCGTAGGCCTCGTCGACCACGAGCAGCCCGGGGACCTCCGCGAGCACCGCGCGCACGGTCTCCTCGTCCTCGACCATGCCGGTGGGGTTGTTGGGCGAGCACAGGAACGTGATCGCCGGCTCGGCTTCGTGCAGGACGCGGCGCACCTCGTCGAGATCGAGCGTCAGCGCTTCGGTGCGCTCGCCGGTAGCCACCATCGTGCCGGTGACCCGCGCGATGTGGCTGTGCAACGCGTAGGTCGGCTCGAAGACGGCCGCGGTGCGGCCCGCACCGCCATAGGCGAGGCACAACGTCTGCAGCACCTCGTTCGAGCCGTTCGCGGCGAACACCTGGGCGGGTTCCACGCCGTGGTGCTCAGCGATCGCCTCGCGCAGCGCCGTGTACGAACGATCGGGATAGCGGTGCCAGTCGACGGCCGCGAGCTCGGCCGCGAGCGCGCTGGCGAAGCCCGCCGGCGGCGGCTCGGGCGCCTCGTTCGTGTTGAGGCGCACCGACACGTCGACCTGGGGCGAGTGGTAGCCGGCCATGAGCGCGAGGTCGTCGCGCGGACCGATCACCGCGCGCTCCGACGGATCCGCACGGACTCGGCGTGCGCGGCCCGGCCTGCGTAGGTGGCGAGCGCCTCGACATGGTCTGCGACCTCGGCGAGCCCATCGGGACCGAGGGACACCACGTGGATGTGCTTGAGGAAGTCGTCAACCCGGAGCGCCCCGGAGAACCGCGCTGAGCCGTAGGTGGGCAGCACGTGGTTGGGACCGGCGAGGTAGTCGCCGACCGAGGCAGGGGCGTACGGCCCGCAGAAGACGGCGCCCGCGTGGCGCACGCGCGCGAGGAGCGCGTCGGGCTCGGCGACGAGGAGCTCGAGGTGCTCGGGGGCGATCGCGTTCGCGATGTCGATCGCTGCGTCGGGTCCGTCGCACAGCACGACGTAGCCACCCTCCGCGAGCGTTGCCTCCAGGTGCTCGCGACGCGGCGATCGCGGCACGATGGCGGCAACCTCCGCCGCCACCGAGTCGGCCACGGCCTCGTCCCAGGTGACGAGCCAGGCCAGCCCGTCGGGGCCGTGCTCGGCCTGGAGCACCACGTCGATCGCCGCGTACGCGGGCGGCACGGACGCGTCCGCGATCACCACCACCTCGGAGGGGCCGGCGAACGCGGAGGGCACGCCGACCAGGCCAGCCGAGGCCACCTCGCGCTTGGCCTGGGCCACGCGCGCGCTGCCGGGACCGACGATGACGTCGACGGCGCGGATCGACTCGGTGCCGTACGCGAGCGCGCCGATCGCGGCAGGACCACCCACCCGATAGACCTCGTCGACGCCGGCGAGGGTGGCCGCGGCGAGGATCCCTGGGGCCACCGAGCCGTCAGCCTGTGGCGACGTGACGAGCACCACCTCGGGCACCCCGGCGACCTTCGCTGGCACCGCGGTCATGAGCACGGTCGACACGAGCGGCGCGAGAGCGGATGGCACGTAGCAGGCGGCGCGGTCGACTGGACGCTGGAGCTCGCGCACGGTGATGGCGCCGTTGTGGTGCTCGCCGTCGGCGTGACGCTGCGTCTCGTGGTACGCGGTGATGTTCGCGAGCGCCACCTCGAGCGCCGCTCGCACGTCGGGGTCGATCACATCGAGCGCGGCGCGCACCTCGCCGTCGGGCACGCGGAGCTGCTCGATCTTGGCGCCGTCGAAGCGCTCCGTCAGCTCCCGCAGCGCGACGTCACCACGGGTTCGCACGTCGGCGAGCAGCGCTCGAACCTCGTCGATCGGTGGTTCGACCTGTGCCGTGGGCCGGGGCAGCCGGCCGCGCAGGTCGCCGCTCACCCCGCGGAGATCGAGACGTCGGAGCACGACCGGCGAGGATAGGGGCGGGTCCAGGACCGCCCGAAACCCGTTGTCGCCGAGCACACTGTCCGGATGCAGCTCGACAGCGCCCAGCTCTCCTCCCTCGCGACGGCGTTGGAGGACCTCACCAGGCGGATCACGCGCCTTGCGGACGGCTACCAGGGATCGCCACGGGAAGACATCGCGGCGGACCTCTACGACGTCGAGCGCAACCTCCAGGCGGCGCAGCGGCGCCTCGAGGCGCTCGTCGCGAGGCTCTGATCGGCGCAGCAGCGTCAGGTTCGGAAGGCGCTAGGGCAGAAGTCGGCGAGCACGCAGCGATCGCAGGCTGGCTTGCGGGCCGCGCACACGGCTCGACCGTGAAGGATGAGCCGAAGGCTGAGCATCCCGCGCTCGGACGCAGGAACCATCGGGTTCAGCGCCATCTCGACCTTCACAGGGTCGGTCTCCGCGGTCAGCCCGAGACGGAGCGAGAGTCGTCCGACGTGGGTGTCGACGGCCAGGCCCGGAAGGCCCATCGCGACGCTGCGCAGGACGTTTGCCGTCTTCCGGCCGACGCCGGGAAGCGTGACGAGGTCGGCCATCGCGCTCGGGACCTCGCCATCGAAGCGCTCCACGACACCGGTCGCCATCCCGATGAGGCTCTTCGCCTTGTTGCGGTAGAAGCCGGTCGATCGGATGATCTCCTCCAGCTCGAGCGGCTCCGCCACCGCGAGATCCTCGGGTGTCGGGTATCGGGCGAACAGGTGCGGGGTCACCATGTTCACGCGCTCGTCCGTGCACTGCGCGGACAGGATCGTGGCACAGAGGAGCTCGAAGGCGTTCCGATGCGTGAGCGCGCACAGCTCGCGCGCGGTCCCGGGGTAGAGGTCGCCGAGGCGTTCGTGCGCCCGACGAGCACGACCCGCCGGTGTGCGCGGGCGTCGCTCGGATGCGGAGTCGCCGGAGGTGGGCATCGGGCTCGGAGGGTACCGGTCGCTACCCTGCCTGCCATGCGTCGGCCTGCGCCCAGCCATCCGTCCGGCGCGATCGCGCTCGGATCAGACTCCACGGGCGCGTGGCTCGTTCCCGTCGAGGGCGGGTGGGAGCTCGACCTCGGCACCCTTCCCTCGGCGCACGACGAGGCGGTGCGTGAGGGCACCGCGCGGCTGCACGCTGCCTGCGACGCCGCGGCGGATCACGGTGGCGGGCCGCTCCGCCTGTGGGTGCGAGGTCCCGACCACACCGGTGCCGAGATCGCGGAGGCCAGTGGCATGTCGGTGCGCCGCGAGCTGCTCCAGATGCGTCGAGCGCTGCCGGTCGAGGAGTCCTTCGACCTCGACGTCCGACCATTCGTCGTCGGGCAGGACGAGAGCAGGTGGCTCGAGGTCAACAACCGAGCCTTCCAGTGGCACCCCGAACAGGGCGGGATGACGCTCGCAGAGCTGCGCGCACACGAGCGAGCGCCGTGGTTCGATCCCGCGGGGTTCCTGCTCCACGAGGAGGGCGGCGTCCTCGTCGGGTTCTGCTGGACCAAGGTCCACGCCGAGCTCGACCCGCCACTCGGCGAGATCTTCGTCATCGCGGTCGATCCCGCGGCGCACCAACGAGGCCTCGGTCGCAGGCTCGTGCTCGCGGGCCTCGACCACCTGCACGGACAAGGCCTCACGATCGGGATGCTCTACACCGAGGCCGACAACGCGCCCGCGGTCCACCTCTACCGCGAGCTCGGGTTCAGCGTGCACGCAACCGATCGTGTGTACGCGCGCGACGTCGACGCGCGATGACTGGGCCAGCCGCCGTCCTGACTCGCTACGAGGTGACGCAGGCGGCGCTCGGCACGCTCCTGGCTGACCATCCCCGCTACCGGGTCGATCAGGTGTGGTCCGGGCTCTACGAGCACCTCGCCACCCCGAAGGAGCTCACCAACCTCCCCAAGTCGCTGCGCGCCGAGCTCGACGCAGTGCTGCCACCCGCGCTCACCCCGATGACCGAGTCCACCAGCGACGCGGGCGACACGCTGAAGTGGCTGTGGTCGCTCGACGACGGCGCGCTCATCGAGACCGTGCTGATGCACTACGACGAGCGCTCGACGGCGTGCATCTCGACGCAGGCCGGGTGCGCGATGGGCTGCACGTTCTGTGCCACCGGACAGGCGGGCTTCGAGCGGCAGCTCCGAGTCGGGGAGATCGTGGAGCAGGTCGTGCGCGCCGCGCGTCGCGCGCGAGACGACGGACGACGGCTCTCCCACGTGGTGTTCATGGGCATGGGTGAGCCGCTCGCGAACTACGACCCCACCTGGCAGGCGGTCGAACGGCTCCACGGCCACCTCGGGCTGTCGGCTCGCCACCTGACCGTGTCCACCGTGGGGATCGTGCCGGGCATCCGACGCCTCGCGACCGAGGCGCTGCCGGTGAACCTCGCGGTGTCCCTGCACGCGGCCGACGATGAGCTGCGTGATGAGCTCGTCCCGATCAACAGGCGCTACCCGTTGTCGACGCTGATGGACGCGTGCGCGGGCTACCTGCAGGCGAAGGGCCGCCGCCTGTCCTTCGAGTGGGCGCTCATCGACGGCGTGAACGACCGGGATCGAGACGCGGACCAGCTCGTGGCGCGCGCTCGGAGCCTGCCGCTGGCGGCCCACGTCAACCTCATCCCGCTCAACCCCACGCCCGGCTACGCCGTCGTCGGAACGCCGATGCGGCGCGTGCGCGCCTTCCGCGACCGCCTGCGTGCCGGTGGCGTGAACGCCACCGTCCGCCGAACCCGAGGCACCGAGATCGACGCGGCGTGCGGACAGCTGCGAGCGTCTCACGAGGTGTCCGAGCCCGTCGCCATCCGCCCGCGCCACGGCTGACACCCTGGGTTCTTGGGTCGTTTCGCTCGCAAAAACCGAACCAAAAGACCCAAAAAAGCGGGGGTGCGGTCTAAGCGGACGAA
>JBQTHC010000024.1:0-28067 GCA_052390255.1 Microthrixaceae bacterium
GGCTCGGGGCACGCCCTCCCGATGCGACGCGAGCACGAACACGTCCATGCCCGTGTAGAGCCAGTCGATGTCATGGCGCGCGCCCATCATCCGGACGCCGCTGGCGAGCGCCGCAGCCCGGTCATCGGTCGTCAAGGCGCCCGACTTCTCCGGCTCGTCGAAGCCGATCACCGAGACCCGGGCGTTCGACGGAAGGAGCTTCGCCGCAGCGATCACCTCCCGATGTCCCTTCTCCGCGACGAGGCGCCCGACGCTCGACACGGTCACGTCCTCCGGTGCGACCGCCCCGAGCTCGCTGCGCGCCCTCGTCGCGTCGGCGGCGTCGAACCGCATCGGATCGAACCGGTCGAGGTCGATCCCGTTGCCGAGGTGCACGAGCTTGTGATCGGGGACGTGCAACCGTCGCAGGGTGTCGAGATCCTCGACGTTCTGCACGAGCTCCACCAGTGAGCACGTCGCGGCGCCTCGCTCGAGTGCATAGACGACGGTCCGGCGCACCCACGGATCCTCGGGAAGCGCGTAGAGGCCGTGGACGGTGTTGACCACCACCGGAACCCCAGCGATCCGACCGGCGATGCGCCCGTAGAAGCCTGGCTTCGGGTTGTGCGTGTGGACGATCGCGGGCCGACGGGCACGGAAGAGGGAGACGAGCTCGCGAAGCGCGCCCAGGTCCGAGGCGAGGGCCATCGAGCGCGTGGCATGCCGCAACGCAACGTGCTCCACGCCGCGCGCTTCCAGCGAAGACACGTACGGGCCGGGTGCGGACGCGCCGATCACGTGGTAGCCGGCATCGACGAACGCCGAGAGCTGCGGGCCGAGGAGCAGCTCGAGGCTCATGTCGGTCGTCGCGACGTGCACGAGCGTGGGAGCGCTCGTCACGTCGTGGCCTCGGAGTGCCGGTAGCGGTTGAGCATCCCCCGGAGCGCGTCCTCCAGTGCCATCCCACCCGCAACCTTGCGCTCGAACCACCGGCGGCCGTCATCGACCTGGATCGGCGACCGCGCCAGCCGATAAGGGTCGGTGTGACCGACAACGTTGGCGCAGGTGCCGGCGAGCGCAGCGGAGCGGAACCGGGCGCGAACGCCCTCTTGCGCAGCGGGCGTCCCGAGCAGGCCCTTCGGGTACGCGAAGTCGACGGGCGCGATCCCGACGTTGTCCTCGATGCTCTGGATCGAACGGTCCAGCTCGTCCGCGACCTCTGAGTCCGCGATCCGATCGAGCAAGCGGTGGCTGTGCGTGTGCGAGCCAGGTGACACAAGGCCCGTCGAGCACGCGTCGCGAACCCCACTCCACGACAGGGGACGACCGGCACCGGCCGCGGAGCTCGGCGTGTCGATGAACGAGGTGGCGAGGTACCAGGTCGAGGGGACGCGGTAGCGAACGAGCACCGGGAGTGCGAGCTCCACCAGGTCGGCGGTGCCGTCGTCGAAGGTCACCGCGACGCAAGGCTCTCCACTCCCGCCGGCCAGGATCTTCAATGCGTCGGCCAGGGGTACGACGTGTGCGGAGTCAGCCAGCAGCGCCATCTGCTCCTCGAACGTCTCGAGCGGGAGGTCTACCGTCGAGCAGGTCTCCGCGCCGACGCGGTGGTACAGCAGGATCACGACGCCGGCCGGCGGCCGACGCGCGAGGTCCACGAGCTCCGCCGTGACCTTCACCGACGCGCGCAGCGCGCGATCAGCGGCCTGCGCGAACCGGACGGCCGGCATCGCCGAGATCCCACTCCCTTCCGCGGCGAGGAGGTTGCACGGCGATCAGCGCGTAGAGCGCGGGAAGCACCAGCGAGCGCTGACGGCTGATCAGCCCGAAGTTGGCGAAGGCCGAGAACGCCAGACCCGCGAGCAGGAGGAGCACGATGCAGTAGAGGAGGAAGGGCTCGCGGCGCCATCGCCGGAACGCGTAGCGCAGTGAATCGAACCGCTTGACGATGAGGACGGTCACGGCGGCGGACTCGAGCGCGGCGAGGAGCTGGAACGCGCTGCGAGCCTCCCAGAGGAACGGTCGGAACAGGACCGTGACGAGACCAAACGGGATCTTGAGCGGGTTGAGCGTGTCGGACCCGGTGGAGAACGCCGAGCCGCCCTCCGAAGACCTCGCGGTGCGATCGTTGAGCTGCACCTCCACCGCGTTGAGCGAGAAGGACTGGATCCCGAGGTACCGCGCACCGCTGACGACCGCGAATGCCACGAGCAAGCCGATCACCGCCATGCCGATCGGTCGGGTGACGAACGACGGCATCGACCGGGTCCGGACCTGGCCGATGAAGTACGGCACCGCTCCGGCGACTGCGACGAGTGCGAGCAGGTGGGGCCGCACGATCCACACCAACCAGCCTCCCCCGAGGAGGGCCGGGAGAGCCCGGGTGAAGTGCCCTCGGAGCAGGAGGGAGGTGGCCCACGCAAGGGCGCCGACGCCCAGCTGCATGAGCGCTTCCTTTCCGAGCGACGACGGCCAGAACACGATGCTCGGTGCGAACAGCATGAAGAGCAGGAACAGCCGCCGATTGAGGAACGGCACGGCGTCCGCGAGCGCGCGGTACCAGAAGTAGTTGCCGATCATCGCGAGGAGACCGAACAAGAGGAAGCCGCCCAGGAGGTTCTGCCCGAACAGGTAGTAGTCGATGCCCGTCAGCCAGCGGATGAAGTTCGTCTGCCGCAAGTCGGTGAGGACCGGTGCCGACGCTCGCTCACCAACCCAGGCGGCGACGAACTTGCGGCCGTCGACGTCGTAGCGGGTGGCGTCGCCGACGCCGCCGTATGCGTCGGTGAGGGTGAGATAGCGCAGGAGCGAGCCGGTCAGCTTGGCGACGGTGCCGAGCAGCAGGAGCCTCGGCAACCATGGTTCGTCGGGTCGAAGTCGTGCACAGCGCTGGCCAAACGCGATCGCGCCGACGATGCCAGCGATCGGCAGGAGCACCACCCCGAGCGAGTTCTGCCCGAACGCGCGCGTCCCGACGATCGTCGCCACGATGAGCCCAACGACGACGGGCACGCCGGCTCGACCAGATTGCTGCAGCGTGCGTGGCGGTGTCGCCGACGACACCGTCGACGCCGGCGCTGTCTGCGCGTGGTGCGGGTCCCGAACGCCACCGGAGGGTCGCGGGAGGTCCACCGTCACCCTCGGGCGCCGATATGCCCACCACGGCGCGCCGGGTTCGGACCGATCGACTCGTCCGCCTCGCGGGCTCGAGGTGAAGGGGGCCGGGTCGGCCGGGCGGTTCATCGGACGCCCACCCCGCTCACGCGTGTCGCTTCACCAGCGCGAGGCCGAACGGCGCGACACCCGCAAGCTCGAGTCGCTCGGCGGCGAGCTGGGCGTCGCGCACGTTCGCACGGCCGACTTCGAGTGCCCAGAGCACGTGGCGGGTGGACCAGGCCATGATCGTGGCGTTGGGATCCTCGAGCAGCGAAGGGCCCGCGAGCACGGTGACGTCGATCTCGTTGCGCGCGAGCGCATCGAGGAGCGGCGGAAGCCCGTCGAGCGTGTCCGCGTCCTCGGAACCGGGCGGGATCACGTAGAGGTTCGGTACGTCCCCGGTGGCCAGCCGCGAACGGAACTGGCCCGTCAGGCGTCCTGCCTCGGCGTGAGCCAAGAGCTCCGGGAACGTCGGCACGTCGCTGAGATCGAGATCCGGCAGGACGGCCGCCTGGGCGACCGGTGCCGGTGCGGTCGCGGTGCGCACCTCCTCGCGCTCGGTCGCACCGCTCACCCCACCTTCCAGCTCGGTCGGAGCGGCTGCGTCCGGTCGCCCTCCACCACTGCCGGCGGTGGTCTCGGGCTCACCGGCGTCGGCCGCGTCGATGTCGACGTAGACGAACGCCTCGGGCTCGTCTTCGGCGGGGACCTCGCTCGGGTGGAACCACGCCTGGCGCGGCACGGTGCCCACGAGCGCGACCGTCACACCGAGGCTCGCGAGCCCGACGGCGAAGTTGGCGGCGACCACGTCCTGGGTCTCGTCCAGCGGACTCGTGACCATGATCGCCTTGGGGAGCCGATCGGTCGCGAGGCTCGTGGCGGCAAGGGACCGGAACGCGCTGGCCCAGCTGGATCCTGGAGGCACGAAGCCGTCCTGTGCCCGGCGCGGGAGGTGCGGGATCGTCGCCAGCAGGCGCGCCCGGATGGCGTCAGGCGCGACGCGGACCTCGGTGATCGTGAAGTCGAATCGGTCAAACAGCACGGGCAGCGCGATCGCGAGAAGCAAGCCGATGCCGACGATCTCGAGCAGGGGGATGAGCGGCGACGGCGGCGGCGGCGTGATGCGAGCGGCAGAGCGCTTCTGCACCACGGTGGTGAAGGCGGCCGGGATCGCAGCGCGGGTGGACTGCAGCGCGTAGTCGACCTGCCGTCGCTGCATCTCGTTGAGGATCGAGTTGCGCTCGTACAGCAGCAGGATCGCCTCGTTCGAAGCTCCCGGCCCTGCCTCGAGTGGTGTGCCATCCGGAACCCGCGGCAGGAACGGCAGACCCAGCTCGCGCATCTGCGCCTCGACCCGCTCGAGCTTGCGGCGCAGCACGTCGATGACGCGCGCCTCGATCCCCTGGAGCTCCACAGCCGCGTCGAGCACTGACTGCCGCCGACCGTCGGAGTAGGCGACGATGTACTCGTTGAGCACTGCTGCCGCGAGCTCCGGCTTCGGTGCGGACACCGACAACGTCATGATGCTCGAGGTCTCGTTCAGCTTCGCATCGAACCCAAGCTTGTGGTCGAGCTCAGGATCGAGGCCCGCCGCCTGGAGGGTCACGTCGAGCACACCGCGCGACCTCGCCAGCTCAAGCTGGCCTTGCAGCAGCACCGGCGGCACGCGCGAGGGAGTCGAGCCCGTCTTCGGGTCGCGCGCCGGGATGAGGATGTCCGCACTCGTCGTGTACCGCGCGGGTGGCCGAACGACGTCGCGACCCGCGAGATAGATGGCCACAACGATCGGGATGACGACCAGCACGACGGCGGCCACGGGCCAGTGCCTACGAAGCGAGGCGCCGACATCGCTCATATGCACGCGCGGCTCCCCCTCCCTAGAGTTGCCATCACCGACGACCGCCCGCGCGACGATCACCAAAGCAACGGTGCGATCCAGTGGCGACAATACTGCAGGCCGTGGCCGCACATAACAAGGAGACGAGCGCACTGCGACCGATTCGCGTGGTATGTCTCATTAAGGGTTTAGGGAGGGGTGGAGCCGAACTGCTTCTCCACGCACAGATGTGCAAACGGGACAGACAATTGTTCGACCACCGGGTCGTCTATTTGACTCCCAGCAAGCGGGCGCTGGTCGACCTCATTGAGGCAGAAGGGGTCGACGTGCACTGCGTCGACGCGCGCAGCTCGCGCGACCTCACCTGGATCGGTCGCTTGCGGCGACTCCTGCGCGAACTGGAGATCGACGTGGTGCACGCACATTCACCGATCGCCGCCGCTGGCGCGCGGCTCGCGATCCGCACGATCCCCGCGCGAGAACGACCACGCATCGTCACGACCGAGCACAACGTCTGGAGCACGCACGTACGACTCACGCGGTGGGCCGACGCGTCGACCGCGCACCTCGACGACGCGCATGTCGCGGTGTCCGGCGCAGTCCGCGACTCCCTCCCGGCCCGGCTGCGCGACCGGACCGAGGTGATCCGGCACGGCATCGACGTCACTGCCGTCGCGGCCCTCCGCGCGGACCGAGAGGCAGTCCGTCGCGAGCTCGGCCTCGACGGCCGGATCGTCGTGGGAACCGTCGCCAACCTGCGCGCCACCAAGGGCTGGCCTGATCTCTTGGTCGCCGCGAGGTCGGTGCTCGACGCCATCGACTCGGCGCAGTTCGTGGCCGTCGGTCAGGGGCCGATGGAGCAGGAGGTGGCCGCTCTGCATGCCGAGCTCGGGCTGGGTGAGCGCTTCCGGCTGCTCGGGTACCGCGAGGATGCGGTCCGGATCATGGCTGGATGTGACGTGTTCTGCCTCGCCTCGCACCACGAGGGCCTCCCCGTGGCGGTGATGGAGGCGATGGCGCTGGGGCTCCCGGTCGTCGCCACCGACGTGGGCGGGATGCGCGAGCTGGTCACGGACGGGGTGCACGGACGTCTCGTGCCCTCGCGGCGTCCCGAGCTGCTCGCCCGATCGCTCATCGAGGTCCTCGGCGACGACGCGAAGCGGGCAGCGATGGCCGAGGCGGTCGACGCCACCGTCGATCAGCTCTCGGCTGATTCCTCGATTCGACGTCTGGAAGCCATCTACCGCTCGCTGGCGGGACGATGACACCGGCGGTTCACGCCGACGTCGAGATCCGGCCGCTGACTCCGGACGACACCGACGCGGTGCTCGAGCTGCTCCATGTGTGCCTCGGTTGGTCGACCGACGACCGGTTCCGCCAGTACTTCCAGTGGAAGCACCACTCCTCCCCCCTCGGGCCGTCACCTGCCTGGGTCGCCACCGAGGGCCGTCGCCTCGTCGGGTTCCGCTCGTTCGTCCCATGGGAGCTCGAGTCAGGAACGCGTGCGCGCGTCACCGCAGCCAGGGCAGTGGATGTCGCAACGCTTCCCGCGGCGCGCGGTCGAGGCGTCTTCGCGGACCTCACGAGCCACGCGCTCGCTGAGCTGCGGGCCGCGGGGACCCAGCTCGTCTTCACCACACCCAACGAGGCTGCGGGGCGCGGATGGGCGCGCGCCGGCGCTCGTTCGATCGGGCGTTTGCCGATCTGGGTTCGCCCGCGGTCACCACGGGCCGCACTTCGACTCCTGCGCGCTCGTACGGCCGCGGACCGGTGGCCCGCCCCCACCCGCATCGGCACCCCGGCCACGCTCGTGCTCGACGACCCGCGGGCAGCGACGCTGCTCGCGGCCCTTCCGCATGCGACGGCACCGCGGACGCGTCGAACCATCGAGCTGCTCCGATGGCGCTACGGCTTCACCCCGCTCGGCTACCGAGCCGTGACGCTCGGCGAGGATCCCTCGGAGGGGTTCGCCATCATGCGGCTCCGGCGACGCGGGGGCTCGACCGAGGCGACGTTGTGCGAGGTCCTCCTCCCGGGCAAGGACCCGTCAGGGCGCCGCGAGCTCGTGCGACGGGTCGCTCGTGCCGAAGGGGCCGACTACGTGCTCGGCGCGAGGTCCGCACCCGCAGGCGGCCCCCCGCTCGGCGTACCCCGGCGCGGCCCTGCCGTCCTCGCCCTCGCGCTCGACCCCGGCGCGCTCGACGATTCGTTCACCGGCCACTGGGATCTCGGCCTCGGCGACGTGGAGCTCCTGTAGCGCGCGCCCGACGCCGTACGCTCGCGCCGATGGCCCGGCAGTCGGCGGAGGACGCGGCCGACAGCGACCGCTACCCACGGCGGCGCTCGGTCCGCTACCTCCGCGGCTTGCGCCGCCGGCTCGAGGCAACGACTCGGCCGCTCGGGCCCACCGCGAGGCGGCTCCGAGCGGTCGTGGATCGCGTGGCGCTCACGGTGGCGGCCGTGCCGAGTCGACTCGCGGTGGCTCGCCGACGTGCGGACCTGACCCGCGCGCTCGACCAATCCGACCCGACGCCGGGGGCCTCGACGGTGTCGATCATCTCGCTCGAGCGCGCACGCCTCCAACCGTCGCAGGGCCTCGACGTGCTCGCACAGGCGGTCGCCGTCGCCACCAGCGACCAGCTGTGCTTCGCCCCGGAACCGCTCGGCGAGAGCTCACCGGGCTGGGTCGCCCGACTCTCGGCAGCGCTGGGCGACGACGTGGTCGCGGCCACCCCCACCCTGGTGCACCCCCTGCGGCGTGGTCTCCGCGCGACCGAGCACGATCTGCTCGTTGAGTCGGAGGGCTACGAGCTGGAGGCAGATGGCTCGGGCGTGCCAGTGCTGCGAGCTCGTGGGGCGGGTTCGCCCCCCGACATCATGCGGTCGCCTGTCGAGGTGGCAGCGGCGCCACTCCGCGGGCTGGTCGTCGACCGCAGGGCGTACCTCGCCGCAGGCGGGCTCTCAGTGGAGCTCGCCGACGACGAGGTGTCGGCCGCCGCAGACCTCTGCGCGCGCTTGCAGCGCGCCGGCGGTCGCATCGTCCACGTGCCGGCGGCGGTGATCGTCGACGACCAACGCGTCCCGACGCGCCGCCGCCTTCGCGAGCCGACCGATCCCACGGGCACCGGGTGGCGGCGCTTCCTCGAGCGAAACGGGGCGGACGCGGCGCGGCGGGCATCCATCACGCGACCGGGCGACCCACCCCGCTGGGTCATCACCACCGCCGTGCCCGCGCGACACGTCGCCCCCGGTTGGGGAGATTGGCACGTCGCGCAGGCGCTGGCACGCTCGCTGCGTCGCCTCGGACACGACGTGGAGGTCCAGTCACTCGACGAGGCCGACTCGTTGAGCTCTCTCACACGGGACATCCGCCTGGTGATCCGAGGGCTCGCACCGGTGCCTCGGGTCGACGGGCAGACCCACGTGCTCTGGGTGATCAGCCACCCCGAGGCCGTCGAGGTCGCCGAGTGCGACGAAGCCGACCTCGTGCTGGTCGCGTCGGAGCGCTTCGCGGCCCACCTGCGCGAGCGCACCTCCACGCCCGTGGCGGTGATGCTGCAGGCGACCGACGCCCACCGATTCCGACCGCTCGAGCCGGTTGCCGCGCATCGACACCCGGTGACGGTCGTCGCCAAGACGCGCGATGTGATGCGTCCCGTGGTGGCAGACGCGATCGCCGCCGGCGTTCGGCCGGCGATCTACGGCGGAGGGTGGCGGTCGCTGATCGACCCGACGCTCGTCGTCGCCGACCACGTCGACAACGACCAGCTCCCTGCGATCTACAGCAGTGCCGACGTGGTGCTGAACGACCACTGGGAGTCGATGCGCGAGTGGGGGTTCGTGTCGAACCGGGTGTTCGATGTGCTCGCATGCGCCACACCGATCATCTCGGATGAACTGCGCGAGCTGCACGATCTGTTCGGTACCGCCGTGACGACCTACCGCTCCCCCGAGGAGCTCGCGGACCGCGTTCGCGACGTGCTCGCGGACCCACAACGGGCGAAGGCCGCTGCAGCGGCGGGTCGCGACCTCGTCGTGCGCTCGCACACGTTCGACGATCGAGCCCGCCAGCTGATGGTGTTGCTCGACGAGCACGGGCTTCGTCTGCCGAGGAAGTGATTCCGCGCGAACAGCGCAGTCGGTAGCCTGACGCTCGCTGTGCTGTCCCCACCGTGCAGCGTGGTGCCGTATCTCTCGCACATGAGGGGGCACCTCGCGCCGAGGGGACGGTCCGTCACGACCGCACGACATCGCAACAGTGGAGGGGACGAACGATGGCTGACGATTCCGGATCAGGCGCGCCGGACGACATCGATGCACTGGGTGCGCCGCCGACTCGTCCGGTCGCGAGGAGCACCGCACGGCTCGGTCGCCGCGTCTCCCGCTGGACGCCGTCTGGCCTCCGGTCTCGCTCGTCTCGCCGAGTCCTCGTGGTTGTCGTGCTGATCTTCGGGCTCGCGCTCGCGCCCACCGCGATGTCCAGCCTGAAGAAGACCCCGCGCAACATGGTCGGCATCAGCTACGGCGGCGGACCGCTCGAATCCGCACACTTCCAGCGAGTCGTCATGCCGGGAAGCAACCTGTTCTTCAACGGGATCCTCGACCCGCTGTACCTCTACCCAGCGGACACGCAGAGCTACATCGTGTCGAAGGTCCCGAACCAGGGCGCGGTGAAGACCGCCGACTCGATCATCTCGCCCTCCCGTGACCGCGTGCAGATCGAGTACCAGATCGCCGTCTACTTCAAGCTCAACATCGATCGCCTCCAGGCGTTCCACGATCAGCTCGGCCTGCAGTACGGCGCCTACCGCTCCGCCGGCTGGAACCGGTTGATCCAGGACACGTTCCGACAGCAGATCGAGAACGCGCTCCAGGAGGACACCCGCCAGTACGACGTCGCCGACATCTACGGCAACGCCGACGACCTGATCGCGATCCAGCGAGACGTCGAGAAGAAGGTGAGCGACCGCCTCGTCGCGGCGCTCGGACAACCGTTCTTCTGTGGCCCGACGTACCAGCGCGGTGAGGAGTGCACGACGCCGACCTTCATCATCAAGAAGATCGACATCCCCTCCGACGTTGCCAAGGCGTTCCAGGACAACCGCACCTCGCAGATCCAGGTGCTCACCAGCCAGAACCAGATCGCACAGCGCGCCGCCGAGGCGAAGGCCATCCAGGCGCTCAACGAAGGTCTCGCGCAGGCCGGGATGCCGTATGTCCTTTTGAAGGCAATCGAGTCGGGCAAGATCAACTTCTGGGTCCTGCCGAGCGACAGTGGCGTCACCCTGCAGGCGCCCAACACCGCCGACGGAACCTCGTCTGGATCGTCCGGGTCGTCGACCACGACCACGAGCGGATCCCGGTAGGTTCGCGTCCGATGGACTACGTGATGGTGCCGGTGCCCGAAGAGCACGTCGTGGACGTCATGATCCACATCTCACGACTGGTCGCCCGAGCATCCGTCGTGCCGTGGACCGACGAAGCCGCAGCCGAGCTCTTCGACGAGGTCGACGAGACGTGCCGCGCACTGCTGTCCCTGGTCGCGCGCGCGACCACAGCAGACAAGGACCTCAGCGACGAAGACGCTGCCGACAAGCTCGAGCTCAACGTCCGCGAGGTGCGCGAGATCGCACGCGACATCAACGAGGTCGCGCAGCGCGACAAGCGCGAGCCGGTCGTCGCACTTCGTGACACGTCCGTCGTGCTGCGCAACGGACGCACCGTGCAGAAGCGAATGTTCGCGATGACCGACGTGGTGGCGCGCGCCATCCGCGCCCACGAGCGTGCCACGCTCGATCCTGGGTCGGCGGCGCCGACAGGCACACCCGAATGACCCTGACGGCCGACCCGTCCGGTGGAGCGCGAAGCCAGAGCACCGTGGTGCAGGTCTTCGAGCCCAACGCGCTCACGCTCCCCTCGCTGCGCGGCTACACGTCCGAGCTGAGCGGGCGCTGGCCGTTCATCGCGGCGCTCGCCGGCGCGGAGGTGCGCGGCCAACGATCGAGCACCTTCCTCGGCGAGCTGTGGTCGCTGGTCGACCCGCTCTTCCAGGCGGCGATCTACTGGTTCCTCTTCACGGTGATCCGGGGCACGAGCGGCGGCGGGACATCGACCGAGTACGTCACCGCGATCATCGGCAGCGTGTTCCTCTTCAACTACACGCGCGTGTCGATCAGCGACGGCGGCCGGGCCATCGTCCGCCACAAGGGTCTTGTGCTGAACGCCGTGTTCCCGCGCGCGCTGCTCCCCATCGCGGAGGTCTACAAGGGCTTCCTCTCCACGCTCCCCGCACTCGCCGTGTACGCGATCGCCCATGTGGCCCTACGCGCACCGATCACCCAGGCGATCCTGCTGCTCCCGTTGCTGTTCGCGATCCAGACGGTCATCAACCTCGGGCTTGCGCTCATCTTCTCCACCGCCACCGCGTACTTCAAGGACGTCTCGAACCTGTTGAACTACGTCGTCCGCCTGCTCACCTTCGCCACGCCGGTCGTCTATCCCGTGGCCACCCTGAGCCCGAGCATCAAGCAGCTGCTGTCGTGGAACCCGCTGTTCGCCCTCTTCTCCTCGTTCCAGGGTGTGATCACGGGGCAGATGCCCACCGCGGGCATGGTCCTTCAGAGCGCTGCCTGGGCGACGCTCCTGTTCGCGACCGGAGTGTGGGTCTTCCTCCGACACGAGCGATCGTTCGCGCTCCATGTCTGAGCAGACCCAGACGTCCTTGGCGGCCATCGAGGTCGACCACCTGTCGGCCTCCTACCACCTGCGCGTCGGACGGGCCGCAGGGATGTGGGGCCTGCGCGGCCTCCTCGGCGGCAACGGCGAGAGCCGTCGCGAGGTGCAGGCACTCAACGACGTCTCCTTCTCCGTCCCCCGCGGCACCGTCCTCGGCGTCATCGGACGGAACGGCGCCGGCAAGTCCACGCTGCTGCGCACGCTGTCGGGCATCCTCGCGCCGTCCCAAGGCCGCGTCGTGGTGCGCGGCCGGATCTCGCCGCTGCTGTCCGTCGGCCTCGGGATGCAAGGCGACCTCACCGGACGAGACAACATCCGACTCGGTGCGCTCGCGTTCGGCCACTCCCCGAGTGATCTCGAAGCGCTCGAGGAGTCGATCGTGGACTTCGCGCAGCTCGGCGAGTACGTCAACTTCCCGTTCAAGACCTACTCGGCCGGAATGCGGTCCCGGCTCGGCTTCGCGGTTGCGGCACACCTCGACCCCGAGATCCTCCTGATCGACGAAGCGCTCACCGGTGGCGACGCCAAGTTCAAGGAGAAGACCGCCGAGAAGATGTTCGAGATGTGCGGCGACGGACGCACCATCGTGATCGTCACCCACGGACTTTCGCTCGTCCGCATGATCGCCACGAGCGCGGTCTGGCTCCACCAGGGCAAGGTCGTCGAGTTCGGCGATCCCGACGACGTGGTCGCGGCGTACATGCGCTACTGCCGGATCGACGCCGCGAGCATCGACGGGGTCGATGACGATTGAGCTGACCGCGCGTGCCACCTATCTCATCGCAAGGGCGCGCTATCGACTCAGCCGACGCCGGTTCCGCCATGCTCCCCTCGTCGTCTTCTCGATGGCGAAGACGGGCTCGTCGGCCGTGGTTGCGGGGCTCCGCTCTGCAGGGTTCGACGAGGTACACCACGTGCACGACCTCGACAAGGACTTCCTCGCGCGCGAGGAGGCCGAGTACCGATGGTCCGGGCGTGCATGGCGGGTCTGGGATGCGCAACGACTCCTCCGCCGCCCGCGGAGCGCTGACCGACCCTGGCGCGTGGTGTCGATCGTGCGCGACCCGATCGCGCAGACGGTGTCCGCGTTCTTCCAACCGGCGGCACGCCGCGGCTACCTCCACGATGGCTCAACCGTCGAGACGCTGACGGAGCGCTTCGGCGACCGTCTCGAGCGCCTTCCGTTGCGGTGGTTCGAGTCCCACATCGCCGCCTGCTTCGGGATCGACGTCTACACCTACCCGTTCGATCCCGCGCAGCGGTACCAGATCATCTCGACGCCGGAGGTCCAGCTGCTCCTGCTGCGTTGCGAGGATCTCGAGGTGGCGCCGCGCGCACTCGCGGAGCTCCTCGGCACCGACGCTGCGATCAGCATCCCGCGTGTGAACGTCCGCGCCGACAAGGACCATGCCGACCTGTATGCCGCGTTCACGTCGTCGTTGCGGCCGTCTCCAGAAGTGCTCGAACGCGTCTACTCGTCGAGGATGGTGCGGCACTTCTACTCACCCGAGGAGATCGCCCGGTTTCGCGACCTTTGGTCTGTCGAAGCCGAAGCAGACGCCGATCCACCGGCGATCGAGGACGAGGCTGCTCAGTAGTCTTTGCCCATGCAGCTGATCGTTCTGGGCATGCACCGGTCCGGGACGTCGAGCGTCACCCGACTCCTGAACCTCGCCGGCGCCTACTTCGGTCCCGAAGGCAGCAGCACCGAAGCGAACGACGAGAACCCCAAGGGGTTCTGGGAGCGCCGCGACATCCGCAACGTGTGCGACGGCCTGCTCCACGGCGGCGGGTTCGACTGGTGGAAGGTGGCCGACTTCGACCCCGACCGCTTGCCGGAGGCGGTGGTCGAGGAGCAGCTCAGCGCCTTCCGACGGATCGTGCTGCAGCTCGACGCGCATCGGCCCTGGGTCATCAAGGAACCCCGCCTCTGCCTGCTGCTTCCAGTGCTGCGCTCGACCCTCGAGGTTCCCGTGTGCATCCACGTCACCCGGGAGCCACTCGAGATCGCCGAGTCACTTGCCGCCCGCAACGGCTTCCCGATCCCGGTCGGCCTCGCGCTGTGGGAGGTGTACACGCGCCATGCATTGGCCGCGGCTGCCGGGCTCCCCAGCGTCGCCGTGTCCTATGCCGACGTCGTGCGCGACCCGGTCACGACGACGCGCGGGCTGCTCGAGCAGCTTCGAGCGCTCGGTGTCCAAGGGCTTCGGGACCCGACGGATGCAGAGATCAATGCGTTCATCACACCGACGCTTCACCGGCAGCACCGAGCCGAGGCCGACCGACGTGGCTACCTGAACGCCGAGCAGACTGCACTGGCCCGCGCGGCGGACAAGGCGGGGTTCCCTGCACGGGGAAGGCGGTCGCCGGTCTCCGCTGGTGCGCTCGAGTCACTGCGCGCGTTCGAGGCCCACGAAGCACTCGCGGCCAAGCTCGCAGCCGAGCTCTCCGACGAACGTGCTGAGGCCGTCGCGGCACTCGAACGCGCGACGGCCGCGCACCGCGAGATCGAGAACGGCCTCCGGTCAACGCATCGCGAGCTCGAAGCGAACCTCCGCGACGCCCATGAGCAGATGGAGAGCACGCTCAAGGCGACGATGGCCGCGCAGGCTGAGGCGGTCGCGCTCGCCGTCGAGCAGGCAACCCGCTCCGCCGAACGACAGGCGATCGACGCGTTGAACGAGGCCGGCCAAAAGGTCCGCCTCGTCCGCGCATCCGGCGCCGTTCGCTACGGCTCACGGCTGGCGAAGCTGCGCGGGAAGCTCCGGCGAGGCTCAGGACCGGGAGTCGACGCCGCGATCAACAGCGCACTCCAACGGCTCGACGCCGCTCGGGCCGTGCTCGAGGCCCACCTCGACGGCGACCACTCTCCCGTCGTCGGCCCGGATGCCGGTGCGCCCCCGTCACCGGAGGAGCTGCGACTCCGGCGGCTCGCGGCACGCACGCAAGGCGAGCGCACGAAGGTCGCCGTCCTCGCCTGGGACCTCGGGCACAACCCCTTCGGGCGCGCGCATCTGCTCGCGGACCTGTTGAAGGCGGACTTCGACGTGGAGGTCTGGGGGAGCCAGTTCGATCGCTACGGGACCGGGATCTGGGCACCGCTCCGCGACACGAAGATCCCCGTCCGCCGCCTCCCTGGACGCAGCTTCCCGGAGTTCCTCGACACGTTGGAGGACGCTGCGCGGCGGATCGACGCCGACGCGATCTACGTATCGAAGCCGCGCCTGCCGTCGCTCGCGCTGGGGGTGCTGGCGAAGGAGCAGTGGAACCGCTCCCTGATCGTCGACATCGACGACTTCGAACCTGCCTTCTTCGACGAGACGCAGGGACTCGCGGTGGACGACCTTCGCGAGCGTCGCGACGACCCAGATCTGCTCCTTCCGTTCGGCCGTCTCTGGACGCGCGCCTGCGAAGCCGCAGTGCGCGCCGCTGACCAGCTGACCGTGTCCAACCCGGAGCTCGAAGCCCGCTACGGCGGTGTCGTCATCCCCCATGCACGCGACGAGGAGGTGTTCGACCCCGGTCGCCACGATCGCGTCGCGGCGCGGCGGCGACTCGGACTCGGCGAGAGCGACCGTCTCGTGCTCTTCGGCGGCACGCCTCGGGCGCACAAGGGAGTCGTTGAGCTCCTCGAGGCGATCGACACGATCGGTGACGACAACCTCCGGGTGGGCGTGTTCGCCTCACGCGAGCTCGACGAGCTCCGCCGCCAGATCGGCCGGCTCGAACGATGGATCCTGCCGCTCCCGCCGCGCGCCTTCGACGAGCTCCCCGCTCTGCTGGCTGCGACGGATCTCGCATGCGCGCTCCAAGCGCCGGACCATCCGGTGTCCCAGCACCAGATGCCGGCGAAGGTCACCGACGCGATGGCCATGGGGGTCCCGTGCCTCGTGACTGCGGTGCCGCCGTTGCAACCACTGATCGACAAGGACGTCGTCGAAGTGGTCGGCGAGGGCATGCCCTTGCACGAGCGGATCCGCGACGTGTTCCTCAACGCCGAGGAGACGGCCGACCGAGCGCGCCGAGCACGGGAGCTCTTCCTCGAGTCGTACAGCTACGCCGCGGTGCGACCGCTCGCGTCAGCGGCCATCGAGCGGTTCCTCGACAACCCACCTGCGCCCGCTGAGCCGCTGACCCAGCTCGTTGCCGCGGCAGGTGCGCTCACACGACCGAGCTCGGGAGCGCAAGACGCACCCGTCCGGGTGGCACCATCGACTCCGGCCGAACGACCGCACATCCCGCCGGGCACGACCTACGACCTCATCATGTTCTGGAAGCAGAACGACACTGGGATCTATGGCCGGCGCCAGGACATGTTCCTCAAGTACCTCGAGCAATCCGGCAGGTTCCACCGCATCGTGCACTTCGACCAGCCGATGAGCGTCGAGGGACTCGCGCTCCTCGCGCGGCGCAGCATCGGCACCACCGACCAGAACCGCCTCGTGCTCGCACAGACGCTGCGGCGCATCGCCCGACGCAGCGACAAGGGACGCGTCCGCCAGCGGACGTTCCTGTACTCGGATCGAAGGCGTGCGCGACCGTTCCGCGTCCCTCGCCGGTCGGACTACCTGCGCTTCGTGCGATCCGTTCTCGAGCATGAGGGCGTCGGCTCGCATCCCCTGCTCATGTGGGTGTACCCCACGAACAGCTTCATCCCGGAGCTCGTCGATGCGCTGCATCCCGACGTGGTGGTGGCCGACGTCGTGGACGACAACCGCACGTGGTACCAACCGGGCACGAAGCAGTTCGACCAGCTCGAGCGCAACTACGCCGAGATCCTCACCCGGAGCGACATCGTCCTGGCCAACTGCGAGCCGGTTGCCGCGAGCATGCGCTCCTTCTCCGACTCGGTCGAGGTCGTGCCGAACGCCTGCGAGCTCCCGGAGGGTGTCCGCCGCGGCGAGCGTCCTTCCGAGCTCCGCGGACTGCGCGGCCCGGTGGTCGGATACGCCGGCAACCTCTCGGACCGGATCGACCTCGACCTGCTGCGAGGGCTGGTCGAGGCTCGACGGGACTGGAGCTTCGTGTTCCTCGGCTCCACCCACCTCGACCGCTCCGCCCTGGAGCTGGCCGAGGAGCCGAACGTGCGCTTCGTCGGCACCAGAAGGCACGACGATGCCCAGGCGATCATCCGACACTTCGACGTGGCCCTCATCCCACACCTCGACAACGACATGACCCGGTCGATGAACCCGCTGAAGGCGTACGTGTACTGCTCGCTCGGCGTGCCCATCGTCTCGACACCCGTTGCGAACCTCGACGAGCTCGCCGAGTTCATCACCATCGCCAGTGGCCGAGACGAGTTCGTCACCGCGATCGAGCGCGCCATCTCCACCGGTCGGCGCCAGCCCGACCGCGCCGCTCTCCTGCCGCACTCGTGGGAGCAGCGCGTGGAACGTGTGCTTGCACACCTCGACGACGTCACGAGCGCGCGACCGCTCGATCACGAATGACCCAAAGGCGCGCATCAGGCGCGAACCGCGCGCGCACCCGGGTCGCGCGCGAACGACGTGGGATAGCCTGACCGTCGTGGGCGAGGCACAACGGCACGTCGTCGCGCCCGATCCGGCGGTGCTCGACTCCATCCAAGGGGCGATCGAATCGCTCGGGGCGGGTGGCCTCGTGTACCTCGGCCCGGGCTCGTACCGCGTGTCGTCCACGATCCTCCTCCCGAGCGACGTCGCGCTCGTGGGCGCCGGGCCTGACCGGACCACGCTCACACTCGACCCCGGCTCGGATTGTCACGTGTTCTCCAACACGGACCACGCGAAGGGCAACGAGCGCATCGAGCTCCGTGGGTTCCGCCTCGAAGGGAACATGCGAGACCAGCAACGCCCGCCTGACGTGAAGGGCGTGACCTTCGCGTGCGGTGGCTACTTCAAGCGAGTGGAGAACCTCTCGATCGACGACATCGTCGCCCAGGGCATCCGCCAGACCGCGTTTCACTTCAACCACTGCACCCACGTCGACATCCATCGGATGGAAGCGGACGAGCTCGGCTGGAGCGGGGTGTCCACGAGCGGCACAGACGACATCG
The DNA here is from genome assembly GCA_052390255.1 of Microthrixaceae bacterium. Taxonomy (GTDB): domain Bacteria; phylum Actinomycetota; class Acidimicrobiia; order Acidimicrobiales; family VFJN01; genus VFJN01. The sequence continues at coordinate 17,745 of JBQTHC010000024.1, forward strand.
TGCTCCGACGGGTGGTCGTCACGAACTCAGGTCTCGACGTGCGGCACTCCGGGATCCACCTCGATGGCGGCCGCGGCGCATACGTCGACGCAGTCGTCGACGGATGCACCGGGAACGGCATCATGCTCGACTCGAAGTTCTCGCCGCTCTGCGACGTCGTCGTCCGCGGGGTCGGACGGCGATCGATGCGCGGACTGTCGCTCAGCGGCGACCATGAGAACCCGCTGACCAACGTGAGCGTGTCGGGTGACTACTCGGACAACGCGGAGTGCGGCATCCTCGTGTCGAACGCGTCGAACGTGTTCATCGTCGACGCGACCATCGCGTCGAACGCGAAGGCCGGGATCGTCATCCAAGGAAAGGCGGGCTCATCGCACTGCGTGGTGGCCAACACCCGCATCACCGCGAGCCCAGACCTCGTGGTCGCCCGCGACGGCAACAAGCTCGCCTACCTCACGACCACCGCAGAGGTCCCGTTGCGCGATGGCGTCGAGCCGCTCGACACCGCCGACGGCAGCCCGCCGCACACGCCCGAGGTCGCCCCCCTCGCCCGACGCATCCGCTCGCGTGTCGCGCGGTCCTCGGCTGGGGCCACCGCCCGGGCCGTCCGGCAAGCCGTCACACCCGGTGCGTCCTCGTCTACCCAACGCAGCGAGCCCGCGGCGAACGCGGCCACGGCACCGTCCGCCGCGGCACCCATCGAGGACGACTCGTTCGACGGCACCTGCAACGTGTGCGGCCACGTCCAGACCTTCGTCCGGCGGAACGCCTCGCTTCGTGAGGGCTACCGCTGCGCGCAGTGCAAGGCGTCGCTGCGCTACCGCGGCCAGGCCGACGCGATCCTCCGCAAGTACGCGCAGCACGGCGCGACCTCGATCGCCGAGATCGTGAAGGAACCCGCCTTCGCACAGCTCGCGTTCTGGGAGCCGGGCGTCCTCGGACCGTTCCGGTCCTACTTCTCCACGATGCGGAGCTACGTGGTGTCGGACTTCTGGCCCGACGTCGAGCCCGGCGACGAGCGCGACGGTGTGCGATGCGAGGATCTGATGGCGCTGACCTTCCCAGACGCCTCGTTCGATCTCGTGGTGACCTCCGACATCTTCGAGCACGTGCGCAAGCCCTACGTCGGGTTCGCCGAGGTGCACCGCGTGCTGCGCCCCGGCGGCCGCCACATCTTCAGCATCCCGGTGCAGCAGCCGATGCGAGCGGCACCGCTCGCGCGGGTGGACACCTCGGGTGACGAGGACGTGCACCTCCTCGAGCCGAGGTACCACCTCGGACCCGGCAACAGCCAGCACATCGTCTACAACGACTTCGGGCTCGATCTCGTCGAGAACCTCACAGCGGTCGGCTTCGACACCGAGGTCATCGAGTTCGAGTCGATCAACGCCGAGGCTTCCCGACTCGTCACGTTCTGCTCGACGAAGCGCTGATGCCCGAAGGCGCACGCCACTTCTTCGTCCACCTCCAGAAGACCGGTGGCACCGCGCTGTTCCAGCGGCTCAGACACGGCTTCGGCCCCGCCGCCGTGTACCCCCTTCCAGATGACCCGTCCGGTCCGACGGCCGTGACCGACGTCGATCACCTCGCGAAGGTCTACGAGGCGAACCGACCCAACCTGCGTGTGATCACCGGGCACTTCCCCCTCTGCACCGTCGACCTGCTCGGCGAGGAGCTCACGACGTTCACGCTGCTCCGCGATCCCGTCGAGCGCACCCTTTCCCTGCTCCGGCGCCGCCGGATGATCGACGACCGCTTCGAGGGCCAGGAGCTCGAGGAGATCTACGACAGCGGGCTGCTCGACGACGTCATCCGGAACCACATGGTGAAGATGCTGTCGATGACGCGAGCGGAGATGACCTCAGTCCCGCTGCTGGCCCGCATCGCACACGACCGAGCACACCTCGAGCTCGCGAAGCACAACCTCGAGCACCGCATCGACGTCATGGGCCTGCAAGAGGACTTCGAGCACTTCTGCGGCGTGCTCGCAGCGCGCCTCACCGTCGATCTCGGCGACCCGCGCCATGCCAACCGCACCTCGCCACAGCCCGTCAGCGACGATCTGCGTCGGCGCATCGCACACGACAACCGCCTCGACGTCGAGCTCTACGAGTTCGCGGTGGAGCTGGCACAGCGCCGCCGAAGCGCGCGGTGAGAACCCTCCGCGACGTCGCCGACCGAGCTCAGGTGGCGGTCGAGTCCGTGCTGCGCTGCTCGACCAGCTCGGCGGCGTACTGATGGAGCGCCACGTCGAGCGCGTTGTCGATCGCGATCCGACTGCGCAGGGCCTCGCTCGCCGGCTCCTCGTCATCGGCTGGTGTGACGTTCGCTCGGGCATCGGGGGGAACCGACCAGCCCAGCCGCCGACGCACCTCGTCGAGGAAGTCCGCGTAGCGCTCGGTCACGCCCAAGATGTCGATGCGCCGAACGTTCGCCTTCGCGAGCTCGAGCCGGTCCTCGTCGACCTCGACCACGTCCAGGTAGCTCTCTGGCCCATCCGCCGGGCGCATCGAGAAGATCTTGGTCTGATGGTTGCGCACGAGCGGCTCGAAGACGGCGGGGTCCTCGTACACCTCCTCGAGCGTGGCGGCCTCGAGCCTGGGACGCCGGCCCGGATCCTGCACCGCGAGCGCCGGACGCCGGAACTGCCGCAGGAGCGAGAGCGTTCGCTCGACCGGGTCCCGCAGGATGGCCATCGTGGTGCAGGGCTCGCCCAGCATCTCCACTGCGGCGAACGGGAAGTGCCCCGTGTAGACGCGGATGGCAGCCCGGCGCTCGGCGTCGAGCCCGACCAGGTACGACACGGACAGGTGGTGCCGGATGTCCATGCGCGCACCGACGAAGCGAAGGTCGACCGACGGGTTGGGATAGAGCGCTTCCGGTTCGAGGATCGAACGCAGGTGACGCGACAGCGTCGTGCCCCCCGTCTTCATGACGTGCACGAAGAACACCGGTCTGACCTGCCGCGCCTCCACCGGCCCGCACGCTACGCGGCGAGCCCCCTATGACGCGCCAACGAACCCGTCGCAGGTGCCTCGGTAGACTCGCAGCGGTGGAGACGTGGCGCTGATGGCCGAGCTCGAGCGCTTCTTCTTCCTCCGCTTCCAGAAGACAGGCGGGACCGCGCTCGCGCAGCGGCTGCGTGCGAACCTCGGCGCCTCGGCCGTCTATCCGCTCCCTGAGGACAACGGGCATGCGGAAGCCGTCCTCTGGGTGGACCTGCTCCTCGAGCGCTTCGCCGCGCACCGCGACGAGCTCCGCGTGATCGCGGGACACTTCCCGCTGTGCGTCACTGACCTCCTCGGCGTGCCCTTCTCGACCTTCACCGTGCTCCGAGACCCCGTCGAGCGCACCCTGTCGCTCCTGCGCAGCCGGGAGCAGCGCGGCGCGGCGCGCTATCGAGGGATGGCGCTCGAGGCGATCTACGAAGATCCCGAGCTCCACGACATCATCGACAACCACATGGTCAAGATGCTCTCGCTGAGCGCCGCGGAGATGACATCGACGCCGTTGACCCAGCCCCTCGAGTTCGACGATGCCCGCTTCGCGGTGGCCGCTGAGCGGCTCGCCTCGGTCGACGTCGTCGGCGTGCAGGAGCGGTACGACGAGTTCTGCGGAGCGCTCGAATCGCGCTTCGGTTGGGACCTCGGCCCGCCACGGTTCGCCAACCGGACGGAGCAGCGACCGGTCAGCACCGCGCTTCGGAGCCGCATCGCGGCCGACAACTCGTACGACGTGGACCTCTACCAGCTCGCACAGCGCATGGTCTCCACCTCAGTCGCACGAGCGACGCCGCGGCGCGAGCCGGTCCACCGCGAGGCGGGCAAGATCGTGATCACCGGCACGGGGCGAGCGGGCACCACGCTTCTCGTGCAGATCCTCGACGAGCTCGGCCTCGACACGGGCCTGGCAGAGGGGAAGACCACGCCGTACGGACCCATGACGAGGGCTGGGCTCGAGGCTCGTGTCGACGATCCCGAGGCGCCGCGCGTGGTGAAGGACATGACGCTCGGCTTCCGGATCCGCGAGATCCTCAGCGAGGGCGCCGTCCGCATCGACCACGTGATCCTCCCGGACCGACGGCTCGACGTGGCGGCCGCCAGCCGCATTCGTGCAGCCCGGTACGGGCGGCGACCGTTCGGGCGAGGTGCGCTGACCGGGACCATCAAGGCCACCGAGCAGATCCGAGTGCTCGAGACGATGCGGCACGAGATCGTGTCGGCGCTCGACGATTTCGGCATCCCCTACACGGTGCTCCAGTTCCCTCGGTTTGCGAGCGATGCCACCTATGCCCTGGAGGCCCTCACGCCGATCTTGCCCGGCGTGAGCCTCGCCGAGATGGAACAGGCGCTCGCACGCTGCGTCCGGCCCGAGCTGATCCACGAGGCGCCGCTCACCTGGAGCGAGCGCTGGCGCACGCGCGCGATCACCGCGTGGATGGTCTTGTACCGCTATCCGGTCGCGCGCCTCCGCGGCATGATCAACCCCGCCGACCAGGAGGCAAGGCTGCGCGCCTCGGTCGCCGCGGCGCGACAGCGCGAGGCGGAGCTGATCGAGGCCGAGCGCAACGCAGGTCGCATGCCCGGCGCGACTGGTCCCTCAGCTCCCGACGCGTCGGTGCCGTAGCTCCACGAGGTCCCGCGCCCGCTCGTAGAGCTCGATGTCGAGTGCGTTGTCGCTCGCGATCCGCTTCAGCAGGCTCGGGCTCACGGGTCCGAGATCCTCGTCCGGGGTGACGTTCTTGCGGGCGCTGCGCACCACCTTCCAGGAGAACGCCGCCTCGAGGTCGTCGACGAACCAGTCGAAGTGCTCCATGACGCCGAGGACGTCGACCTCCTCGAGGTTGGTGCGCGCCCTCGCCAGGCGCGCGGCGTCGACCTCGACCACGTCCATGTAGCTCTGCGGATCGTCGTCGGGCGTCATGGAGAAGATCTTCGTCTGGTGGTTCTGGATCAACGGTGCGAACACGCGCGGATGCTCGTACACCTCCTCGAGCGGGAGATCAGCGACGGGCCGGCGCGTGGCGGGCTCGTCCTCCCACGGCTGCTGCCGCTTGATCTGTCGCAGCAGCGACACGGTCCGAGCGACCGGCTCGCGCAGCACGGTCGCCGCTCGCATCGGAACGCCCATCAGCTCGCGCACCACGTAGGGGAAGTGGCCGATGTACACGCGGATGCTCGCCGTCCTCTCCTCCGAGAGCGAGAGGAGGTAGGGCACCGAGAGGTGATGCGCGATGTCGAGCGCACCGTTCTCATAGCGAAGGTCGTCGGTGGCGCGCGGATAGATCTCACTGAGCGCAAACGTCTCGCGCAACGTGCGCATCACGCTGGTTCCGCCGGTCTTCATGACGTGCACGAACAGCACGGGTGGCGTCGGTGCCGACGCCGCCGGTGACGCCTCGGCGGCACGAATTGGTGTCATCCGATCATCTCGCGCGAGTCATGACATCGGGGTGACAACTGCCTGTTCCAGCGCACCGAGCCGACAGTCTCACCGCCATCCCTCGCTAAAGTACGCGCGCTGTACTAGAGGGGGGCGTCGGAGTTGTTTCCGCTTTGGGAGGTCGCGATTGCGCCCGTTCTCGCGGCCTCGCGCGCTCGCAGAGTGGTCGAGATCGGAGCGGAGCGCGGCGACACGACGAAGCTGATCCTCGATCTCCTCGGACCCGAAGCAGAGCTCCACGTCATCGATCCGGTGCCCGGGTTCGATCCGTCCGAGCACGAGCGTGCGTTCGCGGGTCGGTACCACTTCCACCGTGAGGTGAGCCATCGCGTGCTCCCTGACCTTCCGCCGATGGACGCGGCGCTCGTCGACGGCGATCACAACTGGTACACGGTGTACCACGAGCTGTCGATGCTGTCGCGGGTTGCACGCGATGCGGGCGAGCCGCTGCCGCTCCTGCTCATCCACGACGTCGGCTGGCCCTATGGCCGGCGAGACCTGTACTACGACCCTGAGCAGGTTCCCGAGGAGTTCCGTCAGCCGTGGGCGCGCGGAGGCATGCGCCCAGGCCTCGCGACGCTGCAGAAGCACGGTGGCGTCAACCCGACGATGTGCAACGCGAAGGTCGAAGGTGGCCCGCGGAACGGCGTGATGACCGCCGTGGAGGACTTCATCGCGGAGCACGACCGGCCGATCCGGCTCGTCGTGCTCAACGTGTTCTTCGGCCTGGCGATCGTCGTGGACGATGCTCGGCTCGAGCGGTGTCCCGAGCTGGCCGCGGAGCTCGACCGCCTCGACGGACCGGAGGGCGTGCGCCCGCTCCTCGAGGTGGCAGAGAGCACACGGCTTCGAGCGCTCGGGCTCAACCACACGACGATGCAGCGCAGCCAGGACAAGCTCACTCGCGCCGCGACGCGCTACCTGGAGCTCATGAAGAGCGCGCTGCTCGACGAGCACTACCTCGAGAACGAGATGCGGCTGAAGTACCTCGCTCGCTGCGTTCGCACGCGCACCGCAGCCGAACCGGACCGTGTTCGCGACCCAGTGCGCGCACAGCCCGACGCCTACCAGCAGATGCTCCGGCGCCGGCGCGCGGGTGCCACGGCACCGGCGGACGAAGCGAACGGCTTCCTGCCGTACGCGACCATGGGCCGCTTCCGACTCGATCACCTCGAGCGCTGCCTCGACGCCATCAGAAGCGGGGGCGTTCCTGGCAACCTCGTGGACTGCAGCGTCGGCCGCGGTGGAGGGTCGATCTTCCTGTGTGCCTACCTCGAGATCCACGAGCTCTCGCAGCGCTCCGTGTGGGTGGCCGACGAGTTCCGCGCCTCTCCGCCGCCGCACCGAGAAGCCCCAGCGCTCGACGAGTCGATGGAGGACCTGCGAGCCGACCTGAACCTCGTGCGCGACGGCTTCGAGCGCTTCGATCTGCTGGACGATCGCGTCCGGTTCCTCGTCGGACCGCTCGCAGCATCCACCGCCAACCCCGAGATGGGCGACATCGCCCTCCTCCGCCTCGGTGCAGGCATCGGCGCCGACGCACGGTCCGTCCTCGAAGCCTTCTATCCGCAGCTGTCGCTGGGGGCGTTCGTCGTCATCGACGACTATGCGGACGCTGCGTGCGCGGAGGCCGTCACCGCCTTCCGCATCGACCACGGCATCGACGAGCCGCTCGAAGCCGTGGACTGGTCCGCCGCCGCGTGGCGCAAGACCAGCCTCGTGGACGCCGACCGCGCGAGCACGCGCGCCGCGAAGATGGCGTCGCTCGGTCTCCCCCTCGCTCCCCCGGCACCCGAGGGGGCGATCGACCTCACCGTGGTCGTCGTCTTCTACAACATGCGCCGTGAGGCCGAGCGCACGCTTCGCTCGTTGTCCCGCGCGTATCAGATCGACGTCGACGACGTGCGGTACGAGGTGATCGCGGTCGAGAACGGTTCGGCCGAGGACCAGAAGCTCGGGCGGGAGTTCGTGGAGAGCTTCGGTCCGGAGTTCCGCTACGTCGACCTCGGCGACGACGCTCGCCCATCGCCGTCGCACGCGCTCAACGTCGGTATCCGGGAAGGTCGAGGCACCGCGTATGCGCTGATGATCGACGGCGCGCACATCCTCACGCCGAGCGTGCTCAGGTTCGGCCTCGACGGGTTGCGCATCTACGAGCCCGCGATCGTCGCGACCCAGCAGTGGTACATCGGACCCGGGCAGCAGGGCGAGATGATGCGCCACGGCTACGACCAGGAGGCCGAGGACCGGCTGTTCCAACGGATCCGATGGCCCGAAGCGGGCTACCGCCTGTTCGAGATCGGGCACTTCGTCGGCGGGCGCGACTGGCTCGACGGCGTGTGGGAGAGCAACTGCATGTTCGTGGCGCGCACCCAGCTCGAGCAGGTGGGCGGCTTCGACGAGAGCTTCGACATGGCCGGGGGCGGCTTCGCGAACCTCGAGCTCTACGAACGGCTGGGATCGGCGCCCGACGTGACCGTGGCCACGATCATCGGTGAGGGATCGTTCCATCAGGTGCACGGCGGCGTCAGCACGAACCAGCCCGACGCCGACGAGCGACGCTCCCGGGTCTTCGGGTACGGCGAGCACTTCGCAGACCTCCGCGGCCGTCGGTTCCGGGGTCCGGGCAAGCCCCTCCACTACGTCGGCCGCATCGCCTCACCCGACGCGCGCCGCAGCCGCGCGCGGCGCCTCAGCGCGGAGGCGTTCGGCCGAGGCGCGTTCGCGCCCGAGCCCGACGGTCTTCCCACCGCGCCCACGCCCGTACCCGAGGACCTCCGCTGGAGCTTCATCGAGGCCGTGTGGCAGAGCATGGCCTGGGACGAGGAGACCTGGCTGGGTCGACCCGTCACGAGCGCGCCGACCGACCTGTTCGCCTACCAGCGGCTGATCTCCAGCATCCGGCCCGAGTGGATCATCGAGACCGGGACCGGCTCCGGCGGGCGCACGCTCTTCCTGGCCTCCGTGTGCGAGCTGATCGACCACGGCAACGTCGTGTCCATCGGTGAGGGTCTGGGGGAGGATCTGCCGCTGCATCCTCGGATCACCTACATCGACGGGGAGCCCGCCGCCGCGGGCACAGTGGCGAGGGTGACCGACCTGATCGGCCCCAACCCGCACGCGCTCCTGCTCATCGGCGGAAGCGCGCACCGCAACGTCACCCAGGCGGAGTTCGAGGCCTACGCCCCACTGGTGCCCGTCGGCTCCTACGCGATCGTGACCGACACGGTCGTCAACGGGAACCCTGTGTGGGCGGGGTTCGGGCCCGGCCCGTTCGAGGCCGTGAAGCAGATCCTCTCGCGACACGGCGAGTTCGCCACCGACTACGAGCCGGAGCAGTACTCCCTTTCGTTCAACCCCGGAGGCTTCCTCAAGCGCACCCGATGAAGATCTTCTGCATCGGCCTCAGCAAGACCGGCACGCGCTCCCTGCACGACGCGCTGCTGCTCCTCGGTCTGCGAAGCGTCCACTGGGGCGGTCCCGACCTGCAGACGGCGGTGCGTCGCGGACCCGAGATCCGCGATGCGATCGAGCTGGCGCTCCGCGACGGGCGTCCGCTCCTCGACGGGATCGATGAGGCCGACGCCTACTCCGACATCGAGGCGCTCACCCACAACTTCGACGTGCTCGACCGCCAGTACCCGGCGTCCCGGTTCATCCTCACGGTGCGCGCGATGGACCCGTGGCTCGACAGCCGTGAGCGTCACGTCGAGGCGAACCTCGCCCGACGCGCGCGCGGCGAGTATGACGGCTCCTTCCTCACCGTGGATCGAGCAGGGTGGCGGGAGGAGATGACCGCGCACACCGCACGAGTGCGCTCCTACTTCGCAGCGCGCCCGGACGATCTGCTCGAGCTCGACATCGCCGCTGGCGATGGATGGGAGCTGCTCTGCCCCTTCCTCGGACTCCCAGCGCCCGCGCTGCCGTTCCCCAGTCGTGGCTGAGCCCACCGCGGAGGGCCACGGGACCGGGCCGTACACTGCCGCGGTGTCGGAACGCGTCGTGCTCCACATCGGGACCCACAAGACCGGTACGACATCGATCCAGCAGTTCCTGCACGATCAGAACGACACGTTGCTCGCTCGAGCCGGGGCGTTCTGCCCGCCCGGGTTCCTCGTCCCCACGCTCCACGCCGAGCTTCCGCTCCTCACGATCCGACCCGATCGCGTGTGGCCGGCCCGCTTGCGCTTCCCCGACACGACGCGGCCCGCGTGGTTGGCAGCGGCGCGGCGCCACGTGCGCGAGCACGCCGCTGGCTCCGACGCGGCCGTGCTCGTGTACTCGCACGAGGACCTGAGCTACCTCCGAGGCGCGGACGAGCTCGCCGCGCTGCACGACCTTCTGGGCGAGCCCCAGGTCGACGTCGTCGTCTTCCTGCGCGAGCCATCCGCCTACCTCCGCTCCTATCGCGAGCAGCTGCGAGCCACTGGCTTCGAGCTGAGCACTGACCCCACCTCGTTCGCGTACACCGAGCCCGACTCGTGGCTCGTGGACTACGACGCGCTCATCACCTCCTACGCGGGCCGCTTCGGCGCCGACCACGTCCACGCGCTCGACTACGACGTCACCATGAAGAGCGACGGCTCGGTGATCCCGGCCTTCGCCGAGCTGCTCGGGATCGACAGAGGTGACCTCCCCCCGCTCGAGCGCTACTTCGTGAACCGATCCGGAACCCATCTGCGCCCGACCGACGAGCAGCTCGCAGCCATCCGCAGGCGCGTCGCCCAGCAGGCCCGTTGAACCCCGCCGTGGCACACCCTCAGATCACGTGGGCCTTCTTCGCGCCGGCATGCCCCCGCCCGGTCGGCGGCGACATCGCCCGATTCGAGCTCGTGAACGCGCTGGCCAAGCACGGCGACCGCGTTCGCGTCGTGCACCTGC
>JBQTHC010000025.1:0-3668 GCA_052390255.1 Microthrixaceae bacterium
GAGGTAGGAGATGCCCCACCGCTCGCGGCGTTCGACGAGCTGATCGCAGATCTGGCCCACGCTGCCGATCAGCGCGTGCGGGGTGGCGCTCGCGGCCTCGGGCGTGAGACCGAAGGCGGGGGAGAGCTCCGTGATGACCGTGTCTCTGTCGTCGGTCACCGTTGCCAGGTGCACGCGCACCTGCAGCTCGATCTGATCGAAGCGGTCCCCGGCGGCGTCTCGGATCCAGGCGATCTTGCGATCGGTCGACTCGGGGGTGCCATCGGGGAAGGCGCGTTCGTCGATCACGCCCGCGTTGAGGTTCACGTTGACGGCCACGATGTCGGCAGCCTGCGCGGCGAGCCGAAGCACTCGCTCGCCACCGCCACCGATCACGATCGGCGGCCCGCCGACGGTGAAGGGGGACGGACGTCCGTCGAGCTCGTGCACCTGGTAGTGGTCGCCGTCCAAGGAGAGCTCGCCGTCGGCCCACAGGCCGCGGATGATGGTCAGCGCCTCGGTGAGCCGATCGATGCGCACGCCCGGCCGATCGAGGACGAGCCCCGCTGCTTCGTAGTCCGAGGTCATCCAGCCGGCGCCGATGCCGAGCTCGAAGCGGCCTCCCGTGAGCACGTCGAGCGTGGCGGCCTCCTTGGCGACCATCACCGGGTGGCGGTAGTCGTTGGCGAGCACCATCGTTCCGACGCGCAGCGTGGTGGTTGCGGCCGCGGCCGCCATCAGCGCGGGCATCGGTGCGAGCTGGTCGTCGAGGTGGTCGGCGACGGTGAGGGTGGACCAGCCGAGGTCCTCCACCTTGCGGGCGAGAGCCGGCCAACCGACAGGGTCTGCCGGCCCCCTGCACTGGATGCCGAAGCGGAAGGGATGCACGGTCGGTCAGTCTGCCGCGGTCGGAGATGCGCGGGTACGGTGCGCCGCCATGGGAGACCTCAGCGGGTACGAGAAGGAGACGTTCACGTTCGACGGCAAGCAGCGCGACGTGTTCCGCAAGGGGAGCGGCCCGGCGGTGATCGTCCTCGCCGAGATGCCAGGCATCACGCCAGCGGTCCTCGACTTCGCAGACCGGGTGGTCGGGATCGGCTGCACCGCTGTGCTCCCGCATCTCTTCGGGATACCCGGAGCATCGATGTCGCCGACGGTGATCCTGAAGGCGATGCCTCCGGCGTGCGTGTCGCGGGAGTTCTCCGCGTGGGCCACCGGCAAGACGAGCAAGGTCGTGCAATGGTGCAAGGCCCTCGCTCGACAGGAGCACCAACGCTGCGGTGGCCCTGGCGTCGGGGTGGTCGGCATGTGCTTCACCGGAAACTTCGCGCTGGCGATGCTGCCCGACACGTCCGTCGTCGCACCGGTGATGAGTCAGCCGTCGCTCCCGCTCGGCTTCACTGCGAAGGCGAAGCGAGCGCTGTACCTGAGCGACGACGACCTCGCCAAGGTGCAGGACCGCATGGCGGCCGAGCCCGATCTGTGCGTGCTGGGGTTGCGCTTCACGCACGACTCGCTGGTGCCCGCCGCCAGGTTCGAGCACCTACGGGAGGCCCTCGGCGATCGGTTCGTCGGCGTGGAGATCGACTCGTCCGCGGGCAACCCTCACGGTCACCCGAAGAGGGCGCACTCGGTGCTCACCGAGCACCTCATCGACGAACCGGGCCAACCCACCCGCGATGCGCTCGAGCAGGTGCTGGACCTCTTCCGATCCAGGCTGCTCTAACAACCAACGTCTGTGAACTGCCACGACCGCATGCCGACCGTGGGGGTTCACAGACGTTGGTTGCTGCGTCGGTCAGGCCGGGTTGGGCGCACGGGTGACGTGGCTCCGAGCGTGCTCGAGGGCGGCGTCGAGGTCGGCGAACACGTGGTTCTCGTGCGCGAGGCGCGCGAGTGCGCCGGTCGCGGCGAGGATGCGCAGGTGCTGTGGGCGAGGACCCTTGAGCAGCACCGTGATGCCGCGTTGCTCGAGCTCCGACACGATCTCCCCGAGCGTCTGCGCGCCGGTGGCATCGAGCAGCTGAAGGTCAGGGAGCCGCAGCACGACCACCTTCGCGTCGCTCACCGCGGTGAGCTCGGTGAGGAACCGCTGTGCCGCGCCGAAGAACAAGGCGCCGTCGAGCCGGTAGGTGAGGATCCCCTCGCCGAGCAGCGACCCGGCGCGGTCCCGATCGAGCCCGTCGACCGACACCGCCGTCACCTGCGACGTGAGCGCAACGTGTCGAAGCGCGAGAGCCGCGGCGGCGGCGACGCCGATCTCCACCGCGAGGATCAGGTCGAATGTCACCGTGGCGAACGCCGTGAGGACCATGACGGTCGCGTCGGATCGAGTGGCGCGCGCGACCGCGCGCACGTTGTGCACCTCGACCATGCGGAACGCGGTGACCATGAGGACGCCAGCCAGGGCGGCGAGTGGGATGCGCTCGACGAGGCCACCGGCGAAGAGCACGACGAGCACGAGGACCAGCGCGTGCGTGAGCGTGGCGAGGCGGGTTCTCGCGCCGCTGCGGACGTTGACCGCCGTGCGGGCGATGGCACCTGTGGCAGGCATGCCGCCGAACAACGGCGAGACGATGTTGGCAAGCCCCTGACCGAAGAGCTCTCGGTCGGGGTCGTGGCGGTCCATGTCGCCCATGCCGTCGGCGACCTTCGCGGAGAGCAGGCTCTCGAGGGCGGCCAGGATCGCGACCGCGAGCGCCGCGGAGAACAGCTCGCTCACGCGGTCGAGCGAGACCGAGGGCAGCTCGGGGAGCGGGAGCGAACGCGGAAGGTGGCCGATGCGCGCAACGTCGAGGTGGCCGAGCTGCGTGACCACGGTGGCAACGGCCACCGCGATGAGCGAAGCAGGCAGACTCCGGTGCAGGCGTGGGAGCGCAGCGAGCAGAGCAGCGACGAGCACCACGAGACCAAGCGCGGCCAGGCTCCCGTCGCTCCCCGCTCGAGCCACCGCGCGCGCCGCGACGAGGGCGGTGTTCTCGCCGGACGGCTTCGACACGCCGAGTGCCGCCGGCACCTGCTGGAGGAAGATGATGGTCGCGATCCCCACGGTGAACCCCTCGATGACGGGCCAGGGCACGAAGGCGAGGTAGCGCCCGAGCCGAAGGAACGCCGCGGCGACCACGAGGATGCCTGCGAGGACGCTCACGGTCAGCACGGCCTCAGGGCCGAAGCGTGCGACTACTGGCACGAGCACGACGGTCATCGCGCCGGTTGGGCCTGACACCTGCACGCTCGATCCGCCGAACAGCCCGGCGACGAGGCCGGCCACGATCGCGGTGATGAGCCCGGCTCGAGCACCGAGCCCGCTCGTGATGCCGAAGGCGAGCGCGAGCGGGAGGGCGACGACGCCCACGGTCGCGCCCGCCATCACGTCGCCCCGCCACGAGCGCGAGAGGCCCGCGTAGTCGGCTCGACGCGGGCGCAGACCGGTGACCGCCTCCACGGGGTTCGCGGGGAGGGCGGTCACCGGCGAGTCGCCGCGCGCAGCTCCGCGAGGAGATCGGCGTTGTGGTGCAGCGAGGAGATCAGCAGCTGCTTCGCGACGGCGAGGAGCTCGGCGAGCAACGGGTCGGCAAGCGAGTAGATCACCGACGCGCCCTCCTTGCGGGTGGTCACGAGCCCGGCCCGGCGCAGCACGCCGAGCTGCTGGGAGAGATGTGAGCTCTCGATGCCCACTAGCGGCTGCA
>JBQTHC010000026.1:0-12381 GCA_052390255.1 Microthrixaceae bacterium
ACGTTGGACTTCTTCGCGCCGGCATGCCCACGCCCGGTCGGCGGAGACATCGCCCGTTTAGAGCTCGTGAACGCGCTCGCCAAGCACGGCGACCGCGTTCGCGTCGTGCACCTGACAACCTCGGAGATGCGGATCCGCAACCTCGGCGACCTCCCGTGGTTCGCGTTCGACGACCACGTGGAGCACGAGTTCTGTCTCGATCTCGATCCTGCTCGGATCGCCGACAGCGACGTCGTCGTCTACTCGACGAACTTGCTCGCCACCGCGCTGTCTCTCGACGCCGGTGCCCATGGCCGCGAGCTCATCGCGCAGCTCCAGGTCGATCGGACCCGCAGGTGGGAGCCGATCCTCTTGCTTCAGGGGTTCGGCGTCTTCCCGCCCGCAGCGGAGGACCTCGCGTTCCGGCTGCCCGGGCCAAAGGTGTGCGTCGGATCATGGCTCGCGTCGCGTGTTCGGAGCAGCGGAGTCTCGGCGGACGACGTCGTGCACATCCCCAACGGCGTCGACCCCGGCACCTTCCGGATCTCGACACCGATCGAAGGCCGAGCGCCCCATGCGGCGATGAACTTCGATCCGCATCCGGCGAAGGCCGGCTACGTCGGCCTCGACGCGCTCACGCGGCTCCACGCGGCGGCCGGCGTGCCGAGCACGGTCTTCGGCACGATCACGCCGATGCCGCCAGTCGGAGCCGGACTCCGGTTCGTCGCGTCCCCTTCCCAACCCGTGATCGCTCGCTCGATCTACAACGAGGCGTCGCTCTTCCTGCAACCGAGCGTCCGGGAGGGGTTTGGGATGTGCGCGGTCGAGTCGATGGCCTGCGGGTGTGCACTGGTGACGACCGATAACGGGGGGTCACAGGACTACGCGTTCGACGGCGAGACTGCTCTCGTCTGCGGCAACGAACCGGCCGACATGGCTGACTCCCTCGCCAGACTCGCCGCGGACGAGGCGTTGCGGCTGCGCATCGCGACGAACGGCTCGCGCTTCGTCGACCGGTTCCGCTGGACGGCGAGCGCCGGCCGGTTGCGCGAGCTCGCGGGCGGCTTGCTCGGGGCGCCGGCGCGCTCCCGTGAAGGACCGCCCCCGCAGGTCCCGACAGCGCTCGGCGAGTACGAGCGGCCTAAGTAGAGGACGGCGCTCAGCGTCGGATCTGTCAGCCGTGCCTGAGCGCCCAGTCGTACGGAATGGTGTTGTCGAACGGATCGAGGCGCTCGATCTCGTCGGGCCGGTGCGGGATCGACGCGCAGTTCGCGACGAGCGCCGGTGAGGTCCCCTCGCCTTTGATGCCGTTCCACACGCCCGGCGGGATGATGATGAGGCAGTAGTTGCCCTCGCCGATGTGCAGCTCGAGCACGTTGCCGTTGGTCGTGCTCTCCGGGCGTGCGTCGAAGCAGACGATCTTTGCCATGCCCATCGGCACCGCGTATCGCAGCGTCATCTCATGGTGCAGGTGCCATCCCTTCACCACACCCGGGTACACGAGCGAGAAGTAGATCTCGCCGAACGTCGTGAAGTGGGGGTCGTCGTTGCGAAGCATGTGGAGCACGGCACCGCGCTCGTCGGGGATCCGTCGGAGCGGGATCACCTCGACACCTTCGATCGCGCTCACGCCGGGGTCCCGTCGTCAGCCCACACCTTCCAGGGGGCATCGCCGCTCGCCCACAGCTCGTCGAGCAGGACCCGTTCACGGGGC
This sequence comes from Microthrixaceae bacterium, assembly GCA_052390255.1. Classification (GTDB taxonomy): domain Bacteria; phylum Actinomycetota; class Acidimicrobiia; order Acidimicrobiales; family VFJN01; genus VFJN01. The sequence goes on from JBQTHC010000026.1 coordinate 1,694, forward strand.
GTGTCCATCGGCTGCCAGAAGCCGGCGTGCTCCCACGCCATCAGCTGGCCATCCTTCGCGAGTGCAGACATCGGCTCGCGCTCGAGCATCACGTCGCTGTCGCTGGGCACGTAGCGCAGCAGCGCTTCGCGCTCGAAGACCATGAAGCCCCCGTTGATGGAGCCTGCCGAGGCCTGCGCCTTCTCCTCGAACTCCACCACGCGGTTGCCGTCGAGGACGAGCTCCCCGAAGCGGCCCGGCGGCCGTACGGCGGTGACCGTGGCCAGACGACCGTGCGATCGGTGAAACGCGAGCAGCGCGGTGACATCGACGTCACCGACGCCGTCGCCGTAGGTCACGAAGACCGGTCCGTCCTCGAGGCGGAGCGCGGCGCGGCGAGCGCGGGTGCCGGTGAGCGCATCGAGTCCTGTGTCCATGCACGTGATCCGCCACCCCGCCTCAGGATGCGGGCCGTGGTACTCGACCTGGTCCGGCGCGCCGAGCCGTACCGTGAAGTCCGACGTCAGCGCGCGCTGGTGCAGGATCCAGCGGCGGATCTCCTCCCCGAGCCAGCCCAGTGCCAGCGTGAAGTCGCTCACGCCGTGACTCGCGTAGATCTTCATGATGTGCCACAGGATCGGGCGCGAACCGATCGGCAGCATCGGCTTGGGCAGCAGCGGGTTCACGTCGCTGATCCGCGTACCCCGTCCGCCGCACAAGATGATCGCCGGGCGATCTTCTTGGATCATGGGCGGACGGTAGCAGTGCAGGTCATGACGGGGGACCGCTCACACACGCGAGAAGCGTCTCGCGAACGGCGTCGCGCAAGGGAGTTGCCGCAACGAGCCCGACCGCAGCGAGCGGTGCGACGTCGACGACGCTCGCTGCTGGGGCGTCTCCGGTGGGTGGCGGCGCGTCCACCTGGATTCGCGCGCCGACGAACTCGGTCGCGACGTCGGCGATGAGCGACGCGAGGTCGAGCACGCGCGTCGCGGTCCCAGAGCCGAGGTTGTACGTTCCGGGCGGAATGTCCCCGCGTGCGCCGGCGCAGAGCGCTAGGAGCACGTCGTGGAGCGCCACGAAGTCTCGGAACTGCTCACCGGTGCTCGTCAGTCGCAGCTCGCCGCGCTCGACCGCCTGTCGGCACAGGTCGTTCGCGACGAGCGTCCAACGATCGACGCGTGGGTCAGCGGGCGCACCGACGGCGTTCGTCAGGCGGAGCACGACCAGGTCGTCGGGTCCGTTGGCGGCCGCGAGGTGCTCGGCTCCGAGCCGCGCGATCGCGTAGGGGTGGCGCGGCTGCGGGACCGTGGCGGTCGTGAGCACCGCTCGCGGGGCTGCCGCCGCGCCGTACACGTGGACCGTCGACGCGACGACGAGGCGCCCGACGGAGGCGCTCCGTGCCGCCGCGGCGACGCGGCGCGCCGCGGCGAGCGTCGTCGCCATCGCGGTGTCGGGAGTCCGGGCGGACTCCACCTCGTTCGGGCCCGCGAGGTGCACCACCGCGTCGTGACCGTCGAAGGCGCGCACGAGGGTCGCCTCGTCGACTGCGGCGAGGTCGAGCACGGTTGCGGCGACCGGGAGCCACTCGACGGGCTGCCGAACGATGGGCAGTACGTGGAACCCCTCACCGAGCAGTGAGGTGACGAGCCGGCCGCCCACGTAGCCGCCCGCTCCCGTGACGACGACCGATGGGCTCACCCCTCGATACCGAGCTCAGCCCGATACCAGGCCACCGTCTCGCCGAGCGCTTCGGCCACGCTGCGACTGGGGCTCCAGCCGAGCAGATCGCGGGCCTTTGCAGCGGAGAGCCGTTGCTCGGGGATCTCGTGCACCGGTGCGCCGCGGATGTCCGGTGGCACGTCCGTGCCGAGGACCTGCTGGATCGCCTCCACGAGCGCGAGCGCGGTCATCGGCGTCTCGGTGGAGAAGTTGAACGCTTGGCCGTGCAGCTCGGGGCGAGCCAGCTGCTCCTCGGCGAGCGTGAGGTACGCCAGCGCGCCGTCGACCACGTAGAGGTAGTCGCGCACGAGGAGACCCGTCGAGCGGATCACGGGACGCTCGCCGTGCAGCAGGCTTCGGATGGTCCCGGGCACGAGCCGGCCCCAGTTCGTGTCGCCAGGCCCGAAGAAGTTGCCGCAGCGCGTGACCACGACCGGCACGCGCCAGGTGTCGAAGTACGAGAGCGCGATCAGATCGGCGCAAGCCTTTGACACGTCGTAGGGGTGGCGGGCGAGGAGCGGCATGTCCTCGGTGTAGGGCAGGGTCGGCTGCGCGCCGTATGCCTTGTCGCTCGAGGCGACGACGACCTGCTCGACGCCACCGCTGCGCCGGCATGCCTCCAGCACGGTCCATGTTCCTTGCACGTTGGTCCGCCAGGTGCCGACCGGATTGTCGTTGGCCACGCCCACCTGCGTCTGCGCGGCAAGGTGGAAGACCGATCGCACCTCGTGCTCGCCGATCGCACGCTCCACGAGCGCTTGGTCCTCCACGTCCCCATCCACCCATGTGACCGATTCGTTCCAGTCGCGCTCGATCGAGGTGGGAGGCGGTCGGTCCCGACAGATCGTGGTGACCTGCGCGCCTGATTCGACGAGCAAGGCGACGACGTGGCTCCCCAAGAACCCCGTGGCGCCTGTCACCAGCACGGAGCGGTCACGCCACTCCGATCGAGCCTTCGGCCCCACCTGTCGCTGCCCCCTCGCGCTCGCCCGAATCGCGGCTTGTCTGAACTGACGCGAATTGTAGTCCCACACTTCGGTTCAGAACGGCGCTCGATCGGGCCGACACTGCGGAACGCGCGACGAGTCGCGCGCCTACAGTCCACGCACCGTGGCTGTTGGCTCACCGACAACGACGACGACCTTGGCGGACGCACCTCGTGACGTCGCGCACGGCGTCCCGACGACTCAGGTCGGCGTCGGATACCGACCGCACCTCGACGGCATCCGAACCGTGGCCGTGTACCTCGGCGTGGCCTTTCACGTCGGCGCCGACCGGCTGAAGGGCGGGTTCATCGGCGTTGACATCTTCTTCGTGCTCTCGGGGTACCTCGTCACACAGCTGCTCATCCGCGACCTGAGCGGCAAGGGATCGATCGAGCTCAGGCGCTTCTACAGCCGCCGCATCCGCCGCCTGCTCCCCGCAGCAACGATGGCGCTCTTCGCTACCGCGGTCGTGTTCAGCTCCCTCGCCGCGCCGGCCGAGCTCCAGGACGGACGCAACGCAGTCAGCGCCGCGGCGCTTCACGTGTCCAACTGGTTCTTCATCGCCCAGTCAGTCCAGTACTTCGGGGCCGACCTCCAGTCGAACCCGGTGGTGCAGTTCTGGTCGCTGTCGGTGGAGGAGCAGTTCTACGCGGCGTGGCCGCTGCTCCTCGCCACGCTCTACGCGGTCGCGGGTCGGTTCGGCGCCCGGCGGTGGACGATCGTGCAAGGAACCGTCCTCGCGATCATCGCCGTGTCCTTCACCTCGGCCCTCTGGATCGGTCGCACGAACCTCGACCGCGCCTACTACGGCACCGACACCCGGGTGTACCAGCTGCTCGGCGGCGCGATGCTGGCGCTCTCCCCCGGGATCCTGGTGCGCCTCAACCGCTCGGATCGCATCCGGTCGCTGCTCCCGTACACCGCGCTCGCGGGGCTCGGTGGGCTCCTCTTCCTGTCCACCTGGATCGTGGACATGCCCCCGATCGAGCGTGGGGCGCTCGCCGCGCTCTGCACGCTCACGCTCATCGCGTCGATGGAGGCCGGACCACATGCGTTCGTCCGTCGCTTCCTGTCGACGGCGCCGATGGTCTACCTCGGGAAGATCTCCTACGGCACGTACCTCTGGCACTGGCTCGTCATCGTCGTGAGCGTCCGGGTCGCCGACGTCAGTCCGTTCCCGACGTTCCTGTTGTCTTCGTTCATCGCGACGGGCCTCTCCGCACTGAGCTACGAGGTAGTGGAGCGACCCTTCCGGGAATCGCCGCGCCTGACCACTCGACGCCGCACGGTCGTGGTCCTCGGGTTGGGCACGAGCGTCGCGATGGGGCTCCTCGTCGCCCCCTTCCTGTTTCGCCAGCACATGGACGAACAGCCGGTCGACGTGGTGCAGGGCACCTCGGTCGGGGCCACCCGGGTTCCCGAGGACCTCGACTGGCGAGGCGCGCAGCAGGACTCCGCCGACTTCCCCACCTGCACCGCGGACACGTCTGCCGACTGCACGCTCGTCACCGGCAAGGGTCCGCACATCCTGCTCATCGGGGACAGCCACGCACGGATGTACATCCCGATGCTCACGGCCTTGGCCAAGGACCTGGATCTCACCTTCTCCGCAGATGTGGCGCCGGCGTGCCCCTGGCAGGAGGGCCTGCAGTATCGGCGCTCGCAGAAGGAGTGTCGGGACCACCAGGCCGACATGTACCCGGGCGTCGTCGACCGCCTCGACCCGGACGTGGTGGTGGTCGCCAACCGATCGTTCGACGCGCCAGGCAGCCCGCTGTTCGTGTCCGACCAGGAGCTCGGCGAGCTCCCTCCGGGCTCGAAGGCGTACCTCGACAGCGTCCGAGCGCGGACCAGCGCCACCATCAAGCGCTTCCGCGATGCGGGCCGCAGGGTGGTGATCCTCGAACCGGTTCCGGTCGCGCCGCTCGGCGTCGACCCCGTCGTCTGCCTGTCCGACGCGACCTACCTCGACGAGTGCCGGTTCGTGAGCAGCGTCGACCCGACACCGGTGGAGCGGATCTACCGCGACCTGGCGGAGAACGACAGCGAGGTTTGGTCGCTCGACCTCGATCGTCGTGCATGCCCGTATCTACCGATCTGTGACCCGATCGTCGACCAGCTGATCGTGCGACGAGACGCGTCCCACCTGACGACGCGGTTCGCGCTCACCCTGCTCACACCCTTCGAGAAGTTCCTCACGACGAACAAGGTGTTGCCGTAGCGCGACCACGACGCGCCGAGGTGGACGCGTCTCGGCGAGTCGGCAATGATCCCCGCGAGTGGACCGGTACACGACGAAGCGACGGCTCCTCCGGCCCCTCACCGCGCTGCGCCGTCGCCGACGGAGAGGGAAGCTCAGCGCGTACACCGAGCTCGTCTACGAGGCCCACGACTTCCGACCGTCGATGCGGCGCTTCTTCCTGGCATCGCGTGACGATCCCGACATCCTGGTCGATGTCGACCTGCCGCCCGACGCGGTGGTGATCGACGTCGGCGCGTACGTCGGTGAGTGGTCGGAGCGCATCCTGCAACGCGTCGACGCCCGCGGGACCGACGGTGTGCAGGTGCACGCGTTCGAACCCGAGCCGCACGCGGTGAAGCAGCTCGAGGCAAACGTCGGCGACGACCCACGCGTCCACGTGCACCGGTTCGGCCTGGCCGGGGGCGACCGCACCGAGCACCTGAGCATCGGTGGGCCCGGTTCGTCGGTGTTCGTCGACCCGACCGCCCCTGGTTTCCTCGGCGCCGCTGAGGTCGAGCTCCGAGACGTCGACGCCGTGCTCGCGTCGCTCGCGCCCGCGCACGTCGACCTCATGAAGATCAACATCGAAGGCGGCGAGTTCGAGCTCATCGACCGCCTCCACGCGACGGGCTGGCTTCCCCGGATCGGCACGCTGATCGTTCAGTTCCACGAGTTCGGTCCGGACGCGTACCGCGGCCGTCGGCGGAACCGGCGGCAGCTCGCCGAGACCCACCGGTGCACCTGGAGCTACACCTGGGTCTACGAGCGCTGGGACCCGAAGTAGCGCTTCGCTCAGTCGCGCAGCCAGCCCCAGTGGTCACGGATGTGATCGTCGAGCCGGAAGCCCGTGAGGTCCGCGTCGCCGCGCTCAACGGAGACCCAGTGCTTGTTCACGCTCAGGCCCCGCACGACCTCGGGCGCGGCGCCGCACACGTCGAGCAGCTCCACGCCGAGCCGGGGCAGCGCCCGTGCCGGGCGCCGCGGGTCTGCGTTCGCCGCGTCGAGCTTGCGCTTGACCTCCGCGGCGGCCTCGGCCGATCCACGCAGGGCCGTCTCGATGCGAACCGCGTACGCGTAGTCAGCCGCCCAGTCCTCGATCACGAACAGGCCGCCCGGGCGAAGCCGCGGGAACAGCTCCTCGAACGAAGCCCGCGTGGCGTGATACTCGTGCGACGCGTCGTCGATCACGAGATCGATCGCCTCGCTGCCGAGCACCGCGTCGACCACGGCGGCGACCGCTCGTCGGTCGGACTGGTCGATCCCGTAGGTCGGGTGCACGGAGCCACCCAGGTGCCGCTCCTCGATCAGGTCCGCAAGGGCGGAGACGGGTTCGCCGTCGAGCTCGCACGCGAGGAGGTGCCGGGGGCGCGCGAGCAGCGCGAGCAGGGCGGTGCCGCCGCCTGAAGCGATCCCGAGCTCGACGATGTTCCCGCCCGCGAAGCGTCCCCCGAGCTCGACGTGCATCTCGAAGAGGTCGGGCGGCTTTCGGATCGAGAACTGCCGCGCCGACGGCGACGGGCCGAAGTCGAACACGAAGGTGACGCCGTCGACCGCCCAGCCAGCACCGTCGGGCAGGGTGGTGACGCTCACGCCGTCGCTGTCTTCTCGAAGGCGAACTGGCCGTTGCGGATGAGCAGGAGACGCGCGGTGCCCGCGCGTTCGAGCTCGTCGACTGCCCGCTTCACCCCGCCCTCCCACCAGCCGCCTTCGGCGTAGTCGTCGCCGGTCACGAGGCCGCCGTCGCGCGTCTTTCTAAGCGACAGCGCAAGGTCCGAGGCGACGTACTCGTAGAGGTGGTTGCCGTCGATGTACACCCAGTCGAGCGAGCCGTCGGGCATCGCTTCCAACGCCTCGCTGGACGGGAGCCGGTGCACCGTCACCTGACCCTCCGCGATCTCGCCCGCGAAGCGGTCGAGGACCGCGAGGTACCGGTCGTCCAGCTCCTGCTGGCCCTTCGACGCACGCCCGCCGTAGAGGGCGCGCTCGTAGGTGGTCGACGACTCGTAGCGCCACGGGTCGATCAAGTGGAGTCGAGACGGTCGAACGGTGTCGAGGATCGCACGCGAGAAGTCCCCCTGGTGCACCCCGATCTCGGCGCCCACCGAGCCCACGGGGAGCATCTCGAGGAGGAACCGCCGGCGCTCGGTGTCGGTCGGTCGCTCGGGTTCGTTCATCGGCGGCTCATCCCCTCTCGTCGCGGTCGATCAGCGTCTGGCGACGCAGGAAGATCCGGTAGTTGTGCTCGGCGATCGCTTCGTCGTACACGTGCGCGTCGTCTGGTTGCAGCATCGTGTAGCCGATGCCGCGTTCGAGATCGTTTCGCCCGGCGTGCGCTCGATCCTCCACGATCGGGATCGCTCGGCACATGATCGCCTCGAAGAAGCGCAGGCTCCACGGCAGGTCGCCAGCGGGGCAGAGCGTGAACTGGCTCGCCCGGAGCACCGCGAAGTACGTGGGGTTGAAGAAGGCACGCTCGGGTTCGGGCACGTTCTTCGGAACGAACACGTCCTGCTCGCCGGTCTTGTCGAAGCCGCCCAGCGGAGCGTGGTGCTCGGGACCGTCGCTCACCAGCAGATGCGATCGTTCAGTGAAGTGGCGCCGCGCGAAGTCGAGCACCCAGGTCCGGTGCGCCCGAAGCTCGGGACGGTAGACGCTGCCCGCGAAGGAGTAGTCGATCGTCTTGTTCCCCGGGAAGCGATCGGCGGCCTCGACGAAGGAGCGTGGGAACAGCAGCGCCGTCGGCTCGATGCGCTCGTCGATCGGCGGGCACACGAGTCCCTCTTCCGCGTACGCCATCCGGAGCAGCAGCACGGCGCGGGCGCCGCCGGGGATCAGCGTGATCGGTGCCTCGGTCATCGTCTCGTTGCCACCTGTTCGAGGTCGTAGCCGAACACGGTGGTGCAGGCCTCGCTGATCGCGGGCCTCGCCAGCATCTGCTCGACGAGCGAGCCCGGCAGCGGATGCTGCTCGAACCTCGTCGTGAGCGCCGCAGCCGACGCGGGCGAGCCCGTACCGGAGAAGCTGCTTCCGCCTCCGTAGTCCGACACCTCCGAGACGGCGTCGAGGTTCGCTGTCCCGAGCGACCGCGCGAGCTCGTCGCGGTAGGTGCGGTCGACCACGAACTGGTTGAAGCTGACCGTCACCTTCGGACCGAGGTGATCGGTGTGACCGAGGAACTCGGCGCAGTACGCGTCGAGGAGCTCGACGAAGTCATTGTCGACGCGGAAGAGGGCCGGCCTCGTCGCCGCCGCGGCGAGGCGGGAGGCGACGTGGTTCAGCGGGTCGCGCAGGACGAGCAACGTGGTGGCACCGTCGATCGACACGGTCCGATCGGCGAAGCGGAGGGCACAGTCCTCGATGCCGAAGATCGCCGCTGAGTGGCGGGCAGCGGCCTGCTCCAGGTCGCTCGCCTGCAGATCTCCGAGCGCGAACCCGCGCGAGTGGAGCTGGCCGCAGTTGTTGTAGAAGGCCACACCCGCTCCGCGGTCCGCGAAGCCGTCGGCGAGCTGGGCGTGGAGGTCGCGCGACTCGAGCGGCTCCTTGGTCGAGCCACCGAGGTTGGCATAGAGCCAGCTCACCACGAGATGGATCCCGCTTCGCTTCAGGCCCCACACGAAGGTGGCTCGCGACGAGGCTCGAGGGGGCGGCATCATCGGACCGAGGCCAGCAAGGCGTCGAGGTCTGCCTCGAGCGCGTCACGCTCCGACGCGTAGGCGGGGTCGGCGGCGAGGTTCTGGAGCTCGTCGGGATCGCGCTCGAGGTCGTAGAGCTCATAGATGGTCGGCGTCGCGTCGTAGCGGACGAGCTTGCGATCGACGGTGAAGACACCCGACGCAGGTGGGCACGAGAACCCGGCGCCGTCGTCACGGTCGTCGCGGTCGTAGAGCAGGCGCCGCGTGTCGTAGGTGCTCGGACGCGCGGCCACGTCGAGGAGGCTCACACCGTCGAGCGTGAGCGTGGGAGCAGCGTCCGCGATCGCGACGCAGGTGGCCGTGAGGTCGACCGACATCTGCACGGGCGCGGTGACCTCGCCAGGCTCGAGTCCCGGAGCTCGAACGACGCACGGGACGCGCACCGACGGCTCATACGGGAGGTTCTTCGAGAGCAGGGGGAGGCGGTGCTCACCATCCACCACCCCGTTGTCGCTGGAGAACATCACGACCGTGCGGTCGACGCTGCCGCGCCGCTTGAGCGCATCGAACATCGCCCCCACGGTGTCGTCGAGCCCGAGGAGCTCCCGCAGTCGGAGCTGCTGGTTCCGACGGATCGAACGGAGGTGGTCCTCGGAGAGCGCGGGCCTCGCCCTGATCCAGGGCGGCTTGTCGCTCACATCGGCCTCGCGAGGATCAGGCCACTCGAGCGCTGCGAAGTCGCCCTCGTGTCCCGGCGGCGCCTCCAGGGGCCAGTGGTTCGCGGTTGGTGTGAACCACAGGAAGAAGGGCTCGGCGGCCTCGCGGACGAACGACACGACCTCATCGTTCAGGTACGACGTCTGGTTGCTCGCCGGTGTGACCTCGCGGGCGCCGTCCCAGATGGTGAAGCCGCGCAGCCCCTGAGGGTTCGACGCGAGCTGTCGCTGGAGCGACCACCCGGGGACCGATCTGGCTCGTCCCGTGAAGTACTTGCCGATGAGGCCGGTCTCGTAGCCGGCCTCCTGCATCCACACCGCAATCGTCTTGCGGGGGTCGTTGGTGGCACCGAAGGCATCGCGCTGGCTACGCACCCGGTGGCGCGCCGAGTACTGGCCCGTGAGGAAGCCTGCCCGTGCAGGTGAGCACAGCGAGACGTTGTGGCGTGCCGCGGTGAAGGTGACGCCGTGGTCGACCAGCAGTCGCTGCACGTTCGGCATGAACGAGAGCTCGTCGTGTCGCATGTCGTCGGCGAAGATCACCACCACGTTCGACGCGACCCCGGATGGGCCGCGGTCGCGGGCCGCGCTCGTGCACCCGGCGAGGGGAGCCAGCACGGCCGCCGCGCTCATGCCCTGCAGCAGTCGACGCCGCGTGATGGCGCCGGGGACGCCGAGGGGACTCGTCACCGCAGGATGCCGTTGTCCTCGAAGATCGTGCCGACGCTGGGCCCGAGTGAGCGGGCGAAGGTCCGGTTCAGGTGCGAACCGTCGATGCGCGCGACCAGACCGTTCACGATCGGGTCGCAGATGGGGAGGTAGGGGCACACGAGTCGGTCGAGGTCGAGGGACCACACGTGGTCGGCCTCCTTGTCGATCCGCCGATACAGGCGCTCGAGGCCCGACGGGCCGGGGTCGACGGTGTAGCGGCACTCGGCGACGACCGCCGCCTGAGAGAGGCACGCGAGGGAGTCGAAGTTGGCCGGGTCGTAGGGCACCGGCTCGAGGATGACGACCTTGCGCGCGTCCGCGCCGAGACGATCGACCGACGCCCTCGTCGTTCGATCGAGCAGCGCGTTGAGCTCCGGAGAGCCGATCTTGAGCGACTTCTGGTCTGCCGCTCGGTACTGGACCTTCTGGTTCGGCGTCTCGTACGCCAGGTTCATGACGACGATGATGTCGGGGTGGAGGGCGGGGATGACCCGGTCGTAGATGTCATCGCGCTGCGCCTTGCAGTCCTCTTGGCGGATGGGCTGGCCGGACACCGCGAGCGGCGGCACGTACAGGTCTTGTTGCCAGGGGCAGCCGCCGCGGATCGCGATGGACAGGGTGAGGTCGTGTTGCTTCGCGAGCGCGACGAACGTCGGGATCATCATCCCGGCGTGGCTGTCACCGAAGAGCAGGACGTGCT
>JBQTHC010000027.1:0-6523 GCA_052390255.1 Microthrixaceae bacterium
GCGAGGTGGCCGCCCACCACCCCCCCCTCCTCCACTCACCCCCCCCCCTGGTTTGGGTGTGGCCCCTCCCCGCGTCGGGGGTGGGCGCCCGAAACCGGCATGATGCAGGCCATGTCCCCGAGCGCGACCCGTGCCGAGCTCGCAGCTGGGGCACGGGCGGTTGCGCCGATGCTCGTCGGGGTCATTCCGTTCGGTCTCGTCGCTGGGGCGACGCCGGCCACCACCGGGCTCGGTGGCGGTGCGTCGATCGGCCTGTCGACGATCGTGTTCGCCGGCGCGTCACAGCTCGCGGCCGCCGACGTGCTCGCCAAGGGAGGGGGCGCGCTCGTGGCCATCGTCGCCGCGTGCACGATCAACCTGCGGATGCTCCTCTACTCGGCTTCGCTCGCACCGCACCTCGCGCACGTGCCGCTGCGTCGCCGCCTGCTCATGGCCTACCTGCTCACCGACCAGGCGTACGCGGTGTCGATCACAAGATGGTCGGGCGAAGCCGTGGCGGCAGGCGGGGGTGGACCGGCCCCGGATCCGGCGCGCCGCGTTCCGTACTACCTGGGTGCCGCGCTGCTCCTCTGGGTCAACTGGCAGATCTGCACCGTCATCGGGCTCCTCATCGGGGCCGCGGTGCCCGACTCGCTCCCACTCGACTTCGCCGTCCCCCTCGTGTTCCTCGTCCTCCTGGTCCCGGCGATCACCGACCGACCCGCGGGAGTGGCCGCACTCGTGGGCGGCGGTGCGGCGGTGCTCGGGGCGCAGGCGGGCGCGGGTCACCTGTCGGTGCTCGTCGGTGCGGTCGCCGGCATCGCTGCCGGCGCGCTGAGCGAGGTCGTGCTCGAGCAGCGCCGCGGGCGCGACGACACGCCGCTGCCACCGGACCCTGGCGCGGCGCCGTGAACCGCATCTGGACCGCGATCGTGGTTGCCGGGATCGGCACGTACGCGATGCGGGCGTCGTTCCTCGTGTTCGCGCACCGACTCGTCGACGTGCCCCCGGCGGTCCAGCGACTGCTCCGCCAGATCCCCCCGGCTGCGCTCGCGGCGATCGTGGTGCCAGCCCTTCTTCGCCCGGAGGGGCGCTTCGACATCGCGCAGCCCCGCCTCGTCGCCGGCGTGATCGCAGGAGTGGTCGCATGGCGCTCGCGAAACATCGCGCTCACGCTCGCGGTGGGCATGGGCGTCGTGATGGCGCTGCAGGCGTTGTAGGGATGCCTCGATCGGCTCGGCTCCTTGGCCTCCGCCGCGACGGGCCTGGTAGACCCAGGCGGTGCTGAGCTACGACGAAGCCGCCGCGGCAGTCACTGCGCCCGGCGAGCGCTACGAGCTGGAGACCATCGAGATCGACGGCGTCCCAGTGCGCGCGTTCCGCAACGCGCCGCCGAGCCTCCGCGAGATCTTCGCCACCGCACGCGCCCGCGGTGACGAGACGTTCCTCGTCTACGAGGACGAGCGCTGGAGCTTCGCCGAGGTGATGACGCACGTGGATGCGATGGCGGCCCTGCTCGTGGGGCGCTTCGGCGTCGCGCCGGGTGACCGTGTGGCGATCGGGATGCGCAACTACCCCGAGTGGGTGATCGCGTTCGCGGCGATCACGTCGGTCGGCGCCATCTCCGTGTCGCTGAACGCGTGGTGGACCGCGGCCGAGCTCGACTACGCCCTCGAGGACTGCGGCGCCACCGTTCTCGTCGCCGACGCAGAGCGCGCGGAGCGCGGGGCCGAGGCGTGCGAGCGCCTCGGCTGTCGCATCCTCACCGTGCGGACCGATGCTGCGATCGCGGGTGCGCAGCGTTGGGAGGACGTCCGAGATATGACCGCCGCGATGCCCGACGTCGTGGTGTCGCCCGACCACGACGCCACGATCCTCTACACCTCGGGCACCACGGGACATCCGAAAGGCGCCGTGTCGACCCATAGAGCCGTGGTGCAAGCGCTCATGGGGTTCGGGTGCAAGACAGCGCTCGACCGGCTCCGGCGCCCGCCCGCTCCCGATGCGACCTCGGAGACGCTGCCGCCGACGTTCATCCTCATCGTGCCGCTGTTCCACGTGACCGGATGCGTGCCGGTGATGCTGTCGTGCTTCGCGAGCGGCCTGAAGCTCGTCATGATGTACCGCTGGGACGCCGATCGCGCGCTCGAGCTCATCGCGCGGGAGAAGGTCACAAACTTCGTCGGCGTTCCGACGCAGAGCTGGGACCTGCTCGAATCACCGAAGTTCGCGGCGACCGACACGTCGAGCCTCGTGAGCGTCGGCGGCGGTGGCGCGCCCGCGCCGCCCGAGCTCGTGAAGCGCGTGGCGTCGAGCTTCTCGTCGGGCAAGCCCAACATCGGCTACGGCATGACCGAGACCAACGCGTACGGCCCCGGCAACTCAGGTGTCGACTACATCGAGCACCCCACGAGCACTGGACGCGCCACGCCCATCCTCGAGCTCGCCGTGCGCGACGAAGACGGGCGCGACCTTCCCGTGGGCGAGCGCGGGGAGATCTGGTTCAAGGGCCCGCACCTCATCCGGGGTTACTGGAACAAGCCCGACGCGACCGCGGAGACGATCGTGGACGGCTGGCTCCGCAGCGGCGACATCGGGCGGCTCGACGAGGAGGGCTTCGTCTACGTCGAGGATCGCGCCAAGGACATGGTGCTGCGCGCCGGCGAGAACGTGTACTGCGCCGAGGTGGAAGCCGCGATCTACGAGCACCCGGCCGTCTACGAGACGGCGGTGTTCGGCGTGCCGCACGAGCGGCTCGGCGAGGAGGTGGCGTCGGTCGTCTACGTGCGCCCCGGCCACGAGCTCACGGCCGACGCGCTGCAGGCCCACGTGGCCGATCGCCTGGCGTCGTTCAAGGTGCCCTCGATCGTGCGGCGCGTGGGCGAGCCGCTCCCCCCCAACCCCCCCGGCAAGATCCTCAAGCGCGCGCTGCGCGACCGCAGCACAGCCTGAGGGACGCGAGGCGCGAGCGGGTGTCCGCTCGCTCGAGCCGGCGCAGCGTCGACTCGAAGGCCTGACGCGCGATCGCACCGCGACGAGTCGGGTCCATCGCGTTCACGCCCATCACTCCAGCGTCCTCCGCCGTCGGCTGGAACGCGACGACGTGCACACCCGCGCGTCGGAGGCGACGGGCCTCACCGTCGAGAAGCGCTGCAGCCCAGCGCCGCGCCGGCTGGTCGCCCGCGAGCCGCAAGCCCCGCCCGGTGACCGACATCGGTGAGCTCACGAGGACGAGATCGAGCGCGAGCTCCGGTCCGCGCAGCACGTCGGCGTTGGTCGGCGAGTGCACTCCGCCGTCGATGTACGCGATGTCGTCGATGCGCACCGGCTGGAAGAAGCCAGGGATCGCGCAGGAGGCAGCGACGACGTCGGGCAGCGGCGGACGCCGCGCGTCGCGACCGAACACCACCCGGCGCCCATCGCGCTGACGAACCGCGCAGATCCACAGCGGCTCGGACGGCCACGCCTCGTCGTAGAGCGCGCTGACGCTCTGCGAGATGACCTCCGTGCTGACCGACCCGTCCGGCAGCAGACCCGCGAGCAGCGCGAGGGGTCGCGCCGCGAAGGGACGGGCTGCGGCTCGCGACAGCGTGGCCAGCAGCTGTGCGGGGAGCGGCGTCTCTCGACTCGGTCGCAACGGTGAGATCGGCTGCGGCGCACCGACCTCGCGAAGCAGCCGCGCCCCCGCGGGCGACAGGGGGCGGTCCTCAGCGCGGGCGAGGAGATCGTCGGCCGACACGCCGGCGCGGAGCGCTGCGCCCGCGATCGAGCCCGCCGACGTGCCGACCACGACCGCCGCGTCACGCGGGTCCCAGCCGGTGGCGCGCTCGAGCGCGGCGAGCACGCCGGCGTGGAACGCACCGCCGGCGACGCCCCCGGCGCCGAGCACGAGCCCCACCCTGGAGGCGGCGTCTCCCATGGGGCGCGACGGTACCGGGACCGCGCCGCCGTCGGGTCAGGTCAGGTCAGACGTTCTGCAGGACGTTCAGCCCGTCGACCGCTTCGAGGTACTCCTCCACGAGGCGCTGGATCACGGCAGCGGTCTTCTCCACGGAGTTGAGCTGGCCCACCACCTGGCCGACCGGGTTGAACATCACCGCGGTCGCCTTGTCTGCGTAGCGGCTCCCACGGGCGACGCAGTTGCCGGACACCATGTACTGCAGCGGCATCGGCAGCGGGTCGGGCGAGTCGGGCTGGTCCCACGCCTCGGTCCAGTCGCTCTTCAACATGCGGCACGGCTTGCCCGTGAACGAGCGCGACCGCACGGTGTCGCGTGAGCCAGCGTCGAGCAGCTGCTGCTTCTGCGCGGGCGGGAGGTCCGCCTCCTCCACCGTGAGCCAGAGGGAACCCGCCCACACGCCTTGCGCGCCGAGTGCAAGTGCGGCGGCGATCTGCTGGCCGGAGCCGACGCCGCCAGCCGCGAGCATCGGGGTCGGCGCGATCGCCTTGGCCACCTGCGGCCAGAGCACGATCGATCCGACCTCGCCGGTGTGGCCGCCACCTTCGCCGCCCTGCGCGATGACGATGTCGACGCCGGCCGCCTTGTGCTTCAGCGCCTGGTACGGCGAACCGCACAGCGCCGCGACCTTGAGGCCGGCCTCGTGGATGTGGTCGATGACGTCCTGGGGCGGGGTGCCGAGCGCGTTCGCGATCAGCCGCACCTTTGGGTGCGCGAGCGCCACCTCGATCTGCGGCAGCGCGGTGGCGGCCGTCCATCCGAGGAGGCGCATGCGCTCGTTCTCCTCCTGCGGGAGCTCGGGCACGCCGTGGTCGGCAAGGATCTTGTCGGCGAACTCGATGTGCTCCTTCGGGACCATCGCCCGCAGCTCGGCCGCGAGGTGCTCGGGGTCCATGTCGCCCATGCCCTCGTACTTGCCCGGGATCACGATGTCGACGCCGTAGGGGCGGTCGCCGACGTGCTCGTCGATCCAGGTGAGCTCCACCTCGAGCTGCTCGGGCGTGAAGCCGACCGCGCCGAGCACGCCGAAGCCACCCGCCTTGCTGACAGCAGCGACCACGTCGCGGCAATGGGTGAAGGCGAAGATGGGGAACTCGATGTCGAGCTCGTCGCAGAGCGGGGTGCGCATTGGATCAGTCCTTCCGGGACAAAGGGGAAGTGGGGGTGAAGCGGACCGGCATCGTCTTGACGCCGTTCACGAAGTCGGAGTGGAGGCGGTCGACTGGGCCGGCGAGCTCGAGGTCGGGAAGACGCTCGACGAGCTGGCGCATCGTCGCTCGGATCTCCGCGCGCGCAAGGCTGGCGCCGAGGCAGAAGTGCACGCCGCCGCCGCCGAAGGCCACGTGGTCGTTGGGCGTGCGGCCGACGTCGAAGCGATGCGGGTCGGCGAACACCTCCTCATCGCGGTTGGCCGACGCGTAGTAGAGCACCAGCTTGTCGCCCTCCGCGATCGGCACACCGCGCAGCTCGGTGTCGGTCGTCGCAGTCCGACGGAAGTTGTGGATCGAGCTCCCCCAGCGCAGCATCTCGTCGACCGCTGTGTCCCACAGCGAGGGGTCGTCACGGAGGCGCTGGGCTTCCTCGGGATGGTCGATGAGCGCCAGCATCGAGTGGTTGATGAGGTTGCGAGTCGTCTCGTTGCCGGCCACCACGAGCGTGAGGAAGAACATGTTGAGCTCGAAGTCCTCGAGGCGCTCGCCGTCGACCTCGGCCTGCACGAGCAGCGTCATGATGTCGTCACGCGGGTTCACCCGGCGATCCGCGGCCACCGCGTCGCACAGCGCGTAGATCTCCATGGCGGCCATCTCCGGTCCGCCGGGGATCTCCTGGTAGTCGGGGTCGTCGCGCGATCCGATGAGCTGGTTGGAGATCTCGAACATGCGCGGCCACACGTCCTTTTCGAGCCCGATCATCTCGCAGATCATCTGCACCGGGACCTGCGCGGCGATCTCCTCGACGAACTCCACCTCTCCCTTCTCGCACACGTTGTCGATCACCACCGCAGCACGGCGCTCGATCTCGTCGACGAGCGCACCGATCATGCGTGGCGTGAAGCCCTTCGAGACCAGCCGCCGGTAGCGGTTGTGCTTCGGCGGGTCCATGTTGAGGATCGTGAGGCGCAGGTTGGCGAGCGCCTCTTCGTCCGCGGTGGGGATGAACGTGCCGCCGAGCTCGGACGAGAACGTGTGGTGGTCGTGGCTGACCGCGCGCACGTCCGCGTGCTTCGTGATGGCCCAGAAGCCCGTGTCGCCGTCCTGACGGTGCCAGTAGACGGGCGCCTCCCGGCGCAGGCGATCGAACTGATCGTGCGGCTCGCCGCGCCCCCACGTTGGCGCGAGGAGATCGATCCCGGGGAGGTCGTCGGTGACGGTCATGCGTGCACTCCTGTCGTCGTGGCGGCGACGACGCCGCGCATCGCGGCGATCGCCATCTCGTCGGTCACCGCATCGGGGTCGACCCGACGCATCATCTCGAGCCCCAGCAGCGTCCCGATCAGCGCGGGTCCCGTGCCCACCCGATCGTCGACACCGTCCCACGTGGACACGGCCTCGTCGACGCCGCGCCAGGCAGCGCGGTACCGGCGCG
>JBQTHC010000028.1:0-15365 GCA_052390255.1 Microthrixaceae bacterium
GGGCTCCGGCTGAGGAGCCTCTGCCCCCACACCCCCGCGCAAGCCCTGACCCTCCGCTGTCACGCTCGATCGGGGACCCTGCACGCTCCGGACCGGCTGCTATGTGATCCTTGGCCGGTGCGACTGGACCGGGTGTGGCTGACCGATCTGCGGTCGTACGAGTCCGTGGAGATCACGCTCGCACCCGGGCTCACCGCGCTGCTCGGCGACAACGGGCAGGGCAAGACGAACGTGCTCGAGGCCATCGGGTGGCTCGCGACGCTGTCGTCGTTCCGCGGCGCGCCGCCTGAGGCGCTGATCCGCGACGGCGCAGATCGTGCGGTCATCCGGGCCGAAGGCGAGCGCGAGGGGAGAGCGATCCTGCTCGAGGCAGAGCTGGTGGCGAGCGGCCGGAACCGGGTCCTCGTCAACCGGCAGCCGCTGAAGCGTGCGCGCGACCTGCTCGGCGTGCTCCGCGTCACGGTGTTCGCGCCCGACGACCTGCAGCTCGTCAAGGGTGGCCCTTCGGAGCGTCGCCGCTACCTCGATGACGCGCTCGTCGCGTCTCACCCGCGCTACGACGCGCTTCGCAGCGAGCTCGACAAGGTCCTCAAGCAGCGCAACGCACTCCTCAAGAACGCCGGCGGGCGGCTCGACGAGAGCGCAGCATTCACGCTCGACGTGTGGGACGCCAAGCTCGTCGAGTCCGGTGGGGCGCTGGCGTCTGCTCGGCAGAACCTGCTCGGGCGGCTGGCACCGGTCCTCGCCGAGACCTACGACGCTGTTGCACACGGACCCGCCGAGGTGACCGTGGGGTACGTCGCCGAGTGGGCCGAGCCCGGCCTTGCAGAGTCGCTCGCGGCGGCCCGCTCGGTGGACGTACGGCGCGGCACCTCGACCGTCGGGCCACACCGCGACGACGTCGACCTGCGGATCGGCGGGCTCGCGAGTCGCACGCATGCGTCCCAAGGCGAGCAGCGCTCACTCGCGCTCGCGCTGCGACTCGCTGCCCACCGCGTGGTCACCGAGGTCACCGGCTCCGCGCCGGTCCTGCTGCTCGACGACGTGTTCTCCGAGCTCGACCCGGAGCGCAGCGACGCCCTGCTCGCGAACCTCCCGCCCGGCCAGACGATCCTCACGAGCGCGTCGGGCCTGCCACCCAAGGCGCATCCCGAGCTCGTGCTCCGCGTCGCCGACGGTCGCATCGCCCCCAGCTCTGCTTCTTGAGTCGTTCCGTTCCGGTCTTCCGAACGAAGCGCCCCGACCACTCAGGGTTGCCGGTGCGGTGCCGCCGGGCGACGATGGCGGACATGCCCGCCCGTCCACTGCCCGGTGACGGACCTGGCCCACAGCCGGTGGGCAAGGTCCTCGACGCGGTCATGCGGAGCCTCGACGCGCCGGAGGGCAGCGGCGTGCACCTCGTGTTCGACCGGTGGGCCGAGGTGGTCGGGGAGGGCCTCGCGGCCCGCACGCGGCCGCTCAAGATCGAGGGATCGCGCCTCGTGCTGGCCGTCGACGAGCCCGCGATCGCGACCCACGTCCGCTTCCTCCAAGCCGAGCTGCTGACCCGTCTCGACCAGCTCCTGGGACCCGGTCGCGTGACCGCGCTCGACCTGCGCGTCGGCCCCAAGAAGTAGGCGATTTCGCGGCCTCGCATGGCCGGCATGTCACACCCTGGCTGGTAGACTCTCACCGTTGTGATTCGGGGGTCTGACCAGGGTTTTCGCGCTTCGGCGCCCCGTCAGGCCCTCCCTCTCAGCTCGGCCCTCACAGGCGCCGAGCGCACCGGCTGAAGGACATCGATTCGTGGCGCAGAAGACCAGCTCGTACGGGGCCGACAGCATGCAGGTCCTGGAAGGTCTGGACCCGGTCCGGAAGCGCCCGGGCATGTACATCGGATCCACCGGACCGTCGGGGCTCCACCACTGCGTGTGGGAGGTCGTCGACAACTCGGTCGACGAGGCGATGGCCGGTCACGCCACCCGCATCGACATCACCCTGCTCGCCGACGGCGGCTGTCGTGTCGCTGATGACGGTCGCGGCATCCCGACCGACGTCAACAAGCAGCAGAAGCTCACGGGCGTCGAGATCGCCCTCACGAAGCTCCACGGTGGTGGCAAGTTCGGCGGCGAGGGGTACAAGGTGTCCGGCGGCCTCCACGGCGTGGGCGTCTCCGTGGTCAACGCGCTGTCGAAGAAGCTCGTGGTGGAGGTCGACCGCGATGGCAAGCACCACGTCATGGAGTTCGCCGATGGGGGCATCCCCAAGACGAAGCTCCAGGTGAAGGGCGACGCGCCACGCGGCCGCACCGGCACCACTGTCACGTTCTGGCCGGACGGCACCGTCTTCGAGACCACCGAGTTCTCCGCACGCACGATCCTCGAGCGCTTGCAGATGATGGCGTTCCTCAACAAGGGCCTCGAGATCCGCTTCAAGGACGAGCGCCCCGAGCACACCGCCGAGCCGGTCACCTATCGGTATGCGGGCGGCATCATCGACTTCGTCAAGCACCTCAACGCGAGCAAGGAGTCGCTCTTCTCCAAGGTCGGGTACTACGACCTCGCCGAGGAGGACCAGGAGGGCGAGGTCGCGTTCCAGTGGAACACCGGGTACAACGCCGACGGCATCCACAGCTTCGCGAACGGCATCAACACCACCGAGGGCGGTGCGCACGAGGAGGGCTTCAAGGCTGCGCTGACCACCGTGGTCAACAAGCACGCGCGCGCGAAGAACCTGCTCAAGGAGAAGGAGCCGAACCTCCAGGGAGAGGACATCCGGGAGGGCATCACCGCGATCATCTCGGTGCGTCTGCGCGACCCGCAGTTCGAGGGCCAGACCAAGGGCAAGCTCGGCAACACGAGCATGAAGACGCTCGTGCAGAAGGCCACCAACGACCGGTTGGGCGAGTGGTTCGAGCAGAACCCCACCGAGGCGAACAAGGTCGTGAAGAAGGCGATCGCTGGTGCCCAGGCGCGCATGGCAGCCAAGAAGGC
The DNA here is from genome assembly GCA_052390255.1 of Microthrixaceae bacterium. GTDB lineage: Bacteria > Actinomycetota > Acidimicrobiia > Acidimicrobiales > VFJN01 > VFJN01. Next base: position 2,973 of record JBQTHC010000028.1, read on the forward strand.
GCGTGACGTCATCCGCTCCAAGACGCTGCTCGACGGCGCCGGGATGCCCGACAAGCTGAAGGACTGCTCCTCCAAGAACCGCGAGGAGCGCGAGCTGTTCATCGTCGAGGGCGACTCCGCCGGCGGCTCTGCGGTCACGGCGCGCGACCCAGCGCGCCAGGCGATCCTGCCGATCCGCGGCAAGATCCTCAACGTCGAGCGCGCTCGCCTCGACAAGATGCTGCGCAACCTCGAGGTGCAGGCGCTCATCTCCGCCATCGGCGCCGGGGTGGGGGAGGAGTTCGACGTCGAGAAACGGCGTTACGACAAGATCTGCATCCTCGCCGACGCCGACGTCGACGGCCTGCACATCCGCACGCTGCTGCTCACGTTCTTCTTCCGGCAGATGCGCCCGCTCGTGGAGCACGGCCACATCTACATCTGCCAGCCGCCCCTGTACTCCACCGAGGTCAGCAAGGCGAAGATCTACCTGAAGGACGACCACGCCAAGGACGCGTTCCTCCGCGACAACCCGAACCACAAGAAGGACTTCGGGCGCCTCAAGGGCCTCGGCGAGATGGACGCCGAGGAGCTGCGCATCACCACGATGGAAGACGGGCTCCGCACGCTCCTGCAGGTGAAGGTCGAGCAGGCGGCGCTGGCCGACGAGGTCGTGTCCACGCTGATGGGTGACGTCGTCGAGCTCCGCAAGCAGTTCATCGTGAACAACGCCAAGGACGTGAGGTTCCTCGACATCTGATGAGCGATCAAACGCCCCCCGAGCCGCCCGACGGCGCCGACGGTCCCGTCCACACCGCGATCGAGCCGATCGAGATCCAGGAGGAGATGGAGTCCTCCTTCCTCGACTACGCGATGTCGGTCATCACGGCGCGGGCGCTGCCCGACGCGCGCGACGGCCTGAAGCCGGTCCACCGACGGATCCTCTACGGCATGGACGGGCTCGGCGCCCGCCCTGACCGCTCGCACATGAAGTGCGCCCGCATCACCGGCGACGTCATGGGCAAGTACCACCCCCACGGCGAAGGAGCGATCTACGACTCCCTCGTCCGCATGGCCCAGGACTTCTCTCTCCGCAATCCCCTCATCGACGGCCACGGCAACTTCGGAAGCCCAGATTTTGGCCCGGCTGCGTCGCGCTACACCGAGGCGCGGTTGAGCCCGTTGGCGATGCGGATGCTCGACGGGATCGGTGAGGCCACCGTCGACTTCAACGACAACTACTCGGGCGACGACGTCGAGCCTGTGGTGCTGCCGGCTCGGTTCCCGAACCTGCTGGTCAACGGCAGCCAGGCGATCGCGGTGGGCATGGCCACCAACATCCCGCCGCACAACCTCGCCGAGGTGATCGACGCCACCGTCCACCTCATCGACAACCCCGAGGCCACGCCCGACGACCTCATGCAGTTCGTGCAGGGCCCCGACTTCCCCACGGGCGCGCTGATCATGGGACGCCAGGGGATCCTCGACGCTTACCGCACCGGCAAGGGCAGCATCCGGCTGCGGGCCGTGTGCGAGATCGAAGAGGGCTCCGGCCGCGGTGGCGATCAGATCGTCGTCACGGAGATGCCGTACCAGACGTCGATCTCCGTCTGCGCGGCGCGCATCGCTGAGCTGGTGCAGTCGCGACAGATCGAGGGCATCAGCGACGTCAACGACGAGTCGGCGCGGGGCAAGACGCGCCTCGTCATCAAGCTGAAGAAGGACGCGCCCGCGCTCGTCATCCTCAACAACCTCTACAAGCACACGCCGTTGCAGACGAACTTCGCCGTGAACACGGTGGCGCTGGTCGACGGTGTGCCTCGCACGCTCAACCTGGTGCAGGCGCTGCAGGCCTACGTCGCCCACCAGGTCGAGGTCATCCGCCGCCGGTCCGAGTACCGCCTCAAGAAGGCCCAGGACCGTGCCCACATCGTCGAGGGCCTGCTCAAGGCCGTCGACGTCATCGATGCGGTGATCGCGCTCATCCGCGGGTCCGAAGACCGCGCCGCCGCGCGGGCGGGGCTGATGGCGGCGCCCTTCGAGTTCAGCGACGTCCAGGCCGAGCACATCCTCGAGCTGCGACTCGGCCAGCTCACCCGCCTCGCCAAGGTCGATCTCGAGACCGAGCTGGCCACGTTGCGTGAGACCATCGGCATGCTCGAGTCGATCCTCGGCGACGAGAAGGTGCTGCGCACCGTCATCAAGAACGAGCTGGCGGAGGTGAAGGAGAAGTTCGCCGACGAGCGACGCTCCAAGATCACCATCGACGTGGGCGACATGAACATCGAGGACCTCATCGACGACGAGGAGCTCGTGGTCACCCTGTCGGCCAAGGGCTACATCAAGACGGTCCTCGCCGATGCCTTCCGGGCCCAGGGACGCGGCGGTCGCGGCGTCGCCGGCGCCAAGCTGCGCGACGAGGACTACGTCAGCCACATCCTCACCACCACCGCCCACGCCTACCTGCTGTTCTTCTCCAACCTCGGGCGGGTGTACCGGCTCAAGGCTCACGAGATCCCGAAGAAGGAGCGCACGGCGCGCGGCACGGCCATGCCGAACCTGCTGCAGCTCCAGCCGGGCGAGCACATCCAGACGATCATCGACACGCGCGACTACGAGACGAACCGCTTCCTGTTCTTCGTCACCAAGAACGGTCAGGTGAAGAAGACGAAGTTCAACGAGTACGACTCGTCGCTGCGCTCCGGGATCATCGCCATCAACCTGCGCAACGGCGACGAGCTGGTGAAGGTGATCGCCACCAACGGCGGCGACGACATCCTCATGCTCTCGAAGCTCGGCCAGGCGATCCGCTTCAGCGAGGACGACGTCCGCCCGATGGGGCGTGCGGCGGCCGGCGTGCGCGGCATGAAGCTGCGCAGCGGCGACGAGGTCGTCAGCCTCGACACGTGTCGCGACGATGTCGCGATGCTCATCGTGACCGACGCCGGGTACGGCAAGCGCACGCAGCTCGAGCACTTCAACCGTCAGGGTCGTGGTGGCCAGGGCGTGCGTGGCATCAAGCTCACCGCGAAGAAGGGGTTCGTGGTCGCAGCGTTCATGGTCGGCATCGACGACGAGATCTTCGTCATCAACTCGGTCGGCACGTTGATCCGCATGGAGGTGCGCGAGATCTCCTCGCAGGGGCGTGATGCCACCGGCGTGCGCGTGATGAGCGTCGGCGACGGTGAGACCGTGGCGTCGGTGGCGCCTGTCCTCACGGCAGACGAGCCCGACTGATCGCGGCGGTCGATTGCCCGTCGACGCGCTGACGGCGCCCGCGTAGCCTCGGCCACGCCTCCCCCAGGATCCCGACGCGCACGGTGGTGCGCGAACACCGTGGGGGATGCGGATGCCCGGACGCGCAGAGAGGTCCGCCGAGGCGGGGCAGGCGACGGCGCTCGTCGTCGGGGTGGTGGCGCTGGCCGTCGTGGTCCTGCTCGCCCTCGTCCCGCTGGTTCGTGCCGCTGGCGAGCGGGCCCGCGCCCAGACCGCCGCCGACGCGGCAGCACTCGCAGGTGCCGCCGAGGGCGAGGGGGCGGCGCGCGAGCTCGCCGCGTCGAACGGTGCGGAGCTGGTGAAGTGGCGTGCGGCAGGAACACAGGTGTGGGTCGAGGTCGTGGTGGGGCGAGCGCACGCGGTGGCGAAGGCTGAACGTCGCTGAGCGCCGTCGGCGCGCGCGAGGTGCCGAGGCGGTCCGAAGGGGGCTGCCTACACTCGACGGGTGCCCGACGATCCGCTCACGATGCGCGACGTCGACCCTGTGTCGCGCGCAGCGACGTTCCGCGAAGGGGTCGAGCGCGTCGACGAGACGACCCCTGGGGCGGTGATCCCAGCGGAGGGGACGCCACCGGCGACGAGCTCTGCCGCCTCGGCGCACGCTCGGAAGGTTCGTGCTCGCAAGGTCCGCCGGATCGTCCGGCACATCGAGCCGTCGTCGGTCCTCAAGATCTCGCTGCTGTTCTACGCGGCGCTGTTCCTCATCGTGTGCGTCGCGTCCGCGGCGCTGTGGATCGGGGCGCGGGCGGCGGGCGCAGTCGACAACCTCGAGAGCGTGATCACCACGGTCGGGGCGTTCGGCAAGTGTGAGCCGATCGACGGGGCCGCGCCGCCCACCGCGACGCCCCAACCCGGAGCCCTCGAACAGGCGGAGGAGGGACAGGTGGCGACCGCGCTGCCGGAACCTGCCGCAGGGACGGTCAAGGACGGTGACTGCCGGCCGGGCGAGCAGCTGGTTGGCGAGTTCAAGTTCAGGGACGCACGGATCCTCGAGGCCTTCGCGCTCGGCGGGATCGTGCTCGTCCTCGCCGGTTCGGCCGCCAACGTCGTGATGGTGCTGCTGTTCAACCTGATGAGCGACCTCACGGGCGGCGTCCGGGTGACGGTGCTCGAGGAGGACGTTCCCGCTCGCAGCGCCCGCCCTTCGGGCTCGCCCCGCCGCAAGCGCCGCGGCTAACTTCGGCGCCTGCGATCAGGGCCACGCCCGGTCACGGGGCTATAGCTCAGTCGGTTAGAGCGCATCCCTGATAAGGATGAGGTCGGAAGTTCGATTCTTCCTAGCCCCACCACCCCTGACCTGCGTGGCGCTTCAGGCGCTTCGTCGTAGCCGCTTTCGAAGCGGGCCCAGTGTCTGGCGGGCGAACCGGATGATCGTGATCGACGGGCGCTCGCGCGATGACAGCGGCTGCACGAACACGCTGTTCACGCGTCCGAGCTTGAGTGACTCCGGGATCTCCTCGGCCGCGACGCGGGCGAAGGCGGCCTCGAGGGATTCCGCGAGCTCCGCTGCTCCGAGACGCGCGGCCAACGCGACGATCTCCGCCTCCCGACCCTCGACGAACTCGCGATCGCCGCGCCCGGCCGCGCTGTACATCACTCGCCCGTCATCCCACTTGTCGAGCAGGTCGGCGAGGCCGAGCAGCATGCGCCACCGCTCGTCGGCGTCCACGTGGTCGGCTCGGTCGAGATCGTCTTCCAGCGTGTGCTCGGCCGCTCGTCCCGCGAACACACTGAAGAGGAACGCCTCGGCTTCCGGGCCGAAGGCGTCGCGCACGAGCGCGCGGCGACGAGGAAACGCGCCCGGGCGGCGACCGTCGCGCCAGTCGCCCGAGCGGTACGCGTTGTGGAACGTGGACATCCCGATCACATGGGCCGGCGCACCGAGCTGTGTGAGGATGCTGGCCGTACCGAGGTTGTGCACCTGGAACGGGCCCCCGTCGACCTCGAAGCGCCCGCTGGAGAGCGACACGCCGAAGTCGTACGCCTTGCGAACGAACTCCAGCTCCGCGAGCGGCCGGTCTTGCGATCGCATCTGGCGAAACAGCGCTGCCGGGGTGCGTGCAACCTCGAGCACGGATCGACGGTAGACCCTCGTCGCAGGTTGTGGCTCGGGGTGCGGGCGGCCGGGTCGCCGAAGTCGATCGCACGGGCTACGAAGGCCCGGCGAGCGGGGGCTGTGCCCGGCCCGCCCGGTCCTGCTAAGGATGCACGCGAGAAGCCGCGCTTCCCGTCCCTGCCCACGACCCGACCACCCTGGAGACCCTGAATGGCCCTGCTGCGTCGTGCGCTCGTCGCCCTCGGCATCGCCGGGCTGATCGCGGCCGTGCTCCGCGTGCGCGGGACGGGCGGGACTCCGCCACAAGAGGGCGGCTGGCGCGAGCTGTCCGGACCCGACCTGCGCTAGTGCGGCTGGTCGGTCGGTGACAAGGGTCCTCGTGGTCGGCGCGGGCGCGGTCGGCGCGCGCGCCACGCGCCAGCTGATCGAGTCCGACCGCGTCGACGAGGTCGTGGTGGTCGACCCCGACCCGCGCCGACGGGCGGCGGTCGCGCAGGGCACCGGTGGCCACGTCATCGACGGGGGCACCGCGGTGGACCACGACGCGGACGCTGTGCTGCTCGCCGGGCCGAACGGGGCGCACGCCGACGCAGCGCGCCAGCACGTGGCGGTGGGGCGCGCGGTCGTGTCCTGCGCCGACGGTGTCGAGGACGTGGAAGGACTCCTCGCGATGGGCCCTGACGCAGAGCGACACGGCGTGGCGCTCGTGGTCGGCGCGGGCTTCTCGCCGGGGTACACCTGCCTGCTCGCACGACACGCGGCCAACGTGTTCGACACGGTCGAGGAGATCCACGTCGCCCGCACGGGAACTGGCGGGCCGAGCTGCGCGCGAGCACACCACGCAGCCCTCGCCGGCACGGCGGTCGACTGGCGCGACGGCGAGTGGCAGCGGCGCGTCGCCGGCTCTGGCCGCGAGCTCTGCTGGTTCCCCGATCCGATCGGTGCGGAGGATTGCTACCGCGCCACGCTGCCCGACCCGCTGCTGCTGGTCCCCGCGTTCCCCGGTGTGGGGCGCGTCACCGCCAGGCTCGCGGCCACGCGCCGCGACCGGATCACCGCGCACCTCCCAATGCTCCGCAAGCCGCACCCCGAAGGCCTGCACGGCGCCGTGCGCGTGGAGGTGCGTGGCAGCCGCGACGGCGTGCGCGACGTCAGCGTGCTCGGCGCACTCGACCGCCCTGCGGTCGCCGCGGGGGCGGTGGCTGCACTCGCCCTCACCTGGGCGCTCGACGGGCGCATCGCCCCGGGCGCTGCGGGCCTCGCGTCGATCGTCGACCCCGTGCCGTTCCTCCGGGAGCTCTCGACGGTCGGCATCAAGGCCGCGACCTTCGACGGGAGCGGTTGAGCGCCCGCAGGCGGCAGCACCATCACTTGACCGAGCGGTCTAGTTTGGGGGCATGGACCCAGCAACAACGCTCGCACTCGAGGACATCGATCTGTCGGACTTCGAGTTCTGGGTGCGACCCCTCGCGGAGCGCGAGGGCGCCTTCGCCACGCTGCGGGAGCAGGATCCCATCCGCTTCTTTGCCGAGCCGCAGCTCTCCGAGCTGTTCCCTCCTGGACCGGGCTACTACTCGCTCACGCGCCACGCCGATGTCGTCGAGGCGAGCAAGCACCCGGCACTGTTCTGCTCCGGGCAGGGCACCAACATCGCCGACATGCCCCCGGAGTTCCTCGAGTTCCTCGGCTCGATCATCAACATGGACGACCCCCGCCACGCGCGCCTGCGACGCATCGTGTCGAGGGGCTTCACCCCTCGCCAGCTCGACGCGATGAAGGGCGACGTCGAGCAGACGGCGCGCGAGATCCTCGACGCGGTGATCGAGCGCGGCGAAGGCGACTTCGTCACCGACATCGCTGCGATCCTCCCGCTGCGGATCATCGTGGACCTGATGGGGATCCCGCGCAGCCAGGAGCAGTTCATCTTCGACCGCACGAACGTGATCCTCGGCCTCGGCGACCCCGAGTACGTGCCCGACCAGAGCGAGGGCGGGATCATGGCCGCGCTGCTCCAGGCCGCCCAGGACCTCAGCCTGCTCATCACCGAGCTCGGCGAGGCGCGCATGAAGAACCCGACCGACGACCTCACGACCGCGCTCGTGACCGCCGAGGTCGACGGCGAGATGCTCACCCCGGCGGAGCTTGCCTCGTTCTTCCTCCTGCTCGTCGTCGCTGGCAACGAGACCACCCGCAACGCCATCGCGCACGGCCTGTACGCGCTCACCGAGCATCCCGAGGAGCGGGCGCGGTGGTGGGCCGACTTCGATGCGCTGGCACCCACGGCGGTGGAGGAGATCGTGCGCTGGGCGAGCCCGGTCATCCACTTCCGCCGGACCGTCACCGAAGACGGCGTCGCGATCGGCGACAAGGTGTTCGCCAAGGGCGACAAGGTCGTGCTCTGGTACAACTCCGCGAACCGAGATCCCCTCGTGTTCGCCGACCCGCACCGGTTCGACGTCGGGCGGACCCCGAACGATCACGTCGGCTTCGGCGGACCCGGTCCCCACTTCTGTCTCGGCGCGCACCTTGCACGGCGCGAGATCACCGTGATGTTCCGCGAGCTGCAGCAGCGCGTGCCCGACATCCGCGCGATCGGCGAGCCCGACCGGCTCCGCTCGAACTTCATCAACGGCATCAAGCACCTCCGGGCGGAGTGGACGCCGGCCGCGGCAGCGTCCTGAGGCGAACTGGGGCGATTCGTCCGTCTCGGCGACGGGCTTTCCGCCCGAGAACGGCAGGCGGCTAGATGGCGACGGAGGTTCGCCACGCGTCGAGCAAGGCCGTATCTCCGAAGACCTCGAAGCGCTCGTCGACGGGCACCCGGTTCCAACCCCACAGCAGGAGGTCTCCCGCGGCGCCGCGAATGGCGACGTCGCCCTTCGCGTGGCCGTGCTCGAAGCGGATCCCTTCGGGGGTGAGGTGGACGAGCCACTCGCCGTCTGCGTCGGTGGCGTGCAGGTGGATCGACCCCGTGTGGCCGGCCAGCTTGTCCGGGGCGGCGAGCGGAGCGAAGAGCTCGAGGAGCTCGTTCACCCCGTCGACGGCGAGCTCAGGATCGAAGGGTGCAGGATTGGCGTCCCGTCGGTGCACGGCGGTCTCCTGGGCCATGCGGCGGGGATAGAACCTGCCCGGCTGCGGGCCGGCCCAGGTGGGCCAGGTGGCCTCGACGTCCATCGACCCGAGCGCGTCGATGAGCGCCGTGGCGCCGCCCTCGAACCAACCGATCATTGCCTCGCCCTCGGGTGCCGGCGCGGTCTCGCCGAACCGCACCCGCTCCGCGGTGCCCCGCTCCACCTGGAGCCGTACCCACTCGTGCGTGCGCCCGACGTGTGCGAGCAGCGCAGTCCGATCCCATCCCGGACAGCAGGGGACGTCGGCGGTCGGGTCGGCGCGATAGGCAGCGAGCAAGGCGTCGCTGTCCGCACGAAGGTGAGCCAGGTGTGTGTCGGGGTCCATCACCGGCGAGCCTGCCACGGCTGAGTGAAGATGACACGGTGATCGTCGACTGCGCGGTGTACACGGGTGGCGAGCGTCGCCCGGGCGAGCTCGATCTGGACGACGCACTGGAGGCTGCGTCAGAGCCCGACTCCTTCGTGTGGATCGGGCTCCACGAGCCGGATCCCACGGAGTTCGAAGCGGTGCGCGCCGAGTTCGGCCTGCACCAGCTCGCGGTCGACGACGCGATCAACGCGCATCAGCGGCCCAAGCTCGAGGTGTACGACGAAGACCTCTTCGTCGTGCTCAAGACCGCCCGCTACGACGACATCACCGAGACCGTCGCGTTCGCGGAGCTCCTCGTCTTCGTCGGAGCGAACTACGTCGTCACGGTCCGCCACGGCCAGGCGAGTGCGCTCGCGAGCGTGCGAGCCACGATCGAGCAGGACCTCGAACGGATCCGGTGCGGCCCGATGGCGGTGCTCCACGCGGTCGTCGACCGGGTGGTCGACGACTACGGCCCGGTCGTGCACGGGCTCGACAACGACCTCGCCGAGATCGAGTCGGCCGTCTTCTCCATCAACCGTCCCCGTGGGTACGACCCGACCCAGCGGATCTTCAAGCTGAAGCGCCAGGTGCTCGAGTTCATCCGCAACACCGAACCGCTGCTCGAACCGCTGGGCGCGCTCGCCGAGGGCAAGCTGCCGAAGGCGCATCCGGAGCTGCACAGCTACTTCCGCGACGTGCAGGACCACCTCACCAAGATCGTCGGCTCGGTCAACCACACTCGCGACCTGCTCTCCGACGTGCTCAACGCGAACCTCGCGCAGATCACGATCCGACAGAACGACGACATGCGCACGATCTCTGCGTGGGTCGCCATCGGCGGCATCCCCACGGTGATCGGCGCCATCTACGGCATGAACTTCGACCACATGCCCGAGCTGCGCTGGTACTACGGCTACCTGCTCGTGATCGGCGTGATGGCCCTCATCTGCTTCCTGCTCTACCGCCGCTTCAAGCGCGTCGGCTGGCTCTGAGGACTGCGCGGATCGGGAGGCTTCCGGTCCGCTACGCGCCCGAGTGCTGGCACGGCGCGGTCGGGCCCCTCTCGAGTCGGTGGGTGCTGAGAGGTAGCGCAGCCGTCAGGCGGTCAGGCGCGCAGCGCGGCGAGGAGCTCGTCGTGGAGGTGGCCGTTGCTCGCAACGCCGTTGCCCGACTCGATGGAGTCGACGCCGTCGAGGTCGCTGAACCGGCCACCGGCCTCCCGGATGATCACGGGCATCGGGCCGATGTCGTAGGTCGCCACGACGGGGTCGACCATCGCGGCGACGCGCCCGGTGGCCACGAGCGCGTACCCGTAGCCGTCACCCCAGGTGCGCAAGATCGCGCCCTTCGACTCGAGCCTGCCGATGGCGCCCGGTGGCCAGTGGCTCAACGAGCTCGCCATCACGTACGCGCCCTCGAGCGTGGCGTGCTCGCTCACCGTCGCAGGTCCGCGCTCGGACCAGCATCCGAGCCCCCGACCCGCCCACACGGCCTCGCCGAGCGCCGGGAGGTTCACGATGCCGAGCGCGATGCCATGCTCGTCTTCCAGGGCGAGCAGGTTGGAGTAGAGCGGGACGCCGCAGGTGAACGCCTTCGTGCCGTCGATCGGGTCGATGATCCACCGCCGACCCGAGGTGCCCGTGGTGGGGGCCTCCTCCTCGCCGAGGATCCCATCATCGGGGAACGCGTCGAGGAGGTGCTCGCGCAAGAAGCGCTCCGCGTCCCGATCGGCGGCGGTCACGGGTGTGCCGTCGTGCTTGCGCGTCACCTCGAGGGTGGCGGACTGGAACCACTGCAGGGTCCGGTCGCCTGCCTCGCGCACGAGCGCGAGTGCGTGGTCGAGCGTGGCCTGGTCGATCGCAGGAGCGGTCACAGTCGCAGTCTCGCGTTCGCTGGTTCGACCACGGAGCGACGCGTCACCAGTCGGTCGCGATGTACTTGGTCTCCGTGTAGTCGAGCATCCCCTCGTGGCCGCCCTCTCGGCCGACGCCCGACTCCTTGACGCCCCCGAAGGGTGCGGCTGGGTCGGACACGATGCCCTTGTTGAGGCCGACCATGCCCGACTCGAGCGCCTCCGCCACCCGGAGGCCCTTCGCGAGATCGCCCGTGAAGACGTAGGCGACGAGCCCCATCGTGGTGGCGTTCGCCAGTCGGACCGCCTCGTGCTCGTCCGCCACCGCGACGATCGGTGCGACGGGCCCGAAGATCTCCTCCTCGAGGATCGGGTTGTCCCGGGCGACGCCGGTGAGGACCGTCGCCGGGTAGTAGAAGCCGGTGCTGCCCTCGGGGCGCTCGCCGCCGACCGCCGCCTTCGCTCCGGCGGCGACCGCGGCGTCGACGAGCTCGGCGACCTTGTCCCGGGTCTCCGCATCGACGAGCGGGCCGAGGCGGACGCCGTCGCCCAGGCCGTGACCCATGGGCAGCGCGCCCATCGCTGTGGCGAGGCGCGCGCCGAACTCCTCGGCGACGGCCTCCTCCACGTAGAAGCGGTTCGCCGCGGTGCAGGTCTCGCCGTTGTGGCGCATCTTGGCGATCATCGCCCCCTCGACCGCGGCGTCGAGGTCGGCGTCGGCCAGCACGATGAAGGGGGCGTTGCCGCCGAGCTCCATCGAGGTGTTCAGCACTCGTCCCGATGCCTGCTGCAGCAGGAGCTTGCCAACCTCGGTCGACCCGGTGAAGGAGAGCTTGCGCACGCGCTCGTGCTCGAGCACCGCCGCGGTGATCGTGCTCGCACTGCGACCTGGGACGACGTTCACGACGCCCGCTGGCACGCCCGCCTCGTCGAGGACGTCCGCGACCGCGAGCGCGGTCAGCGGTGTCAGCGTCGCCGGCTTGAGGACCACGGCGCACCCGGCGGCCAGCGCAGGTGCGATCTTTCGGGTCGCCATCGCTGCAGGGAAGTTCCATGGGGTGACGAGGTACGCGACGCCGACGGGCTGGTGCACCACGAGGATGCGGTTCGTGCCGGCGGGTGCCGTGCCGATCTCGCCCCGCAGCCGAACGGCCTCTTCGCTGAACCAGCGGAAGAACTCCGCGGCGTAGATGATCTCGCCGCGCGCCTCCGCCAGCACCTTGCCGTTCTCGAGCGTGATCAGGCGAGCCAGCGCGTCGGCCCGCTCGGTGAGCAGCTCCCACGCGCGGCGCAGCACCTCGGCTCGCTGTCGCGGGGGCGTCGCGGCCCAGCCCGGCTGCGCCGCTGCGGCGGCTGCCGCTGCGGCGCGTGCATCGTCGGCTCCAGCGCTCGCGACGGTGGCGATCGTCTCCTCCGTGCCGGGGTCGAGGACCGGGAAGCGGTCGCCGCTCAGCGCGGGCCGCCACTCGCCAGCGATGAACAGATCCGTGCGGAGTGCGTCGTCAGCCATGCCGGAGTTGTAGTCCGTCACGACCGACCGCGTCGGTTCACGCGCACCGCGGGCAGGTGCCCACGAGATCGAGCCGATGGTGTTGCGCGTTGAAGGTGGCGCGCCGTGCGACCTTGCCGAGCGCGCCCACCAAGTCGCCCACCATCAGGCCCGGGAGCCAGAAGTCGGTGGCCACCCCCCACGTGGAGCCGAAAAAGGGGTGGTGGTGCTCCGTGATGTCTTACCCCAGCACCTACC
>JBQTHC010000029.1:0-13605 GCA_052390255.1 Microthrixaceae bacterium
TTTTTGGGGCTCGGGGGGGGCTGGGGACCTTTTGTTCCCCTCGGGGTGCTACTCAACACCCCCAAACACACCTACAACTTTCTGGGGGGGTCTTTTTTATCCACTTCCCCCCCCGCTGCGATCCCCGCCCCTGACCCAGCCCCCGGCAGACCATGGACATCGCAGAGATCCTCCGCAACATCCTCATCGTCCTGATCGCCGCCAAGGTCGCGGCAGAGGTCGCAGAGCGAATCGGCATCCCTGCCGTCGTCGGGGAGATCGTTGCCGGCATCGCGATCGGACCGTCGCTGCTGAACGCAGTCGGCGGAGGCGGCGGCGACGAGGTCCTGCGAACCCTCGGCGAGCTGGGCGTCATCTTGCTGCTCCTCGATGTGGGCCTCGAGATGGATCTGGCAGAGCTCGGTCGCGTCGGACGGACATCGTTCCTCGTGGCGACCGTCGGAGTGGTCGCTCCTCTGCTCCTCGGGATCGGCGCGATGCAGCTCCTCGGGCAGGACTTCAACACCTCGCTGTTCGTCGGCGCCGCGCTCACTGCCACGAGCGTCGGCATCACCGCCCGGGTGTTCGGCGACCTGAAGGCGCTGGCCACCACAGAGGCGCGCATCGTGCTCGGGGCCGCGGTCGCCGACGACGTGATGGGACTCGTCGTGCTCACGGTCGTGGTGCGGCTCGTCACCGAGGGGTCGGTGTCGGTCCTCTCGGTGGCTGGGATCGTCGTGGTGGCGGTGGCGTTCCTCGTGGTGGGCGGCATCGGCGGTCTGCGACTGGGGCCACCGCTGTTCGCGCTGATCGAGCGCGCATCGCGGTCCACCGGCACGATGGTCGCCCTCGCCCTCGCCTTCACGCTGGCCTTCGCGGAGCTCGCCAACGCTGCGAAGCTCGCGCCGATCGTCGGCGCGTTCGTCGCCGGGATCGCGCTGTCCCGGGCCAGGCAGGTGGAGCAGATCCGCCGCGAGCTCAGCTCGGTCGGCCACCTGTTCATCCCGGTGTTCTTCCTCCAGATCGGCATCGACGCCGACGTCGCGTCGTTCGGGCGCGCGACCGTGCTCCGAGACGCCGCCGTGCTCCTCGTGGTCGCGATCGTCGGGAAGCTGCTCTCACCCCTCGGCGCGATCGGAGCCCCCGGCGACAAGGCCTTGATCGGCCTTGGCATGCTGCCGCGCGGCGAGGTCGGCCTGATCTTCGCCACCCTCGGCCTCCAGCAGGGCGTGCTGAGCCCGGACCTCTACGCGGCGCTGCTCCTCGTGGTGCTGGTCACCACGCTCGCCGCGCCGCAGCTCCTGAAGCTCCGCTACTCCGTGCTGCGCGGCGCAGCACCGGTGACGGCCGTCCCGGCCGACACGCCCGCGCCAGACGGGGGGTGGCTGCGCGTGAACCGTGACGAGGTCGACCTCGCCGCACAGCCACCGAACGCGCTCGCGCTCCCGCTGGCGCTCGACGCCGCGCACGCGCTCGCCCGCCGCCGACCGGCGCCGGCGGTGTTCGACTGGTTGCGGCAGACGGGCGAAGCGCCGATCCGCTGGGACGACCGCCTCACAGCGAAGCTCCTCGACGTGGTCGAGTTCGGCAACGCGCGGTCCTGGCGCTTCCTCGAGACGTCGGGCGTGCTGCGCCGCGCGCTTCCCGAGCTCGCCGACGCGCTCGAGCAGCGGGCGCGCGACCCGTTTTCGCTCGACCCGTTGCAGGGCCACCGCCTCGGCGCGCTAGAGCGACGGCGTCTGCTCCACGAGGACGACCCGCTCGCAGGCGAGATGCGCCAGCTCGAGCACCCCGACCACCTCGTGCTCGCGGTGTTCCTGGTCGAAGCGCTGAAGGACCAGCGCGATCCGCTCCCGGTCGCTCGGGCGACGATGGCGCGCCTCGCGCTCGCGGAGGAGGACCGGCGGACGGTGCTGCGCCTCGTGGCGGATCGCGACCTGCTCTGGTCGGCCTCCCACCAACCCGGCGCCCTCGGCGAAGAACCCGTGCTCGCGCTCGCCGCGCACCTCGACAGCCCCGAGACCGCCCGGCAGCTCTACCTGCTCAGCACACTGGTGGCGGAGGGGCGCGAGCGGTGGGAGCTGCAGCGCCTCCGAGCGCTGTACGACCTCATCCAGTCGGTGCTCGCCGACGACGAGCTCTCGGGCGTGGAGGCACGGTCGCTGGCCGACCAGCGTCGCCACGCCGCCGCGGCGCTCCTCGACGGGCGACCCGGTGCGATGCAGCGCCTCGCCACCGCTCCCCGCGCCTACGTCCTGCGGACCACGCCCGAGGCGATGGCGCGCCACGCCCGCCTGCTCGACCCGCCGCCGAGCCACCTGCACATCGAGACGACACCGGCGAGCAACGGGCAGGCCTGGGTGGACGTCGCCTGTCGTGACCGTCCGGCGCTCCTCGCATCGATCACGCATGCCTTCGCCGAGCAGTCCCTCACGATCACCGAGGCGGTGCTCGCGACCTGGGAGGACGACGTCGTCCTCGACTCGTTCCTGGTGGAGCCCACCTCCTCGCTCGACGAGTCCGCGCTCCTCGCCGCCATCGCGGCGTCGCTCGACGGGCCAGTGACCTCACCGCCGCTCCCCGACGCGGAGGTCAGCTTCGACGGCGCGGCGTCGCCCTGGCACACACTCTGCGAGGTGGTGCTCGCGGACCGGATCGGCGTCCTGCACGCGGTCGCCGCAGCGTTCGCTGGTGCCGGCATCGAGGTCCGCGCCGCGCAGGTCAGCTCGCACGACGGGCTCGTCATCGACCGCTTCGACGTGACCGATCGTGACGGCGCGAAGCTCGCACCCGAGCGCGAGGCGCAGTTCCGCGAGCTGCTGCGGCGTGGGGTGAGCGCGAAGCGACGTCGGTTCAGTCGCCGCCTTGC
Source organism: Microthrixaceae bacterium (assembly GCA_052390255.1). GTDB lineage: Bacteria > Actinomycetota > Acidimicrobiia > Acidimicrobiales > VFJN01 > VFJN01. Next base: position 2,849 of record JBQTHC010000029.1, read on the forward strand.
GGTTCGTGCGGCTACGCCGGGCTCGGCGTGACGCTGCTCATCAGCGGCTGATCCGCGAGGCGCACGCCGAGGCGCTCGAGCAGCGACTGGTCGTGGTCTTCGCCTGGGTTCGCCGTCGTCAGGAGCCGGTCGCCGAGGAAGATGCTGTTGGCGCCGGCGTGCAGGCACAGCGCTTGGAGCTCGTCGGTCATGTCCGTGCGGCCCGCCGAGAGGCGCACGACCGAGGCCGGCATCATCACCCGTGCAGCGGCCACCGTCCGGACGAGCTCGAGGCCGTCGAGCTCGGGCGTGCCGTCGAGCGGGGTGCCGGGCACCTGGATGAGCATGTTGATCGGCACGCTCTCGGGATGCGGGTCGAGCGACGCGAGCTGCACGAGGAGGCCGGCGCGATCTCGGCGCGACTCCCCCATGCCGACGATGCCGCCGCAGCACAGCTTGACGTCGGCCGCTCGCACGTTCTCGAGCGTCTCTAGCCGGTCGGCGTAGGTGCGGGTGGTGATGATCGTGCCGTAGAACTCGGGCGACGTGTCGAGGTTGTGGTTGTAGTAGTCGAGGCCGGCGTCGGCCAGCGTCACCGCTTGGGAGGCTGTCAGCATGCCCAACGTCACGCAGGTCTCCATGCCGAGCGCGGCAACACCCTCTACTGCTTGCGCCACCTTCGCCACCTGGTGGTCGGTCGGTGAGCGCCACGCCGCGCCGAGGCAGAACCGGGTCGCGCCCGCCGCTCGGGCCAGGCGCGCGCTGGCGACGATCTCCGCCGCATCCATCAACGGCTGCGCCTGGAGTCCCGTCGACCACTGCGCGGACTGCGGGCAGTAGGCGCAGTCCTCGGGGCACGCGCCGGTCTTGATCGACAGGAGCATCGCGCCCTCGACCACGTTCGGGTCCCACCACGTGCGGTGCGCGGTGTGCGCCTGCGCGAGCAGGTCGGAGAACGGCGAGCCGAGGAGCGTCGCCGCCTCGTCGACGGTCCAGTCGTGGCGCAGGTCGGACACAAGAGCCTCCAGGTCAGGCGGTGAGCGGGGTCAGGGCAGCGAACAGGTCGACGTTCGCGGCAAGGTCGCGATGCGTGATCACCGAGAAGCCGTCGGTGTCGCGCAGCCAGTCACGGCTGCGGCAGTGGACGTCATCGGTCTCGTCGAAGCGGTTGAGCACGACGAGCGGCGGGACCCCGTCGAGGGCGTGTGCGGTGAGCCGAACGCTCGACACGACCCCGAGCGCCGGATCCGCCACGAGCAGCACGAGGTCGGGACGCAGACGCTCGACGAGGGTGAGCGTGTCGCCGTCGTGCGCGATCGGCGAGCACAGCCCACCGGCGCCCTCGACGAAGCCGAGCTGGGTGTCGTCGGGCCAGACGATCTCCGCGACGAGATCGTCGATCGCGATCGGCGATCGAGCCAGCGCGTCGGCGGCCATCGGCGGAGCAAGCGGAACCGGGTACCAGCGGTGCGACGGGCAGACCGTCTCGGGGCTGACCCCGGTGGCTTCGGCGAGCAGCGACGCGTCGGTGTCCGCATCACCGGGCGCGAAGGACTGGGCGGGCTTGCGCACGGCCACCGACACACCGGCGGCGCGCAGGGCGCGTGCGATCTCGACGGTCACCCACGTCTTACCGACGTCTGTACCGGTGCCGGTGACCACCACGAGGCGCTCAGGGCGCGGCATGGATCCCTCGCAGACCAGCGACAAGCCGGCCGACGTCCTCGTCCGTGTGCGCAGCAGAGAGCGCAACTCGCAGCCGGGACGTGCCGGGCGCCACGGTAGGCGGACGGATCGCGGGCACGAAGATCCCCTGCTCGAGGAGGGCAGCCGACGCAGCGATCGCATCCGCCTCTTCGCCGATGACGATCGGCACGATCGGCGACGGGTTGCCCGGTGCCACCCGCGCGATGTGGCCGCGCAGGCGATCGACGAGCGCGTCACCCTCGGTCGAGCGCACGACCCGCAGCGCGGCGAGCGCGGCCGCTGTGTCGGCCGGGGTCGGTGCCGTGGTGAAGATGAACGGACGGGCCTCGTTCACGAGGAGCTCGACGATCGCGTTCGAGGCGGCCACGAACCCCCCGAGGCTGCCGAGCGTCTTGGAGAGCGTTCCCACGCGCACCACGGCACAGGGCAGGTCGACGGCGTGCGCGTCGAGCACGGCATGCGCGTCGTCGAGGACGAGCAGCGCGTCGTGGCGACCGCAGACCTCCGCGAGCGCTTCGACGGGCGCCGCATCACCGTCCATCGAGAACACCGTGTCGCTCACGACGATGGCGGGACCGTCCGTCTCGTCGAGCAGCGCTGCGACGTGATCGATGTCGCGGTGCGGGTACACCGCGACATCGGCCCGTGCGAGCCGGCAGCCGTCGATGATCGACGCGTGGTTGAGCTCGTCGGAGCACACGAGGGTGCCCGGCCTCGCGAGCGCGCTCAGCACGGAGAGGTTGGCCGCGAAGCCGGTCGGGAACAGCAGCGCGGCGTCGGTCCCCTTCCACTCGGCCAGCTCCTGCTCTAGCTCGCGGTGCACCGGCCGAGCGCCCGTGACGAGCCGTGATGCGCCGGACCCGCTCCCCCAGCGATCGAGCGCCGCGTGGGCGGCTGCGATCACCGCCGGATGCGCGGTGAGCCCGAGGTAGTCGTTGGACGCGAACGACACCACCGCGCCGTCGACTCCCTGCAGCGCGCCGTCGGGACCGAGCGCGTCGAAGTCGCGGATCGTGCGCCAGCGGCCGGCTGCGTGCGTGACGGCGTTGCGCGCGTCGACCCGCACGTCCCAGCTCGAGCCGACGCGCGTCGTCACTCGCACACCTCCCCGATCGCGTCGCACAGCGCGTCGACGATGCGCTCGATCTCGTCGGCGGTGGTTGTCAGCGGTGGCATCACGACGACCACGTCGCCGAGCGGACGGAGCAGGACACCGCGTCGCACGGCGGCGGCGCACACGAGGCGACCCCAGCGCAGACCCTCGGCCGGTGGTTGCAGCTCGACCCCGCACATGAGGCCGCGCTGGCGCACCACGGTCTTCGCGGGGAGCGCAGGCTGGCGCTCGGCGAGGAGCGTGGCGAGCTGCTGTGCCCGGGCCTGCACGTTCGCGAGGACGTCCCACTCCTCGATCAGCTGCAGGTGACGGAGCGCGACCGCAGCGGCGAGGGCGTTCCCGCCGTAGGAGTGGCCGTGGTACAGCGTTCGCTCGCCGAGGTCAGGGCCGAGGAACGACTCGAACACGTGCCCGGCGGCGACCGTCGCCGACATCGGGAGATAGCCGCCGGTGATGCCCTTGCCGAGGCAGAGGAGGTCGGGTCGGAGCCCGCACTGCTCACTCGCGAACAGAGTCCCGGTGCGCCCGAAGCCGGTGGCCACCTCGTCGCAGATGAGCAGCACGCCGTGCTCCCGACACGCGTCGCCGAGGGCGCGCACGTCGGCTGCCTCGGCAACCTCGATGCCCGCGGCGCCCTGCACGAGCGGCTCGATGACCACCGCGGCGAGCTCATCCGCGTGCGCCGCGAGCAGCGCGAGCGCCTCGTCGAGCCAGGCGGCGCTCTCGTAGCCCACACCGCGGAGCACCGGGAACCGCAGCGGGTCGTAGACGTCGGTGCCGAAGCCGCCGGCTCCGAGCGAGAGCGAGCCGACCGTGTCACCGTGGTACGCGCCGCCGAGCGCGAGGTAGCGCGTGCGACCGGTCACGCCCAGGTTCACCCAGTGCTGGAACGCGATCTTGAGCGCCTGCTCCACCGCCGCCGCTCCGTCGGACGCGAAGAGGATGTGCGGCTCGGTCACGGGCACGACCGCGGCCAGCGCCTCCGCGAGCTCCACGACGATGCGGCTCCCGTTGCCGAGCAGCGTGGCGTGCGCAACGTGGTCGATCTGGTCTCGCAGTGCCGCGTCGAGCTCAGGCACGCGGTGACCGAGGGTCGTGACCCACAACGAAGAGATGGCATCGAGGTAGCGGACGCCGTCGACGTCGATCAGCTCGCGGCCCTCCGCGCGGTCGACGATGATCGGCTGGTTCTCCGCGTACGAGGACATCTGGGTGAAGCCGTGCCACACGACCGCGGCGTCACGCTCCACCCAGCTCGGCATGCCCGAAAGCGTTGCCGCTGAGGCCGCCGCGGCGCCAGCCCGGACGCTGACGTCGGTCCGATGCTTGGCGCACGCGGGCGGAACCGGGTCCCCGAGTGCAGGCCTCGCCGTCCAGCCCAATGTCGCGGCGCTCCTCGTTCGGTCAGCGGCCGCGCGGCGTCAGTTCCAGGTGAACCATCGGGTGTCGAGGGGTTCGCCGGTGGGTGGGGTGAACACTGGTTGGGTCCCGAACGCGGGTGGGGCCACGGGCCCGTAGCGGGGTGGGCCGATGTCGTGGCCCCAGTGGTCGATGAACCTGAGTCCGGCGGCTGATTCGGGGTTGCCTTCGATGCTGAAGGCGCCGTGGTGGTGCAGACGGTGGTGGAACGGGCACAAGCACAACAGGTTCTTGGGGATGGTCAACCCGCCGTGTTCGCGGTGGATGAGGTGGTGGACCTGGACCCAGCGCTGCTGGGAGCAGCCCGGGTAGCGGCACCCCTGGTCGCGCTGTTCGATCAGGACCCGCAGCCGCGGGTTCACGGTCGCCTCGAGCGGGCTGATCCCCAGCAGGGACCCGTCGGGGCTCTCGATCGCGGCGCGGACCTTCGCGTCGCAGCACAAGTAGCGGCACAACGCGTCGGGCAGCTGCGGACCAAGATGCAACCGTGCCTGACCGTCGCCATCGGAACGGGCATCGACGTGCACGATCACCTGCGCTCGTTCCCCCCGCGCCTCACCACGGCGAGTCGCGGGATCCAACCCGTCGAGCGCGACCTCACAGACCCTGACGAACGCGTCACCCCAGCTGACCGGGCCCCGCACCATCGGATCCGCATCCGGTTGACGCTCACCGAACAGCTCGCCACGGGCCGCTTCGAGGGCCTTCTGGGCCACCGCGCCCTCGTCAGGTGGCAGGACCTGGCGGCCTTCCCACCAACCATCGGACCGGAACCCGAAGCTCACCTCCCGGCCAGGCTCGGGCCTCGCCCCGGGTTCCTGATCCGGCAAGTGACGCAGGATCCGGGAGAGCTGGGTGTGCATCATCATCGGCGCCAACCCGGCGAGCTCCCCATCACGCTCCACCGGCGCCTTGGTCGCGATCACACGCATCGCGTCCTCACCCAACGACCCCGCCCGGAACAGCGCTCCACACTCGGTCAGCTCACCTTGGCGGCGCGCCATCGCCACCAGCCCAGCCGCCCGCCCCGGCGACACCCCCGTACGCCACGCCACCCAATGCTCCGGAGACCGCAACCCACCACCAACACCCCACGCCTCCGCCGCCAACACCTCAGCGATCACGCTGACGACCCCCGCCGTGAGCACTTTGATCTGCCCCATCAACACACCCAGACGCGCCCCCGCCCCCACCCCCCCCCGCCCCTGACAGCCCACCGACGACACCAACGACTCCACACCACCATTCAACTCACGGGGTGTGACAACCCTCTGACCAGGACAAACGCGCCCGCGAGGCTGCGCACCACAGCGCGGTAGAGCCTGGCACTGTGGAGCCGTGCTGGTACGCCCGAGACGATCAGGCGACATTGCCGACTGCGTGATGCTGGCCCGGCTCACCCACGCCGCGGACGACTACCCGAAGTGGTGGCCGGAGGAGCCCGAGGCCTTCGGGTCGTCATCTCGGCATGGGCTCGCGGCGCCGACGGTCGACGAGCAGGTAGGTCGTCATCGGTCCCTTGCCCTTGACCTCGATCGTTCCGCGCCGACGCAAGACGTAGCCCTCGCGCAGGCACTCGTAGGTCCGCTCGGTGACCTGGATGGTGCCGGGCTGAGCGTGGGATTCCATGCGGCTCGCGGTGTTGACGGTGTCGCCCCAGAGGTCGTAGATGAACTTCGCCCTGCCGATCACGCCGGCTACGACCGGGCCGGTGTCGATGCCGACCCGCACCTCGAGAGGCAGCCCGACATCGGCCGCGACCTGCGCCGCCTCCCTACCCATCTCGAGGGCCATCTCGGCGATGGCCTCGGCGTGGTCGTGCCGGGCCACGGGAATGCCGCCGGCGACCATGTACGCGTCGCCGATGGTCTTGATCTTCTCGACGCCGCATCGCTCCGCGAGCGCGTCCCAACGCACGAAGACGCGGTCCAGCAAGGCGACCACGTCTTGCGCGGAGAGACGCTCAGCGAGCGGCGTGAAGCCAGCGATGTCGGCGAACAGGACCGTGACGACCTCAAACGCGTCCGCGATGGTCCCTTCGTCGTTCTTCAAGCGCGCAGCGACCGGCGCAGGCAGCACGTTGAGAAGCAGGCGCTCGGACCTTGCCTGTTCGCGTTCGCGTGCCCGCACGAAGTACTGGAGCAACGCGAAGGCGGTGGTCGCCACCCCGATCACGTTGAGGGCGAAGAACGTGACCACGACACCTGCGGGGACGGTGGGTGCCGTGACCGCCAACGTCGGATCGACCGCGCCGGACACGGCGACCAGGCCCACGAATGCAACGAACCACGGCGTCGCCTGACGCGCGCCCACGAACAACAGCGCACCCAACGGCGACGTGAGCCCCCAGAGGCACACGGCCGATGAGCTCTTGAACCCGCCCAGGCTCCACTGCAGGACGAAGGGCAGGAGCAAGCTCATCCACAGCTGGCTGCGCCGGTACAACAGGTAGCGGCGGGTCCGCGCGAACACCGAGATGCTTGCGGCCGATGCGAGCTGGTAGGCGAACGGGATCGCCGCCGACACCCACAGGCCGAGCACGGCGTAGGTCACCACCCAGACGAGTGAGAGGCTCGCCATCATCGTCGAGGACAGCGTCAGCACCGCCTTGCGGACGCGAAGCTCCTCCGAGTCCGCCGACGTCACCCCGATGTCGGACAGACGTGCCAACCACGTCGAGACCCGGCGACGCTCCAGGCCACTCAAGGAAGCGCGCGCCACGTCGACGAACAGTACGGCGCACGCGAGGTGCACCGGGGGCTCGCGGTGGACGTTCGGGTGCCGTCGGCTGAGGGGCTACCTGCTGGATTCGCTCAGCAGTCGGTCCCTGGCAGCTTGGACGCCGGGCTGGAAGCCGGACTCGTAGTACCAACGCATTCGCCACAGCCCCGTCCCGAGCACATGGTGCGCGCCCCCGCGATCAGGCAGGTCTGCGACATCCTCGACGTCGCGGCGCGCTGAAGGCGCGTCGCGCGCCTACGACAGCGGAGGCCTCGCCGACTCGGAGGCCGGCGAGCCGAATGTGGGCGTGCTGGGTCTGGCGCCGTCGAGGTCGAGGGCCTCGAGGGGCGCCGGAGAGCCGAGGAGGTACCCCTGCGCGTAGCGAACGCCGAGACGCCGCACGGCCGAGAGCTCGTCTGGCGTCTCGACGCCCTCGGCGAGGATCCCGGCGCCGCTCTCAGCGCCGAACGCGACGAGCGAGGTCACGAGCGCTCGTCTGACCGGGTCGAGGTCGATGCCCGAGATGAGCTCGCGGTCGAGCTTGATGAAGTCGGGGGCGAGCTTGAGGATGTGGGTGAGGCCGGAGTAGCCGGCCCCCGCGTCGTCGACCGCGATGCGCACGCCGGACTTGCGAAGCCGCTTCAACCCGGAGGCCAAGCCAGGTTGTTCGAACGCGACGTGTTCGGTGAGCTCGAGCACGACGCGCCGCGGTGGGACGCGTCCCAGCGCGTCCCAGAGGCGCGGGCTCGTGATGGTGTCCGGGCCGACGTTGATGGTGACCGCGACCCCTTCTGGCAGCGCCGGTAGGTGCGCGAGGGCGCGCGCGATCGTGAGCATCTCCAGGTCGACGCCGAGCCCAGCGTGGCGAGCATCGTCGAACCACAGGTTCGGTGGCCGAAGCGGGGTGAGCTCGAAGCGAGCAAGCGCCTCCACCGCCACGATGTCACCAGACGGCAGGTCGAGGATCGGTTGGAACACGATCGCCACGTCGTCGGGGTTGTCGAGCGCCTGTTGCACCCGCAGATGTGCGTCGATCCGAGTCACGGTGTCGGGGTTGAGGACGCTCATGAGGTACCGACCGGTCGCCTCGTCGGTCAGCGAGGAGTCGCGCGACGCCGGGTCGAGGGCGAAGAGCTGGTTGCTCGTCCGGTGCAGATCGCAGGCGGACCCGATCGCGACGCTCAGGAAGTCGGCCAACCGGGTGAGGGTGGCGATGTCGTCGTCGCTGAAGGCGTTCCGGCTGGATGCGCTGACCGCCATCACGCCGAACATCTCGTGTGATCGCGCCAGGGGGACGCACACGAGTGAGACGATCGACAGGCGCGCACACGCGACCGCGTCGACGCGGGGATCGATCTGGGTGTCACGCGACCGCAGCACGCGACCCGTGCGGATCGCGAGCCCGCTCAGGCTCGTCTCGACGCTCACCTCGGCTCCGACCGACGAGGTTCCGACGCCCGCACCGCACGCGTACGTCACCGTCTGGCCTCTGAGCAGACCGATCGCGACGCCCTCTGCCGCCGGGATGAGCTCCAGCGTGCGATCTGCGACGCGCTGCATCAGCGTCGTGGGATCGACGGCATCTCGGACCGCGCTGGCGAGCTCCCCGTGACCCATCGTCACCTCCCGGACGGATGCCTCGACGTGCACCGCGCCCGCGTCCCCACCCGGAGCGCCATGCTGCACCAGGTCCTGGTATCGGGCGCTTTCGGGCGAACCTTGAGGAATTCGGCAGAACCGGAGGCGCCGTCGCCGACGCGATCACACGTGCTGAAGGCTGACGCGACCGATCAGTCAGTGGCTGGCGGGGACGACGCTGCGGGGCGCAGCATCGTCCACGTCGGCGGCCCGCTGCGGCCAAGGCGCAGCTCCTCGCGCACTGCGAAGCCGAACCGGCCGTACCAGGCCAGGTTCGCCTCCTTCATCGTGACGAGGTACGCCGGCAGCTGATCCCGGTCCGCGTCGGCGAGCACGTCGCCGAGCAGCGCGGCCCCGTGACCGTGGCCCTGCTGGTCCGGGTGCACACCGAGGTACATGAGGTACCAGTACGGCTCGCTCGGGCGCGCGGCGTCGATCGGCGGCAGGTCGCGGAAGTTCCGCAGCGTGGCACCCCAGCCCGAGGTCACCATCGTCCGCCACTCCGCGAGCTGAGGCAGGACCGGCAACGGGTAGGTCCCAGGGGGCATGGCGATGGCAGCGCCGGCGACCGTGACCCGCCCCGGCGTCGCGGGATCGCCACCCGCGGCGAGGCCGGTGCCCTCGCCGATCACTCGCAGGCGGCCGCGGCGACCTGCCTGACGCAGCACGGCCCCGAAGTACGGGAGGAGCATCCGGCGACGCCGAGTCGAGTCCGGCACGAGGTACTGCATCATCGGGTCGGGCTGGAAGGCGGCGGCGAGCGCCGCGGCCGCGTCGGCAGCGGTCGCCGCGGCGTGCCGGTCACCGAGGTGGAGCTCGTGCGGCGCGCCGGCTCGCTGAGTGGGCCCGGTCACAGGACGCCCCGCGGCACGGGCAGCCAGTTGCGCACCCTCACGAACGCGAGCGCCGACCGGCTCAGCGCGCGGGTGTTGTCGAAGCCGCGCACGGCATCGGGTCGCAAGGTCATGAGCGTGAGCCCGGTCGCCGCGTAGTGCTCGGCGGTGAGCCGGTCGTACGCCGCCGCGCCGAGGCGCCCCAGGTAGCGAACCGAGATCCCGGCGGTCGGATCGGGGTCAGGCATGGGCGACAGCTCGACGGTGCCATCGAAGATCGCAGCTCGGTATGGCGGGGCCTCGTCCTGGATCGTGAGACAGACGCGCGGGTCGCGCTCGAGCGCTCGATGCTTCGGCGACCCCGTCACCGTCGACATGTAGAACGTGCCGTCCTGGTGCACGTACCAGATCGGCGACTGGTTCGGTCGCCCGTCGCGGCGGGCGTACGCGAGCACCGCCACACGGCGCCCGTCGACGAAGCGCTCCAGGCCCGCTGGTTCGAACGCCGGCTGATCGCCGACCGCGCGGAACGGGAGGTCCCGAAGTCGTGTGGTGCCTGGTCGCGCCTGGGTTACGTCGTAAGCCATGCGCTCGACCCTAAGGCTTACGCTGTAACCTGTCAACGCACCCTGACGAACGAGGAGCACGGCCGGTGGCAAGACGGGGAACGCTGTCAACTGGTGCGATCGTCGACGCGGCGCTCGCGCTCGTGGACCGCGAGGGGATGGCAGGGCTGTCGATGCGTCGGCTCGGCAAGGTGCTCGACTGTGAGGCGATGTCGCTCTACAAGCACGTCGCCGACAAGGAGTCGCTCCTCGATCTGCTCGTCGAGCGGATCATGGGAGAGATCGCGCTGCCCGATCCGACGGCTCCCTGGGATGAACGGATCCAAGCGCTCCTGCGCGAGCTGCGACGGGTCGGCCTCGCACACCCCGCCCTCTTCGAGCGCCTCGCCGTTCGTCTCCCGTCGACACCCGCTGCGCTCGAGCCGGTCGAAGCGACGCTCTCCGCGCTGCGCGCCGCGGGGCTCGACGATCGCGCGACGGCGTCGTGGTTCTGGGCGCTCGTCGCGTACGCGACCGGTGCCATCATCGGCGAGCTCGGCGCAGCGTCAGCGGCGTTCCCCTACGAGGGACCTCCGCTCGACCCGGAGGCCTTTCCGGCGCTCGCGGCGCTCGCTCCGACGCTGGCCGCGTGCGACTACGAAGAGGAGTTCGAACGCGGGCTGTCGGTCCTCCTCGCCGCCATCAGCCAACCCCACGCAGACTCCTTGCCCATCGGCTGATTCGTGATGATGCACGGGCGCTGAGCCCGCTGAAGAGCCCGGGCGCGTCGCCAGCCCCCCC